>JACCLG010000007.1 GCA_013425335.1 Microcaldota archaeon
GGGATTTGAACCCGGGTCGTTGGCTTGGAAGGCCAAAGTCCTACCAGGCTAGACTACGATCGCAAGTGCGGCCGCCGGGATTTGAACCCGGCTCGCGAGCTTGGCAAGCTCGAGTCCTAACCAGACTAGACTACAGCCGCAGATGCCGTGAGCCGGATTTGAACCGGCAACCATTCGGTCTTCAGCCGAATGCTCTCCCAGGTTGAGCTACCACGGCGTGAGATAGATTTTGTTGTAGAACATTAATAATCATTTTTATAGGAGATGACTGAAGTCCTCCTTGACCACATTCAAAACAAAATGTGTATTTGTCTTCTCAACCCCCTTCAAGCCTAGGAGGTGTTTTACAAACCTGTTCATCTCCTCTCTGTTTTTGAATTTGGCAACTACTATGGCGTCACAAGCTCCGGTTGCGTCATACACGCCCGTCACATGTGGCAGCTGTGCTATCTCCCTCTCCGCCTCAACTAACTTGCCTTTCCTCGCCATAACCTCGATTATTGCTGTGAGTTCATAGCCTAGTTTTTCATAGTCAAATAAGACCGAGTATCCCTGTATCACACCCTTCCTCTCCAACCGCCTGACCTTTTGAATTACGGTTGAAGGGGAGACTCCCAACTTTTTTGACAACGCCCTGAAGGACATCCTTGAGTCCTTGCTGAGCTCGCGTATTATTCTCATGCTCATTTCATCAAACATCTGTTCACCCCCATCCTGTTTTCACCATATTTTTTAGATGTATGTATTTTAAATAGGTATTATTATGGACATTTGTCCTATTTTTTAGTATAGGAACAAACTTATATATATTTGGGCGGCTAAAGCTAGCTACTCATTGGGGGTGAACGCTGTGGGTGATAATGAGTTAAAGGAAGGAATACTCAAGAATGCAAAAAAGAACGGATTGAAGTTCGTGAGCCTGCAGTTTGTGGATATTTTTGGCATTGCCAAAAACTGCGAGATAACCAGGGATAAGCTGGAGGATGCGCTCAACTCCGGCTTGTGGTTTGACGGCTCCTCCATTGAAGGGTTTGCAAGAATCCATGAAAGCGACATGCTGCTCAAGCCGGACCTAAAAACCTTCTGTTTTCTACCCTGGACAGAAAATAAAGTTGCAAGGATGATGTGCGATGTTTATACAATTGATGAGAAACCATTTGAGGGAGATCCAAGGGGGAACCTAAAACATGCTTTGAAGAAACTCAAAGAGGATGGGTTTGAGTACAAAGTTGGACCTGAGCTTGAGTTCTTCTTTTTTAGGATGACGGACGGCCTTGCTCCGAATCCCGAGCCCCACGATGCTGGAAGCTACTGGGACCTGAGCCCGCTGGATTTGGCTGTGGATGCAAAAAGAGAGGTTATTGGACACATGGACCGCATGGGTTTGAACATAGAGAGAAGCTCACATGAGGTTGCCCCTGGACAGCATGAGATAGGTCTTGGGTATGGTGATGCACTTACCATAGCGGATAATGTTCTCACGTATAAGAATACTCTTAAGATAATAGCGAAGAAATATGGGCTCTTTGCATCCTTCATGCCGAAACCAATTTTTGGGATAAACGGTTCTGGGATGCACACCCACCAGAGCATATGGAAGAATGGGAAGAATGCATTCTTTGATGCTGATGATAAGTACGGCCTTTCAAAAGTTGCGCATCAGTTCGTCGCAGGCCAGCTACACCATGCCAGACCGCTGGCCGGGGTTGTTGCGCCAACGGTCAACTCATACAAGCGGCTTGTGCCAGGCTATGAGGCGCCAGTTTATATCTGCTGGGCGAGGATTAACAGGTCTGCTCTCATAAGGGTGCCCAAATCCATAAGAGGGAAGAGGGAGGCAAGCAGAATAGAGCTCCGATGCCCGGACCCGTCATGCAACCCATACCTGGCTTTCGCTGCAATGCTCTCTGCAGGTTTTGACGGAATCAGGAATAGGATGGCTCCACCCGAACCGCTGGAAGAGAACGTATATCATTTTGATGACAAGAAGCTGGAAAAACTGAGAATAAGGACGCTGCCTGCATCCCTCAGTGAAGCAACTGCGGAGTTGGGCAGAAGTAGAGTTATGAGAGAAGCTCTGGGTGAGTTTATATTTAACAAGCTAATCGAGATTCAGGAGAAACAGTGGGATGCCTATAGGACGCAGGTAACCCCTTGGGAGATAGAGAGATACCTTCCGATTCTCTGAGTGGGCCCGCCCGGGATCGAACCGGGAGTTTTCACCGTGTAAGGGTGACGTCTTACCATTCGACCACGAGCCCCTTTTCAGAATATTATGAAAACCAGCTTTAAAATATCTTAGTGGTCAGTACAGTTCTAAGACATTTTTTTTATGCGTTCCCGGATATACTCATCTAAAATTCTTTTTTTCAGATACTTGTCCACGTATGTAAATGCCATCTCAGTGTCCATCTTTATAATTTCACCAAACATCTTTTCACATTCGTCATAGCTGAGATGATTCACAATGCTTGTCGCTCTGTAGATTAAATCTTGTTTGAAGTTCTCTGGTGAAATATCTATTATTAGATTGTGGATTACCGCACGCGCACCAATAAGCCTCTTCATTTCTTCGCTAGGTTTTTTTTCATAGAGATATAACCGTGTTAACTCGTCACTTGGGCGGTAGACATCTATAACTCCTTTTCTAAAAATTTCCTCTACGGATTTTCTAACGGGGTATACGGAGGTCACGCTGACCTCTTGAAATCCTTCGAGCTCTTTTTTCAGAAGGTTCTTAACACGTGTATGACCTGCTCCAATTTCAACAAGTATACTGCCACGCCACTCTCCACTTTTTACTCTCTTGGCTATCTCTCTCGCCCTCATTTCATCAGCAAGCTTTAGCGGTTGAGAGTGCACTGCGATGATGTCTAGCATGGCATCAACTGCGCCCCCAAAATCTCCGTACTGTATGCTTCGGTTCATCCTTTCCTCAGCTTCTCTTACAGCGGAGTAGGTATCTTTAGATGCTAGGATTGGTAGAAGACCTGCTATTCTAACTCCCTCTCTGCGCAACTCACGTAGAAGTTCGTAAAAATTTATACAGTACTCCGGAAAGGGATAAGTGTACCCATGCATGTATTCTGCAATGCTGATCTTCCCTTCCACCATTAAATTAAATTTTGGATCTGGTCTCTCTTCCGCTATGATGATATTCGGCTTATTTTTTCTTACTTCTTCCTTGAATTTTTCTAAGAATGGCAGTGAATGGAATGAAAAAAAGAAACGTATGTTGGTATTAACCTCACTGCCCGTACTTAACTCCTCTTTTTTTATCTCTCGTTTCTCTGCCAAAGTCATAATTAATTTTTGTATTCAGGTTTATTTAAATATAGTTTCTTAAGAATCAGGCAACTTCCTTCCCGTCTCCTCGCTCAACTCTTCCGTATTCGCTCATGCCGGCTCTCCACAAGGAGCCATACCTCTCGTTCATCTGCTCCTCAATTGTCTTTCCTCTCTTCACCGCAGCCTCAACATGCTTCTTCTCTATGAACTCGGCTCCCTCAACAGAGGCAAGGTCGCCTGCAAGCTTGATTATCCCGCTTACCCCCCTAAGGCGCAGGGTTAAGGCAGCGACATCATCTATCATCTTTGCCCTCTTTCTCGCCTCGTGTATTATTGCCAGAATTGCATTTGAGTTTGCATGGGGTATCCTGCCGTCCTTCACAATTTCCTGTGCTATGAACTGCACCATCTTTCTCTGGTTCTCCTCATTGTCCTCCATGTATGTCTTCAGAAGCACCTCATAGCCGTTGCCGGTTATCCTTGACCTGAGAGGCGGAAGCAGGGAAGGCAAATCGCTCATGTTCAAAGCAGCAACAAGTATGAAATCGCACGGAATTCCGTCAACTCTCACGGATGCGCCTGTGCTCGATTCATTCCTGCCTGTTATAGGGAACTTCTTCTCCTGCATTGCTGTGAGGATGTATCTCTGCAGATAGCCGAGGTTTGCAATTTCATCTATGAACAGCACACCTTCATGCGCCTCGTGGATTACACCGGGCACAACCCTCATGTATGGCAAAGTTCCTACTTCAGGATGTCCTCCGTACGGGTCGTGCCTCACGTCTCCGAGCAGCTCTGTCTCGGATGCGCCAGTTGCCTGGATGAACGTCTCCCTCTTGAGTGGAACTATGACCTTCCTGGGCCTGACTTCGGAGTCAATGACCTTTGTGAGGGACTTCTGGTCGTATACTCTCACCTTGTCCCCATCTGCTCGCTCATAAACCATTATCTCCTCCTTTCCGTCAGGACATTTTCTCGTTGCGTATACTCTGTCCTTTGTTTTCATTGCGCTTGCCGAGACAAAATCCTCAAATGGAGAGATGCGCTTCATCTGCTTGTCCGCTCCGCAGTTGGGGCATACCTGCGGGTTCGTGCTGAGCACTCCGCATATGTCGCACCTGCAGCCCAGCTTCTCAGCAATATACTTCGGGATCTTTGATATGGGAACTACCACCCCGTCCTCCCTGCTGCCTGAGCAGGGCTTGAACTCCCTCACGTCCAGCATCGGCCTCTCTGGGTTTGAGAAGTTGTGCAGCACTGCCAACTCCTGCTTTGGAGGGGGTATGAGATGCGCCAGAGACTGGGCTATCATGCTTTTTCCAGTCCCAGGCGGGCCGACAAGAAGAAGATGTCTCCTCTGCCTTGAGGCTATTCTCGCTGCCTCAACTGCGCCACCCTGTCCTATAATCATTTCAAGCGGATCCTTGGGCAGAGCAACGTCCCTTGTGCTCTCCGGTAGGTCCATAGAGTAGTTTTGATGGTGCATTTTTATATTTCTTTTGAATGGAAAAAAGAAAAAATCAGAACTTTGTGGATATCAGCATTTCTTCAGGCTTCCTGAATATGTTGCCCAGCTTCACACCGAGCAGTATTTTTGCGCCTTTATTCTCAGCCAGATCCACAAGCCTCTGTGTGATTATGCCATCAAGCACCACTGCATATATGGGTGTGGCGTCAGTGAGCGTCTTAATCAAATCCCTCACCGGAACCTCGTATTTCAGGGCGAGCTGCTCGTCGTATATTCTCGCCCTCAGTGTATTCTCCAGCTCATTCAGGCTTGTGAGCAGCATCTGCGGCGGCTCAACCTCTGTGCTGATTTTTGTTATGTCCTGCAGGGCAGACTCCTCAACCTTTGGTGCCGGGGCAGGCTGCACTTCAGGAGGTCGGTACTCGGGTCTTTGGTAAGGCACTTCCTGTCTTGGTTGGTAAGCTGCCTCTTGTCTTTGCTGGTATGCTTCCTGCTTTGGCTTGGAGTTCTCGGTCACCTGCTCTATTGGAACCTTGCTCCTCAGGCATTTTATTATCTCCTTCCTTGTGAGCTCCTCCACCTCCTTTCCTGTAGGTGCTCTGGCTATGTAGTCAATGTCAGCAACTTGGGAGATTTCCTTGAATATGATGTCACCTCCCCTATCCCCGTCCAGGAATACTGTGACCTCCTTCTCCCTGCAGAGTGCTGCGAGGGTTTTTGGCACGTTTGCCCCTCCGACTGCAATCACGTTGTTTATGTCGTTCTTGAGCAGGTTTATGACGTCTGCCCTGCCCTCAACGATTATTATTGAGTCGTATGTCCCAACGTTCGGCCCGCTTGGCAACTTCTCAGACCCGTACTCGGAAATCTCGGCAGTTTTCACCTCCTGCCTCACCAGCTGTGAGATTTCCCTGCTCTCGGGTATCTCTGTTGCCAGCAGAGTTTTCAAAAGCGATTTCGCCCTCTCGACAACCGTCTTCCTCTTTGTATTTCTCGTGTCCTCTATCTTCTCAACTCTCACCTGCGCATCGCAGGGGCCAACCCTGTCAACAGTTTCCAGCGCAGCAGCCAGTATGCTGGTCTCAACCATGTCCAGCGAAGAGGGCAGCAGTACCCTTCCGACGCTCTTGCCTCCCCTAATCTGTAAATCCACTTCTATTCTTCCTATCCTGCCGTTCTTTTGCAGCTCCCTCAGATCAAGCTCATCCCCTAGCAAGCCCTCTGTCTGCCCGAAAACTGCCCCAACGACATCGGGCTTCTCAACAAGCCCCCCTATCTCAATATTCGCAGAAATCACATATTTCACAGTGTCAATATACGTCTTAGCCATTTGTATCACCCTCAATTTTCTTTTTAAATTCCTCCAGCTTCCTGTCAATCTCCTCGAAGTTGTACACCCCGAGCAGATACCTGAATTTCCTTCTCGCATCCATATTCGGAAGCACGTTGTATGAGTACAATGCATCCTCAACTCTCTTGCCCAACTTCTCCCCAGTCTTGTCGAAGTCTGTGAGAACCACCGCCTCATCAGCCACTTTTGCGACCCTCCTGCACAACTCATCGGGCGACATGTTTATCAAGAATATCCTGTTCCTCACCCCTATGCGCTCAAGGGCTGCCCTGTCCCTCTTTCCCTCCACCAGTATAGGCATTCCTCTTTCATCCAGCTCCTTCATAAGCCTGCCCAGGAACTTCTGCTTCCTCTGAAGCTTCCTCATGGTTAGGGGGCTGTTCTTCACTGTCATCACTTGGTACTCTGGTGGCGCGGAGAATAAGAGTAGAAGTGTACTGTGCAATGTTGACCGAATTTCATCGATCGGCTTTCTCCATCAGCCATCCTTTGCACAGCAATTATATTTTGAGCAAACCCCTATATAAGCTTGATTAAACCGACTCCTCTTCTATGCACTCCTCGCAGGCAAGCTTGCCTCCGCTCTTCTTCAACGCCTCAGAATAGTTGCCGCATATCTCGCAGTTTCCCGACAGCAGTTCAGAAGCACCAAAGTTCTCCAGCTCTGTTCTCTCGCGTATTATTTCATAAAGCCCTGGCGATATCCTTATGATGTCTGTCTCCCCTATGATGCCTATGAGTTTCCCCTTGTCATTAACTACAGGCAGCCTCTTTATCCCTTCATCCCTGAGAATCTCTGCAATCTTCTCTATCATTTCATTTGGCCCTACCGTCTTGAGCTTGGAGTGCATAATTTCCTTCATAAGAGTCTTCCTGGGGTCTTTCCCCTCTGCAACTACCTTGTAGGTTATATCCCCCTCTGTCGCTATTCCCACAGGAACATCGTCCTTCAGTATCACTACGGAGCCTATCTTCTTTTCCCTCATAAGCTTCGCTGCTTCCATCACTGTGTTCTCTTCCTTGAGGGTTACAACCTCCCTCTTCATGCAGTCTCCTACTCTTATTTCCTTTACCTTCATACAGTATGCTTTGCACTAGCAATCTTATAAAACTTGGTGGAGCAGGCTATATCTGGTGTGTTTTTGCTCAGGTATGCCAAAGGGGCAAGGGGGGAGAGGGAGCTCATCTCAATGTTCTGCGAGAAGGGCTTCTCGGTGATAAGGGCTGCGGGCAGCGGTGTAAGCTCCCTCTGTCCTGACATACTGGTTTTCAGGAAGGGCCTGCAGTACGCATTCGAGTGCAAGGCGTGGGACTCCGGAAGCTTGAGCATAGAGAAGGAGAAGTTCGAATTTCTCAAAAAGTGGGAGGAAAACACAGGGATAACCACATTTATAGCGTGGAGAATCAGCAGGGTGGGCTGGAGGTTCATTTACCTCAGCGAGCTTGAGGAGAACCCCAGAAGTTATACAGTGACGATGAAAAAGGCACTGGCCATGGACCGGGGCCTGGACAAGCTGTTCTGAGGGATATATTTTTTAATAATGGGGGAGAATTCTAACTGGGGGTTGCAATGAAGGAGCTTCTTGTGCTGGCAAAGGACAGAATAGGGCTTCTGGCGGACCTATCTTACATACTCGGTGAGGCAGGCATCAATATAGAGTCCATATCTGCGGATACTCTTGGCGACAAGGCGGTAATACACCTCATTGTATCCGATGACAAGCTGGGAGAGAAGGTTCTTGAAAAAGGGGACTTCATTGTGATGAGCTCTGATGCAATTGTCATCAAAGTGATGGACAAACCCGGCGAGCTGTCAAAGGTTGCGAGGAAACTTGCAAATGCAAAGATAAGCATAAAGAACGTCCAGCTGCTCACCAAGGAGAACAACATTGCCCTGTACGCACTGAGAGTTGACAACGCCAAGAAGGCAGCAAACCTGCTCAAGGAGTATATGTGATTTTCAATGAGAAAGCTCAAATCCTTCCGCTCTGAAAGGAAAAACTCGCTTCTTAACTGGTACAGAGTGAAAAACCCGCTTATAGTTGCGCTGAATTTTGTTCTCATATACCCCGCCAGGTACATGCCCTCGCTCAGGGTGAAGAATTTCCTGTACAGGCTCACAGGCATGAAGGTTGGACATGATGTTGCAGTTGGTCTCGGCGCTGTTTTCGACATATTCTTCCCAGAGCTCATAGAGATAGGGGATAACTGCATAATAGGCTATGGAGTGACTGTGCTGGCCCATGAGTTCCTGCATGAGGAGTGGAGGACAGGCAGGGTAAAAATAGGGAGAAATGTGCTCATAGGGGCCAACTCGACAATACTTGCAGGCGTGAGCATAGGGGACAACTCGAAGGTTTCTGCATGCTCTCTTGTGAATGATGATATACCGGCAAACTCCTTCTATGCTGGAGTTCCGGCAAGAAAAGTGAAGGGAGTCAGATGAAGAGAAGCCTGCTCGTCATATCGCTGATAATACTGGTAGATTTGGCAGGGCTATTCTACGGCTATTACTACTACTCCGAGCAGCTTTACTCCTCTCCCATTTATCTCTGGCTCTTCATACCCGACTGCCCCTTCTATGTGATGCTGTTCACAATCGCGCTTGTGCTCGCAGTTTTTGGCTTTGAGAACAAGCTCTTCAGTTATATAGCAGTAGTGGGAATGATGAAATACGGTATGTGGACTCTTGCAGCACTGCTGGTTTTCGGGGATTATTTCTTCTCAGTCCCGTTCTTCCTGATGTCCCTGACCCTCTTCATGCTCCACATTGGAATGACCCTTGAAGGCCCGCTGCTCATCCCGAAAAAACTGAGCAAGCTGCACCTTGGCATATGCCTGCTGTGGTTCCTCATCCACGATTATTTCGACTACTTCTACGGCTATTTGGACAGGGTAGGCCGGTATGCGCTGGGGACCCATCCAATCCTGCCATCTGCAGACAGGATTCCTGCCATGATGGCATTGACTTTCATGCTCAGCGTAATTCTCAGCTTTTTGATTTACAAATGGTCCCTTGTCACTATAAGATGGCCTGTGAGGAAAGAGCTGGCGGAAGTGCAGAAACACTTTCAGAAAACCAAGGAAAGCAGGGGAAGGAGGAGCAGGAGCAGCAGGTAGTCCGCTGGGTTTAGCCTGAGGTCAATTGTGGTGTGTATATTCTCTGGGTCAAACCCGCGCGATTCGAGCGATATGGCAAGCTCCATGGCACGCTTCAGCGATGAGTGGAGAAGCGGGACTATTATCGGGATTGGAATTGAGAACGGAGCTGGTTCGTAGCTTCTTACAGCCTGGGATATCCTTATCCTGTCAAGCCTCTCCTGCATGACAGGGAGGAAGCGTATTGACACTGTGAGCATGAATGCGAGTTCTCTGGGAACCTTGAAGAAGACAAGCGCCTGCAGTATTGATTTTACTTCGGTAGTGTATATCATGAGCAGGGAAAGAAGGATGAGGTTCAGTGTGAAGACAGAGCCAAGAATCCCAAGGTATATTCCTGTTTGCAGGTTTATGAGCAGGTGCAGTGGGATTGGCAGCAGGACAAAAACCCAAGCCGCCCCCAAATCGCGCAGTGGTTTTGTCAGAGGTATGCTACTCGAGATGTAAAGAAGAAGTGTCATGAGTGAAAATGCAACGAGCACTGGGATGCTCTCTTTTATTATGAGGATGAGCACCAGCAGTATGAAGTAGAGTATTTTCACCCTTGCATCAATGCTGTGTACCGGCGAGTTTTTTGGGATAAAGGCTATCATTTACGCACCCGCAGGGATTTTGGGGTTTTCTTGAAAGGGCAGGGAACTCTCAGCCCGTAGCGCTCAATCCTCGGGTCTGAGAGAACTTTCTTGGTGGGGCCGTCAATTCCTATCTTTCCATCCTTAACAACTATGACTCTCGTAGCGTTATCCAGCAGCATCTCTGTGTCGTGCTCAACCACAATTATTGTCCTTCCCTCCCTCTGCAGGCTTTTCAGCATGTTATACAGCTCTACGGCGCTGCCAAAATCAAGGTTGGAGGAGGGCTCGTCAAGCAGTATTATTTCAGGCTCCATGGCGAGGGTTGAAGCCAGCGTAAGCTTCTGCTTCTGGCCCTCGGACAGGTTGTTTGGGTCTCTGTCCCTCATGGACTCCAGCCCGAATAGCCCGAGGTATTTCGCAACCCTTCGAGCTATCTCCTCCTTGGGAAGCTTTCTGTTCTCAAGAGCAAAGGCAACCTCGTCCCACACTTTCAGGGAAAATATCTGCGAGTTGGGGTCCTGCAGCACAATTCCAACTCTCTTTGAGAGCTCGCTCACCTTGGTTTTTCTCGTATCCATGCCGCACACCAGCACATTGCCCTTGAAATTTCCGTTTATGAGGTGCGGTATGACGCCGTTCATTGTGAAAAGCAGTGTGCTCTTTCCGCTTCCAACAGGCCCGATTATGCCTAGGAATTCGCCTCTTTCAACTGAGAGATTTAGGTTCGAGAGAACCGCCTTTTTTCCGTAGGAGAAGCTGAGGTTGCTTATCTGAATGAGCTTTACCATTTCATGTACCTCTCAATGAACCCGAACCTGAAAGCCAGAGTCCAAGCGAGCGCCATCTCTATACCTCCCTGGAATGCGTTCCACAGGAATATGATGTACCACGGGACTGCAGCCATGAGGTCGCTTGGGGATACCTGGAAGAAAAGCGGGCCTGCAAAATAGTAGTTTGCGATAACCATGGCTATGCCGCGGACGATGATGCCCAGCCCCACAACAATGAAGAGGGCATCGGCATTTGCGAAGACAAGCGGGCTGGTATCCTTTGAGTATCTGCCCCAGAAGTGCAGGACAATGAGCGAGAATACTGTTATTGTCGCAATTGGCAGAAGGCCAAGGAGCAGGTCCGAGGCAGTGACTCTCTTCTCAAGAGGGGTAAAGTAGCTGATTTGCGGCACTGTATACAGCACTCCTGAGGATGGGGGGATGTAAGCCTGGCCCACAAGGTTTACATTTATCGACAGTATGAAGAGCATCATGGATATGAAAAAGGCAAAGAACACGTTGATGAGAAGCTTGCCCAAATCGAAATTCTTCTTTATTGACAGCAGGTAGAAAGCCGGAACGAGAAACATGGGAACTGTCGCCGTGAACTTCATAACTGCGCCAATCCACGAGGTCGGGGCTATGAGGGTTATAATCAGTGTGGTGATGATGGTTGTGTACATGGCTGCATCCAGCCCGAAGAGCAGGAAACTCAGCAGTATGGGCACGCCCACCAGGTCAACGGTCATCCCAAAGCCTGTGGGTACTCCTATAACTCCGTTGGAAATCTGCAGAATGGCTGCCACGCAGGAGAGCATGGCAACTGCAGTTAGCTTGTATGTTTTCATGTAAGGGAAATTTGCTTTTTACTCTTTTAAATGTTCTTACCCAAAAACAGTTATTCAGAGATGCCTTTTCCCAGATGCTAGGAATATTTTTAAATGAGGGGATGGAAATCTAGAGTATGAGTCACTTTAAGGGGCAGAGCGGAGTAGAATACCTGACCATGTATGCCATTGCATTCATGATTCTATTGATTGTCATTGCAGGAATCTATTATATGATGAACTACGGGAAAGTCGTAACCCCTCACTGTGATTTCCCCCTGGATTTGTACTGCACTGACTACTTCATCAACGGGACTGGCAACCTGAGTCTCGTCCTACGGCAGAACACCGGCCACCCCATAGCCATAACCGAGTTCAACTGCACCAGCAATGACAACACGGCCGGGATTACCACGCCGCTTCCAACTCCTGTGACAATCAACAGCGGGGCGCAGCAGCTTGTGATTAATGGCACTCCATGCTACAGGCAGAGCGGGGATGCTGCTACTGGGCACATAGGTAATTACTATATCGGAAAGCTTTTCGTGAAGTATAATGAAACAGATACCGGCTTTGTTCATGTGCTAACGGGCAATATAGTGGCCAAGTATGAATAATGAATAAATTTATAAAGAATCTTACGGCAAATAGAGTAGTGAGGTTTATGAGAAAGGCACAGGCGGCGATGGAATATCTGATAACGTATGGATGGGCAGTGCTGATAATGCTGGTTGTTGTCGGAGCTATGTTCTATCTGGGTATATTCAGCAGCCCCAACATAACCACTTGCAGCTTCCAGACCCCGGGTTTCGCATGCTTTACGAACAAACTGAGTTCAAACTCCAGCGGCAGGAGCGGGCTTATTCTCGACCTGAGCCAGACCACGGGGCATGACATAAGGATTATCGGCTTCAACTGCACAACCAGCCAAACCTGGACTGTGACTGATTTTGATGGGATAACTGCAGGCAGTGTGACGATTCCAAGTGGCAGCCATGCATCAGTATTCAATGGGACAGTGACTCTAATGCCGCTTCCATGCTACAAAAACGACGGAAGCAAGCTAGGGCCTGTGGATGCGGGAAGTTACTACAGGGGTAAAATATACATTCACTACTGGGACTTGGAAACCAACATTGACCACAAGGTTACGGGCGATATAGCAGGAAGTGTAGAATAGCTATTTCTTTGGAGGGGTGATTATGCTAAAATCCAGCTTTTCGGAATTCTGCAATAGTGTCAGCATAAGACTGGGAATGATTTTCTCAAGAATTCCCATCTCCGCCAATGCATGGACACTGCTCTCCCTAGTGCCCGCTGTTATTGGATTTGCATTTCTTGTGCAGAAGCAGATGCAGGGTGCACTTGTCCTCTTTGCAGCATCTGCGCTCATGGATGCAATAGACGGGGGGGTTGCGAGGGTTACCGGAACCGTGAGCAACCTTGGGGCCTATCTTGACGGAATGATGGACAGGGTTGTTGAGGGACTCCTTCTTATAGGAATAATGCTCTACGGGATACCAGACTTGATTGTTGGAGGGTATGGAACTCCCGCATTTCTGTGGATTGCGCTTCTGCTGTTCTTTGGTTCTGCCATGGTGAGCTACTCGCGTGCCTACGCTGTGTACAGGAGGGTTCTGAAGGATGACAAGAAAATCTCAAGAATGCCGGCAATACTGGAGAGGGCTGAGAGGCTCACTCTCATATTCGCAGGCATGCTGCTCTATGGCGTTGACCCTGTCTATTTGACCTATGCAATAGCCCTTGCAGCTTTGCTTTCGGTTGTGACTGTCGCCCAGAGGGTGCTTTACACCATGGGAAAGGCGGAGTACTGATTGTATGAAGGTGGATATGCACATCCACACAGTTTACTCGGGGGATTCCACCTGCAAGCCCTCGGGCATTGCGCAGGCAGCAAAAAATAGGGGGCTTGATGGCATTGCGGTGACAGATCACAACACAACGAAAGGATGGAAGGAGATGCTTGCTGAAGGCAAGAAGAAAGGAGTTGCAGTTATTCTCGGGGAGGAGATTGCGGTGGAGCATGAGGGGAGAGTTGTAGGTGAAGTGCTGGGTTATTTCATGAATGAAGAGGTGGAAAGGGGAGACGTCTATGAGGTGCTGGATGCAATAGCAGACCAAGGAGCGTTGGCTGCCATTCCTCACCCGTTCTGCTTCTATAGAGGGATGAAGATGAACATTGAGGAGCTCGCAGACAGGGTTCGGGCAGTTGAAGTATTCAACTCTGCGATGTATTTTGACTACTACAACAGAAAGGCGCTGAATTTTGCGAGGAAGCACGGCCTTGCCGAGATTGGCGGGAGCGATGCGCACGCTGAGAAGGAAGTTGGCAATGGCTACACCTATGCAGATGCTGAAGGGTTGAAGGAGTTCCGAAAGGCTATAGAGAAAGACAAGACAAGGGCTGAAGGAAAGCTCTCAAATCATGTGCTAAGGTTCTTTTCAAAGCTTCTCGGCTCAGACTGATCAGCCGCCCTTCTTAACAATGGATTTTCCTCTCGGAGTGAGCTTGTAGAACACCCACTTCCTACCGTCAACCTCTATCTTCTCAACAAGGTCCGCCTCCCTGAGCTTGTCAAGATGCTCAACTATTGTGGCTTTGCTCTTGTTGAGCTTTGAGCTTATGTCAGTCGGAGTTCTCTCCCCCTCGAGCAGCGTGTTCATTATCTCCATCCTTGTGTCTGATGAGAGGGCACGGTACACACCAGCATCATTAGGCTCCTTGCCTGGGGCTTTCCTCAGTATGCTCAGGGTGATGAACACTGTGAAGAGCACAAGCAGCGCGGCAACCGGTATTACAATGTAGGATGTATCCAAAGGCTCCTGAGTGATGCCAGTGACTGGAGGCGACTGACCAGTCGCCGGAGGAGTAATCCTTATGACACCCCCGGCACTGCAGAGCAGTGCGCTGTCACCCACAGAGAGGTAGTTTGCAGTCTGTTCGTTGCTTACTAGGCTGATGTAATCGTCCGAGCCGAATGAAACGGTCTTGGTTGGGTTGCTATTTCCGCATGCTGTGTCCACCCATGTACCTCCCACAGAGACAAATGTCTTATCTCCGATGACTTTAGTTCCTGAAGCCTGCGAAGTCATCTCTGCCATGCTGCTTGTTGCCTTGTAAGCATTTGTCACACCGAACACTCCTCCGCCAATGTTAGCAGCCATGGGTACCAAATCCATATCCCTTCTAACTTCCGTCCCCTCGGGAGATTTCACAAGGTAGGAGGTGTAGGGGGTGGGTATCCCGTACCTTGTTGCCAGCGCGGTTACCTCCTGCTTCAGCCCAGGCGTTTCGCCTTCAAGAGTTATCTGGTCTAGCAGGTAGCCGACTTTCCTCAGGGCCCAGGTCCTCTCAACGAAGTTGTTTGTGGAAGTTTGTGGGAAGTTTATATTATAATCTATTTCTTTCTCAGTCCCGTTTATGGTGCCTTTCAGCCTGACAGTTGCATCGCCATAGCCACTGTATCTGCCAGCAACTACTAACTGCGTTCCAAGGAATATATCTGGTATCCTCCTTGGAAGGAGATCATACACCGAAACCGCACCTTCCACGTCAACACATGCTGTGCTACCTGCCTCGCATACTACGGGAGCTGAAGAGGGAGTTATGATGAGCTGCACATCTGAAAGCAGCGGAGTTGCAATTCTATCGTAGAATGATTTGAGCGTTATCTCGAGGTCGGCTTCACTCTTTATGTAAGTGGGTATCCCATCTCCGAATTCGTTTGCAAGCTTGTCAAGCAGCTCGAAGTCCGCATCGTCGCCAACTCCGAAAACGAAAATTTTGAAATTCTCATTCTTCATTTTCAGCATGTTCATTATTTCCGCGTTGGAATGCCCCGTAGTGTCCCTACCATCTGTGAGAAGGACGACTATGTGCATCCTGCTGTCGTTCTGGAATAACCCGACTGCGCTTGAGATAGGGTCTTTGAGGTTTGTTGAACCCTCTGCATCCAGGTCATTCACGTATGCCTTTGCTCCAGCAACCGAACCTGTTCCCTGGAGCGTTGATGAGTAAGTCTTGATAGAGTTTGAGAAGGAGATTATATCGAATCTATCCTGACTTTTCAGCTTGTCCAACCCATACCCCAGAGCCCTCTTTGCCTGGTCAAGCTTCGTTCCTTCCATGCTTCCGGATGTGTCAATCAAGAAGACAACATCTTTGGGGATTGCCGACTGGTTCACTATGGAGGGGTATATAAAGAGGAGGAAGTAGCCACTCTCATTGCTTTTCTGGGCGAGCAGTTTAACATCATACTCCCTGTTGCTCACTCCGTAGTACAGCTGGAAGTCCTTGTCGGGCAAGACTTTTTCCTCGTAGTAGGATGCAAGTGCCTTGCCCTCCCCATATCTCTGCACCGTTATGTTATGGGTGGGTGAGTAGATGAAGCCCAGGTTTCCCGGGGCGCTTATGCTTATTGTTATATTCACTGGGTCTATTGGCTTGGTGGAGTACCTCTCAGGGCTGAGGGGATACATGTAGGAATAAAGCCCTCCGCTGGACCGTATTATCTGTTCGTAGGTTATCACAACCTTGACGGTCTTCCCTCTCGGCAGAACAATGCTTGAGGAGAAGGCGTCCCTCCCAACGTATTCAAGGAGTGATGCATCCTTCCTATCAATGACATACTGCTGGTATGTTTTCTTGGCCTCATTACTTCCCAGCAGTGTTCCCTCAAGGGTTTTGCCATCAACTATGAGCTTGACATCCCTTATCCCGCCTCCTGGGACTGGGAACATATATACTCCCTCCAAATCCCTATAGCCCTCATTCCTGAACTCCTGCTCCACCCTTGTGCGCGCGTATGTGTCGTCTATTGTAACAGTAACATAGTGGTTCAGAATAAGCGGGTATTGGTCCTCGTGATGGATGGGTATGATAACTCCGTCTGAACGTACAAAACCTAGCAGCAGAAGAAGCATTAGGAATGCAAACTTCATCTTCATAATATCACCAGAATAGTTAGGTGAAGAGGGTATTTATAGCCTATTTGTTTTTGTTAGGCGCTTGCCGAACAATGTTTTTTACCTCGGTGCAAGCCTGAGCAGCCTGCAGAAAAATTGACACCGCTAGCGTAAACAAGGTGAGCGGGAAATCCCACACGCTTTAGCGGTGGGATGAGAGCGAACGTATAAACTCAGAATTTTCCAGCGGATGCAACTTCCCTCCATACCGGCTTTTCACTGGAAAGCTACCCCTTACAGAGGTTTATAAAGAAGGGATAGACGTAAATAACGTCTATGAGAGCCTACAGATTCAGAATCTACCCATCAGAGAAGCAGGAGGAACAGATGAGACAGCACCTCTGGCTGGCAAAGAACCTCTGGAATGAGATGCTTGAGCACAGCAAGCAGACTTACAAGGATTTTGGCTACTTCCCGACAAAGAATACTCTCCAACTGATGGTGAAGGGCTATGGTCTTTATTCACAAACCCAGCAGGAGATTGCGCATAGAGTTCACAATGCAGTAATGAGGGTTTTCAAGCTGAGAAAAAAAGGAGTGGAATGCGGTTTCCCGCGCTTCAAATCAATTGAAAGAATGAAGAGCTTGCATTACCCGCAGCATGAGACGGGTTTCTGGCTTGACAAGAAACTCAAGGTCACTCCTTTTGGAGAAATTGCAATAAAGAAGCACAGGGAGATAAACGGGAAAATAAAGACACTGACTCTGAAAAGGGAAGCATCTGGAAAGTGGTTTGCAGTCTTTTCTGTCGATACGCCCAAAGAAATCCCAAAAGAGAATAGAGGAGCAGCAGTTGGAATTGACTTGGGCTTGATGACATTTGCAACCCTCTCAAATGGAGAAATGATAAAAAACCCAAGACATCTCATGAAGCATGAGGACAGGCTTGCATTCATCCAAAGAAAGTTCTCAAAGAAGAAGAGAAGGAGCAGCAACAGAAAGAAGGCAAAACTGAAGATTGCAAGGCTTCACGAGAAAGTAGCAGACACAAGAAAGGACTTCCTTCATAAAACATCAACTCAGCTTGTGAATGATTATTCCTTCATTGCATTGGAGAAACTTGCCTCACAAGAAATGGCGGAACAGAACTACGGCAAGTCCATAAACGATGCAGGATGGAATATGTTTGCAAACATGCTTGCATACAAGGCGGAAGGAGCTGGGTGCAGGGTGGTGTTTGTAGACCCGAAGAATACTTCAAAAACATGCAGCAGATGCGGAAACATCAGAGATGACTTGACTCTCTGGGACAGAGTATATAACTGTCCTGAATGTGGACTGTCAACAGACAGAGATTTGAATTCCGCAGTAAATATACTCATAAGAGCTACCCCTGGGCAAGGGGGAAGTAACGCCTGCAATTCCTTATTGCATGAGGAGAGAGATGCTGCGATAGCAGCGTCTATGAAGCAGGAAGCCCACATCCTTTAAGGTGGGAGCATGTCACATAGAATACGGCGCATATTTCTCCGCAGGAGGGGTTGAAGTGGAAGGCGGTTATTTCAGGTATGACAAGCTGCAGCCCAGGGAATACCAGCTCAGAATAGCTGAGACCGTGCTGAAAAAAGGCAATTCCCTAGTCATACTGCCAACCGGCTTGGGGAAGACTGCAATAGCGCTACTTGTTGCCGATAAGTACCTGCAGGGTGGAAAGAGGGTGCTCTTCCTGGCGCCCACAAGGCCTCTCTGCGAGCAGCACAGCAAAAGCATTGAGGAGCTTATGAAACTTGAGAGGGATGATGTAGTTCTCATAACCGGGAAACTTGGCGCAAAGGAGAGGGCAAGTTTATGGAACAATGCAAAGGTTACAGTTGCAACACCGCAGTGCGTGAAGAACGATCTGAAGAGGGGCGGGATGGAGCTGAACTTCGGGCTTGTTGTGCTTGATGAGGTGCACAGGGCAGTCGGCAACTATGCTTATACATTTGTTGCTGAGGAGTGCAAGAAGAGAGGGCTGCACCTGCTTGGCTTGACTGCATCACCCGGAAGCTCCAGGGAAAAGATTGAGGAGATGAGCCAGCTTTTGGGAGTGAAGAACATAGAGATAAGGGATGAGGATGATGAGGATGTCAAGGAGTATGTCCAGCCGGTTGACATCCACTGGGAGACTGTTGACCTGCCTCCTGAGATGGATGAAGTGAGGAAGCTCCTGGAGGCTATGATAGACGAAAGACTGGAAGTTATGAGGAAGTTCGGCTGGATAAATGCCAAGGGCTTCCGCTCGCTGGGAAAAAAGGTGCTCCTGCTGGCAAGGGCGAAGATTGAGAGAGTGTCGGGAGGCGTAAAGTATATGGGTCTGTCGCAGTATGCTGCGCTCATGAACCTTACGCACGCCCATGAGCTTCTGGAGACAGAGGGTGCTTCAACCTTCCTGGAGTTCTTCAAGAGGATGGAAGCCCGAGAAAAGAAAAGCAAGGCTGTGGTTAGGATACTGAGGGACTATAGGGTTGTGCAAGCTCTGGACAAGGCGGCAAAGCTCAAGGTTGACCATCCCAAGCTGGAGAAGCTTCACCAGCTCATAGAGGCAAGGAAGGACAAGATGTATATTGTTTTCGTGCAGTTCAGGGACCAGGTCAAAAAGGTGGTTGAAGAGCTGAACAAGATTCCCGGAGTGAGGGCAGAGAGGTTTGTCGGGAAGAGGGAGGGCGTAACCCAGGAGGAGCAGAAGAACACCATAGAGAGGTTTAGGAACAGGGAGTTCAACGTGCTTGTGGCAAGTTCAATCGGGGAAGAAGGATTGGATATACCTTCCGTGGACATTGTGATTTTCTACGAGCCCATACCCAGCGAGATAAGGAATATACAAAGAAGGGGGAGGGCAGGCAGGACAAGGGCAGGGGAAGTGATAATACTCATCACAAAGGATACGAGGGATGAGGCATACTACTGGGTCTCCAGAAGCAGGGAAAGAAGGATGAGGAGGATAGTGAAGGGCATGCAGAGCAGGTTTGCCGGCGGGGAGATGAAAAAAGCCAAGGGGCAGAGCATGCTTTCTGATTTCAGCTGATTACTCCGAAAAACATCAGGATGAGTATTGTGCAGAGAGCAGGTATGCCGAACAGTGCTACTGGGAGCATAACCGGCAGGGTTACGGGCACCCCAATCCCTATTGCATTCAGCAGCATGACGCCGATTATGCTGGTAACAGAGTTTACGAGCATGAGAAAAAGAGTTTGGTAGCTTATCTTCAACGTCTTGGAGACCACTACATGAACGAACACGAATGCGAGTATCACTACAAGTGTAGAAATTAAGAACTGCATGTCAAACGCGAGCAATGCAGGCATGGGAGAAACATCTCAGTAGGGGTTTAAAAGCTGATTCTCACTCCTAAAAGCATTAAGAGGAGTATAGTCGCCAGCCCTGGAATGCCAAATAACGCTACAGGCACGATGGTGGGCCATATAGGGATAGCTTGTAGGGATTGGATGTGCAAGTAGGTACCAATTATGTTGAGTAGGAACAGGCATACGATTCCCACTATGGAGTTGAGAATGATTGTCAGAAGCCACTTGAATCCCACTCTTGCAAGCTTGAAGAAGAGCACTATGCCGATTACTAAAAAGGATATGAACACCAGAGATGTGCAGATTAGTGCAGTTTGGTCAAACGCTATGATACCACCTAGGAGTTATCACAGAGAGGGTTTAAAAGTTTGACGCATTCTATTCGGTTGTTCGGCCGTCAAACTCCTCCGGGCTTGCAATTGCCTCTGCCTTTGTCTTCCTCACTACTTTGTCCTGGTGTTCTGGAGGTGAGTAGATTGTGTAGAGCTTGAGCTCAGAAGTTTTGGATGTGTTGATTACATTATGCTTTGCACCTGCTGGAACGATAACTCCGTCTCCATCCTTTACATGATATTCGTTTCCATCAATAAGCACCTTGCCCTCTCCTGCTTCAAATCTGAAGAACTGGTCTATGTGCGGGTGCACTTCCATGCCTATTTCTTCCATTGGTTTGAGGCTCATCAAGACCAACTGACTGTTCTTTCCAGTATACAGCACTCTGCGGAAGTCTGAGTTTTTCCTCGTCTCCTTTTCAAGAGCTGTTGCATACCCCTTCATATCTGTCACCTCAGTAATGATTTTAGTTTTGTGGTATATAAGATTGACTTTACTTGAGTAAAGTTAAGGTATCAGTCGGATATTTAAACTGCAGAATGCATAATGTACTTCGAGTGATGAGCCGGCAGCTTTCCCGCAAGGGAGGAAGTTCCACCCATCGTGAAGGCTTGAGAACCTAAGGTTCAGACGGGAACAGAAACGAGACTGGCTGATTCAGATGAGAATGAAGCAATGAGATGGGTCAAACCAGGTGAAACGCGCCCGTTGCAAAAGCGAGATGTGCGATGCAAGGCCTTTGAGC
>JACCLG010000017.1 GCA_013425335.1 Microcaldota archaeon
GAGCCGAAATGCTCCTCATGCGACTCCAAACCAGTAACAAAGAAGAGCAGGCATTACTTCTTCAAGCTCAGCCAGCTTTCAGAAAAGCTTGAGAAATGGCTCAGGGAAAACAAGGAGTTACAATCAGAAGTTGTGAATTACTTGCTGAACTGGATAAAGGAGGGCTTGAAGGACTGGGACATCAGCAGGGATATGGACTGGGGGGTTCCCATACCTGGAGAAAAGGGCAAAGTTCTATACGTGTGGTTTGATGCTCCTATCGGCTACGTGAGCTCAACAGTCGCATGGGCTAACAAGAATGGGAAGGACTGGGAGGACTACTGGAAGAAGGACTGCAGGATTGTGCATTTCATAGGAAAGGACATCGTATACCATCACTACCTCTTTTGGCCGGCAATGCTCATGGAGGTTGGGGAGGGATTCAAGCCTCCGGATGCAATTCCAACGAGAGGATACCTTAACCTGCAGGGAAGAAAATTCTCAAAGAGCAAGAACTGGTTCGTATCATTGGAGAATTACCTCAATGCGTTTCCGGCGGATTACCTGCGCTATTATGTTACAATGATAACGCCTCACAGCGTGCAGGATGCGGATTTCTACTGGAAGGACTTTCAGGAGAAGGTGAACAATGAACTGGTGGCATGCATAGGCAACTTCATACACAGAACTCTGGTGCTCATAAACAAGTCAGGCAGTGTCATACAGAAACCCGTTAAGCTTGATGAAAATGAGGAGAAACTCCTGAAGCTTATAAACGAAAGGAAAATATCTGTTGGAAAAAGAATTGATTCCTTCGACTTCAAGAGAGGGCTTGAGGAAATAAACTCACTTGCTTCGGAATTCAACAGATATCTAAGCGAAAGAGAACCATGGAGGGAGAAGGACAAGGAAAAGCTTGGCAACTGCCTGTACGTCTGCTCCCGCGCTGTTACTGCCCTGGCTGTGCTGCTCTCGCCCTACCTGCCCTTTTCCTCAGAGAAGCTGCTCTCCCAGCTTGACATAAAAGAGAAAATCACCTGGGAGCATGCCGACAAAGAACTGCTTGCCCCTGGAAAAAAGATAGCAATAGCAAAGCCTCTTTTTGAGAAGGTGAGCGATGAGAGCATAAAAAAAGAGGAGGAGAAGCTCAGGAAATAATATATACTAATGACTTCACAATTCTAAGAGTCTCCGGGCCTGTAACTCAGCTTGGCCAGAGTACCTGGCTTTTAAACTCACACGAGGAAACCAGGGAGTCGCGGGTTCAAATCCCGCCGGGCCCGTTTAAATTTTAACAGGCGGTCTAATGGAAAACAAAGCAGGAAAATATTATTTCAAGGAAGAGTGGACAAGGTCGTTAGCCAAGGCATTAACCTACAGGATCCTGATTATCATACTGGACTTCAGTGCAATATACATCTTTACTGGAAGAATCGACATCGCATTCTGGTTCATGATTGCCAGCAATGTTTACACAACTATAGCATACTTCGCCCATGAAAGGATTTGGGATAGGACTAAGTGGGGCAAGGACTCGAATAAATAAGAAAGCTTCTCGTCGTGGTTTTATGAGTTCCGCCATTGGCTTGAAAAAAGATAAACTCACAGCTGAGCTTAAGGATGCAGATAAAAGGATAAAGCTCGCAAGGAAGGGAGATTACATAGCCCTGCTGAAATTCATTGACAACAATTCTGTTTCCCCTGAGGACAAGTATTCTTCAATACTCGAGCTGTTGAAAATCACCAACAGCAGACAGGTCGGCTTCCGCGGTTTGGAGTATCTCATCTCATGCATAAACTCAAAATATTCCGAGGAGGAAAGAATGGATAGGATGCGCACAATGCTAAAAGAAATCATATCACAGCAGCTCAACAGTCCAATGGTGAGAAAGGCTGCCCTCGCAGAGCTGGAGACGATTGGATGAATTCAACTTTTGGAATCTCAAGCAGGGAGGAGAAACTGCGCCCCAGCCCGGAGGGTTTCATACCTTTCAACGGCACTTCACTGCCCCGCCCAGGTTTTGATTGCGAGCTTACTGACTCACTTAAAAGAGAGCTGAAGGAAGCTTTCATAAGTTCTGTTGAAAAAAGAATGCGCGGCTTTGAGAGAGTAGGAATAATGTTCTCGGGCGGGATAGACAGCGCCCTCATAGCGCATGTTGCAAAGAGATTCAAATCAAAACTTTTCCTCTACTCGGTCGGCACGGAGGATTCGGAAGACATCAGATATGCCGGGAGATTTGCCAAGGAGCTCGGGCTAGAAGCCAAGCAAATCATCCTTGGCGAGGAAGAAGTTATAAACTACTACAGAAGACTCCAGAGCCTGCTTGATGAAAACGATTTCATGAAATTGGAGCTTGCAATCCCTGTTTTCATATGCACGGAGCAGGCAAATAAGGAAGGGGTGAGCGTCATGCTGACAGGCTCAGGTGCAGAGGAGCTCTTCGCCGGTTATGACAGGCACCTGCAGTGCTTCCTCAATGGTGGAGATTTGAGGAAAATGCTCCATGACGAGCTCAGGGCGCTTTATTCCAAGGACTTGAAGAATGCAGAGCGTGTCGCATCACTCAACCACTGCGAGCTCAGGTACCCTTTTCTGGATCTGGACTTCATAAAAGTTGTAACCTCAATCAAACCGGAGCTCAACCTCAGCAGGAGCGGGGAGAAGAAGAGAATCCTGAAAACAATCTCAATTGAGCTCGGCCTTCCAGCTGAAATCGCAGAAAGGCCCAAGAAAGCCATGCAGTACGGCTCAGGCATCCACAAAGTGCTTCTCCAGGCAAGAAGAAAGAACATGGTAGAGTGAATAATTTTAATAACCTCCTTCAAAATAGAAAACATGAAGAAGGGTAAGCCAACTATTTCAAGGGAACCTGTAGCAACAATGGAGCAGGATAAGCCAGTTCCTTCAATGAGAGGTGCGCTTGTGCTTATATTCATCACCCTGGCACTTCTCCTTGCAATATACATTTTGTCACTCCTGAGTTCTGGCAAAGTAAATCCATACATCCCTCCCAACCAGCCACCGCAGCAGCAGAACTGGACTCTCAGCCCGCTTGTGGCGCGATATGATCCAATGAACGTCACCCCAGTCATCATAATAAACTGCAAGTATATGCGCGTGGGCTCGCATGTATTAACCAATGGGGATGAGGCAGAGAGAGAGGTCATAGGACAGGCTTTGTGCACTGCCACGAACAGCAGCACCTTCTGCAGCAAGTTTGGCAGGACAGTCCTAACCACTTTGAACTTCCCGGAGTGCAAGAGCGGGAATAAAATACTCATCTACGCCTTCCACAGCCCCTCCTGCTCCATTTCGTCTGAGCAGAGAAACGTGCTGGATGCATTCAGAGATGAATTCCAGCATGATGTTGCTGTTGAGTACATATGCACCCCAAGAGGGGAGCAGGATAAAAGCCCGTGCGCATATCAATTCTCGATAGGCAGATACAACCAATGAGGTGAAAATATGGCAAAGAATGCACCTGTCAGCAAAATACCCTACATGTTGCTTATGATTTGCGTGGTCGCAATTGCGCTGCTGTCCTACCTAATTGTGAGCTGGCCTGCTTCGAAACCGCAGGAATGCCCTGCACAGAACTGCACAGTAGCGCCAGCGCCGAAGCATAATGTTTCCGAAGTCAGCCACTTCATTGGAAGGGTGATGGACAGCTACAGTGACCTTGCCTATGCGGAACCAACAACCCCAAAGTTCATACCAAACGATAGCATATGGGAGGAGTCCCTTGTGCTGAACAGAACCGGCAGCCCCTTAGGAGTTAGAATCAGGGTGTACGACTCAAACCTCACCCTGCAGAGCGTCTTTGTCGAGGGCCCCAAGCCTCTTTCTATCAGTGCTGATGAAGTAGTCGCAAAGGGAGTTGTGAAGCTCAACGGGAAGCTAAGCTGTTCTGAGAATAAGACACGAGTTTTTGTATTCTTTGACCTATACTGCCCGCCCTGCCTTGCTGCCGAGAGCAAGGTTGAGGAGCTCAAGCAGAAGTTCAACGACAGCGTGAGCTTCGAGTACAAGATAATACCAACCCACTCATACGACTTGGTCCAGAAGTACGGCTCGAACGTGACAAGGGCTCTGGGCTACCTTCTCTGCGCAAGGGTACAGGGCAAGCTTGACGAGTTGAAGAACTGCAGTGAGGATGCATACAAAAAGCACCAGGAGATTCCGCTGACAGAGGATGAGCTTATAGCATGCGTGAGTTCATCATCCCTGAATACCACTACTCTGGATGTGTGCATGTCGAGCTACAACATAGACATGAACAGAGACTGGATGCTTGCAGAAACATTCTCGCTTGTTGGGACAATCCAGACGGTGCCGTCCGGTGCCCCTGTGATAACAGTAGACTGTCAGTACAAGGCAGAGCCGGCTTATGCAGAAGCAGCCATATGCTACGCGCACCCAGAGCTGAAGGGATGCAAGTAGCTACATATTTATTTTTTCCCTTATTTCGTCAATGTCAACTTGGGTATTCACGCACCCATCCTTCTTCAGCATGACGCCCTGTCCAGGGAACCTAGAGCCTCCACCAAGCTTCTCCATCGCCATCTGCAGCTCGTTGAAGCATGCTATGCCCAGAACTGCTTTCGGCTTGTACTTGTTAACTATATTGATGACCTGAGAGCCTCCGCCGACTATGAAATACTTCATGTTGTTCTTATCGCACTCCTTCACTATGTCGCATATGACGCACTTGTCGCATTTCAGGCAGTGGTATCCATCCTCATCTATGGGCATCTTGCACTCCTTTATGTTCCTGAGGCAGTGCGGTATGAACACAACCCTATCCTTCTTCGGGACTACCTTGTAAAATTCCCTGTTAAGCCCGTTATGAAACTCAATTGTCGTGTACTTGACCCACTTCTCATCAAGCACTCCGACCTCCTTGCCCACCCTGTTGGCTATATCGCTTATTGAAGTGTGCAGCCCAACCGCTGTGGCTCTTGCTACAAAATCCCTTATCTTGCGCTTTATCCCATCGTCCTTCAAAGGGGCATTCTTCTCAGCCATAGGTTTCACCAAAATATTTTACATCTCGTTCTTTAAAACCCTTTAGTACTATAGAGCGTATCTCATCAGGACAAACAGATGGTCCTTGTCGAAAGGGGAGAGTTCATAGCACTCAGCTATCTCAAAGTGCTTCTCCAGCTTGCCCAGCAGCTTCTCATAAATCTCTTTCGGCTGCTTTGTCACGTCAACGCTCTGCGATTTTATGGCCAGCATTGCATAACCGCCTTTCTTCAGGAACTTCTGAGCGTTCTTTATCATTATATTCTCCTGGTCTGGCTGTGCGACATCCTCGTATACAACATCGACTTTGCCAACGTCTTTCTCATAGCTCTCTGTTTTTCTTGCATCGGCAAGCAGCGGCAGCATGTTGCTCCTCTTCTCGCACACATACAGAAGGTCGCGCATGCTCCTTGGTGCGAACTCAACGCAATAAACAATCCCTTTCTCCCCCACAATATCCGCGATGAAGCTCGGCGTCACTCCAGCTGCAGCTCCTAGGTAAAGGACCCTGGACCCGCTCTTTATTGGCATGCTCTTCATTCCCTTGATTACCGCGGCAGCAAGCTTGCTCCTGTAGGGATCCCAGTGCCTGTACTGCACCCCCTCAAATGGGATGAGCCTCTCCCCGTGCACCCTGAAATCTCTCACGAGGTTCCTTGTGGCGATCCTCCCGTCTATGAAAAATACTCCTTTGAACTTCTCCTCAATTTTCATGCTTTCACTCAACGGGCCCGGCGGGATTTGAACCCGCGACCTACAACTTAGGAGGCTGTCGCTCTATCCAAGCTGAGCTACGGGCCCTTGCGTATATTCTATCCAATATAAATTTAAATAACCGCCTTCAAGAATATCAGGATACGAATGAGATGTTTCAAACACACCAAGTTGGAAGCTGTCGGCGTATGCTCCTCATGTGGCAAAGGTGTGTGCTCCAAATGTGCAGTTGAGAAGGACGGGAATGTATATTGCAAGGACTGCATATCCAAATCAAAAATTGCAGAGATGAAATGCTACAATCACCCCAGGTCTGAAGCTGTCGGCGTATGCTCCTCATGCGGCAGACCCATCTGCGTGGACTGCTCGATTGAAAAGGAGAGAAAGCTCTACTGCAGGCTGTGCTCTTCGCAGCTTCCGGCAGAGTTCGAGCCCAGGCAGCCGGCAGCCGTTGTGGCTCCGCAGGTAAAATACGCGGAGGCGCGCCCGGTTGCAAGGGTGGAGGAGAAACACATACCGCTTTCCAGGGTGGAGCTCTCTGTGAAGCCTTCTGAGACGGTCAGCTCAACGCTCGTAGGGGGCATATTCAGCGGCTTCATGATGGGCCTGCCTTTCATAAACATGCTGCTGCTCTGGAGCGCCCTTGGAGGCGCCCTTTCAGTATACCTACTGAAACTGAGGGTTGACAGGTACGGGAACGGCTACATAGGCAGGAATGATGCGATTACAACTGGGGCAATAAGCGGGGTGTTCGCAGCGCTCATAGCTACGATGTTCAATGTAATTTATTCTGTGCTTCTCCATGGGCTTGAGATGCAGGCAAACGGCTTCCTGCTCTCCATTGGGCTAGGTGTGGACATCGCCAACTTCATTATACAGCTTGCCTTCACAGACCCGATGCTCTCAGCGGTATTCATACTGGTAAAGTTTATCGCAACAATAATGCTCTTCGCAATTCTCGGAGCTGTTGGAGGAGTTGTCTCCTCCGAGCTCTCAAGAAAGTGAATTCCCTCACAAACCTGTTACATCCTCACACGATTGACGTGCGCTTTCAGACCCTGTTTCATGGAGTGTAGTTCCTGCTTCATTGACGGTGCTTCTGCACCATCTCTCTCCAGTAAGGAATTGCAGGCGTTACTTCCGCTGTGCCCCAGCGTAGTGCTATTATCGTCACAAGGATGGTATTTAAATAATGCGGAGGAGTAACTTTCCAGTGAAGGGAGGTAATAGAGTTTATCTACAAGTCCTCTCTCCGAAAGACTTAAAAATAATCGCGTTTAAAAGTATATGTCTTCTAATGCATTCAAATGCATATTTGCAGACGATAAACATATTTGGAGGGATACGATGGCCGAAAAAGAACACCTAAACCTGGTCTTCATAGGGCATGTTGACCACGGAAAATCCACGTCAATCGGAAGAATCCTGTATGACACAGGGGCATTGAGCGAGCAGGACTTGAAGAGACTGAAGGAGGAGGCTGACAAGGTAGGCAAGCCTACATTTGAATTTGCCTTTGCCATGGACCAGCTCAAGGAGGAGAGGGAGAGAGGAGTCACGATAGATGTTGCTCACAGGGAGTTCCAGACTCCCAAGTATTACTTCACAATAATCGATGCGCCAGGCCACAGGGACTTTGTCAAGAACATGATTACAGGCGCATCTCAAGCAGATGCAGCCACACTTGTCGTTTCCTGCAAGGAGGGAATACAGCCGCAGACAAAGGAGCACGCCTTCTTGGCAAAGGTGCTCGGCATACAGCAGATGGTGGTTGGAATAAACAAAATGGACAGCGTGGGATACGACAGGGTGAAGTTCGAGGATTTGAAGAGCCAGCTCACAACCCTGCTTAAGAATATAGGCTACAAGACGGAGACGGTGCAGTTCATCCCCTACTCTGCATATGAAGGGGAGAATGTCGCTAAGAAGCCCACAAAGATGGAGTGGTACAAGGGTCCGACTCTTGTTGAGGCATTCGACAAGTTCACAGTTCCGTCAAAACCGCTGGACAAGCCGCTGAGGCTTCCTGTGCAAGATGTCTTCACCATAACCGGCCACGGGACAGTGCCAGTGGGAAGAGTCGAGACAGGGGTGATGAAGCCAGGCGATCTCATCACTTTCATGCCTTCGGGGGCAAAGGGAGAGGTGAAGAGCATTGAGATGCACCACCAGCCGCTCACTGAAGCAAAGCCCGGAGACAATGTCGGCTTTAACGTTAAGGGAGTTGACAAGAAGAATTTGAAGAGAGGAGAGGTGGCTGGACCTGCAAGCAACCCGCCAACAGTTGTGCAGGAGTTCACGGCGAACATAGTCGTATTGGAGCACCCAACGGCAATACTCAAAGGTTACACGCCAGTCTTCCACATACACACTGCTCAGATGGCATGCACAATAACAGATATACTGGAGAAGAAGGACCCCAAGACAGGCCAGACCGTGCAGAAGAACCCCGACTTCATAAAGACCGGGGATGTAGCCATAGTGAAAGTAAAACCGCTCAGGCCGCTCGTTGTGGAGAAGTTCAGCGAGTTCCCGCAGCTGGGAAGGTTTGCCATAAGAGATATGGGGCAGACCGTCGCTGCCGGAGTTGTTCTGGAGGTAACGAAAGTTGCTTGATTTCTTTCTTTTTTCCTTTCTGTCTCTCATCATGACCTGATGAGAACAAACAAAGGTGCCAACACATGACCCGCGCGAGGATAAAACTCATAGGCAAGGACCCCAAGGAGCTTGACGATGTCTGCAACCAGATAAGGGACATCACTAAGACCG
The DNA here is from genome assembly GCA_013425335.1 of Microcaldota archaeon. Classification (GTDB taxonomy): domain Archaea; phylum Micrarchaeota; class Micrarchaeia; order Burarchaeales; family Fermentimicrarchaeaceae; genus Fermentimicrarchaeum. Next base: position 8,492 of record JACCLG010000017.1, read on the forward strand.
CGGGCGTGGAGATGAGAGGCCCTATTCCTCTTCCTACGAAAAGATTGAAAATCACTACGAGAAGGACTCCCTGCGGGGATGGCTCAGATACGTATGAGCACTGGGAGATGAGGATTAGGAAAAGAGTGATTGACGTTGTTGGCGACGAGCGGATTCTGAGGCAGATTATGCGTGTGCGCGTTCCTGATACGGTTCATATTGAGATAAGCCTTGAGTGATTCTTCTTTCAAATTAATATGCTTTTTAAATGTGAAAGTAGAGAATATACTTAGTGCCAGGGTGGCAGAATCTGGTCAATGCGCCAGACTTGAGATCTGGTTCCCCTTACGGGGAGTGTGAGTTCAAATCTCACCCCTGGCGTTGATTTTTATGAAAATTGTCTACTCAGAAAGGTTCCTGGAGCATGAGACCGGAGCAGGCAACCCGGAAACCCCAGAGAGGCTCGTTGCAATAGTAAAATACCTGAAGGAGAATAACCTCCCAGTAATCTTTGACAAGCCGAAGGAAATTGCGGATAGAGATTTGTACATCGTGCATGACGAGGAGTACATCGAAAAGCTGAAGTTCCTCTCCGACATGCAGCAGGGAGGCGGGGACAACCCCTTCTCAATGAACACATTCAAAATTGCCAAGCTCGCCGCAGGCGGGGCTCTGAAGGCTGCTGAAAATTCCGAGAATGGATTCTCCTTTGCCCTCATCAGGCCTCCTGGGCATCACGCCAGCAGGAATGCATTCGGCGGGTTCTGCTATTTGAATAATATTGCCTTTACAGTTGCATCGGTTATTGCAACAAATATAAAAATGGCAATGATTGTTGATATAGACCAGCACCACGGGAACGGCACGCAGGATATTTTCTACAATGACAGCAGGGTTTTCTACCTCTCCTTCCACCAAGACCCAAATACATGCTTCCCGTGGAGCTCAGGATTTGAGAAGGAGAACAACAGGCACATAAAGAATGTGGTGCTGCAGCCCGGGATAAAAGATGCCGAATACCTGAAAACCTTCCAGGACAACTTCCCGAAATATGCAAATGAATTCAAACCGCAGCTCATTGGCGTAAGCGTCGGCTTTGACACGTTCTACAAGGACTACTCCTGCGGGAATGCAATTGACATACAGGACAGTGCGACTTACAACAAGATTGGCAGCATGATACAGGAGCAGGCTGAGAAGATTGGTGCAAGGGTTTTTGCAGTTCTAGAAGGGGGCTACTATCTTGACACGCTGGGGCAGAATTTCTGGAGTTTCTGCAGCGCCTTTCTGTGAATGTTTTTAAATGACGGTTGTAGATAACTAAGTGATTCCATGGAATTCAGTGAAATTGAGCAGAAATGGCAGAAGAAATGGGCAGATGCGAAAGTTTTTGAGCCAGATGCGAGCGAGAGCATGAAGTTCTTCCTCACGGCTGCCTTTCCCTATCCCAATTCACCACAGCACATAGGGCACGCGAGAACATACACAACCACAGATGTATACGCGCGCTTCATGAGGATGAAAGGGTATAACGTCCTTTTCCCAATGGGTTTCCACGTGACGGGCACTCCTGTGCTTGCCATGGCGAAGAGAATCGCGGAGGGGGACAAGGAGATATACGGGATTTTCAAGGATGTATACAACATTCCCGAGCACATCATCTCCCAGCTCAACACTCCTGAGAAGCTTGTCGACTATTTCAGCAGGGAAATTGAGCTCGGCATGAAAGAGATGGGCTTCTCCATAGACTGGAGGAGGAAGTTCTACACATATGACAAAATGTTCAACAAGTTCATAGAATGGCAGTTCATGAAGCTGAGTGAGAAAGGTTACTTGAAGAAGGGCAGCCACCCTGTCCCGTGGTGCCCCAAGGATAACAATGCTGTCGGCTCGCATGATACTCAGGGAGATGTTGACCCGAACATTGACGAGTATGTGCTCATCAAATTCAAGTTTGGGGAGTATTACCTGCTCACGGCAACCTTCAGGCCCGAGACAGTCTACGGAGTGACAAACCTCTGGGTGAACCCCGCCGTGAATTACGTGAGGATTGAGAGCAACGGCGAGAGCTACATTGTTTCTTCAGATGCAGCCGAGAAGCTGAAGCATCAGATGAAGCTTGAGGTGAAGGAGCAGATAAGGACCGTTGATTTGATTGGGAGGAGCTGCAAAAACCCCATTACCAGTGACGAGATTCCGATACTTCCTGCAGAATTTGTAGACCCGAGGAACGGCTCCGGGGTTGTGATGAGCGTTCCAGCCCATGCCCCGTATGACTTCCTTGCGTTGAGGGATTTGAAGGGAAGCTCATTTGAGAAATACTCCGACAGGCTGATTCAAGTCATAGAGCTCTCAGGCTACGGAAAGTACCCTGCAAAAGAAATTTCCGAAAGAATGGGAGTTGCAAACCAGCAGGACAGGAAGGCCGAGCAGGCAACAGAGGAGCTCTACAGGGCAGAGGCACACGGGGGGAAGATGGTTGCAGGCAAGTACAAAGGTGAAAAAGCTCTCATTGCAAAAGAGAAGATAAAGCAGGACATGCTTGCCGAGGGGAAGGCGCTTCTCATATATGACATAATAAACGGCCCAATCTACTGCAGGTGCGGCACTCTCTGCGTTGTCAAAAGAGTTGAAAACCAGTGGTTCATCAACTACGGTGATGATGGATGGAAGAAGCAGGTGAAAGAGTGCCTGAAGCAAGTCCGCATCATACCCGAGAAAACAATTGTCGAGTATGAGTATACTATTGACTGGCTCAAGGAGAAGGCATGCGTGAGGGCGAGCGGGCTCGGAACGCCCTTCCCGTTTGACAAGACCCAGATAATTGAATCACTCTCAGATTCCACAATCTACATGGCATTCTACACCATCTCCAATTATCTGAAGGATGTGGATGCAGAGAAGCTCTCATCGGAATTTTTCGATTTCATTATGCTGGGAAAGGGCGATGCGAAACGGCTTTCCTTAACATCAGGCATAGACGAGCAGCTCCTCAACAGGATGAGGGAGGAGTTCCTCTACTGGTATCCGCTGGATTCAAGGCACTCTGCCGGCGATTTGGTCCACAACCACCTCACATTCTTCCTCTTCAACCATGTAGCAATCTTCCCTCCTGAGCTGTGGCCAAAGCAGATAGTGACAAACGGCTTTGTGCTCATGGAAGGCAAGAAGATGAGCAAGAGCATGGGCAACATACTCCCACTCAGGGAGGCAGTAAAGAAATACGGGACGGACATTGTGCGCTTCTCAGTTGTTTCAGGTGCGGATTTATCCCAGGATGCCGACTTCAACCCAACAATGGCTGAGGGCATAGCCTCAAGAATGGGCTCCATCGCCATGCTCGTTGAAAGATGCAATGAATTCCCATCTGACACTGCCAATGTTGACAGATGGCTCATCTCTGCAATCCACAAAAAAGTAAAATCATCGGCAGAGCTGTACAAGAAGCTTGAGCTTCGCGATATCGCGCAGGAGGCGCTCTACAATGCCGTGAATGAGCTTAGGTGGTACCTGAAAAGAGGCGGGAAGAACCGCAATTCGCTACGAGAATATCTTGAATACCTCACCCTTCTGCTCGCTCCTTTCATGCCTCATTTTGCTGAGGAAATGTGGGAGAAGCTGGGGAAGAAGGAGTTTGTCAAGAATTCCGAGTTTGTATCCATTGCGGAATGGCCCACCCACGATGAGAATAAGATAGACCGCGTTGCAGACCTCTCGGAGGAGCTCATCTCCGAAACAAGGGAGGATATTGAGAACATCATCAAGATAACAAAGGTCACGCCAAGAAGCATCTACCTATACTGCGCATCCGACTGGAAAAGGAAGCTGTACACAATGGCATTCAAGGAGAAGAAGTTTGATGTCGTCATGAAGCAGGCAATGACTGACGACAGGATGAGGGCAAATCCCCAGGAGACCCAGAGAGTTCTCCAGCAGTTCATCAAAAACATAGGCCACCTTTCATCACTGGTGCTGACCCTGAGGCAAGAGATGGAGGCTCTTGAAGGGGCCAAGAAGTTCCTCTCAGTAGAGATCAATGCCGATGTCTATGTCCTTCCTGAGGAGAAGGCTGAAGGGGAGCATGCCAAGAAGGCGAAGCAGTCCACTCCCATGAAGCCCTCAATATTCTTCGAGTAACTATCTTTTCATCTCTGCCAAAACAACCGACGAAATAATCAGAGCAGCACCTATAAACTCTAGTGGGCTGAGCCCCTCTCCAAAGAAAAGGAATGCGTTAATAATTACGAACAGTTGCTCTGCAAGTGCGACTATGCTGCCTTTGGAGGCGTCAATATACTCGAAGCCTTTGCAGAATAGAATGAAAGCTATATTCGTGCATAGGAAGGCGAGCACTGCAATCCATATTACTGACGCCAGCGGAATTACAAATGTGCCGTAAGCCAAATTAAATGGGAGTACAAAAAGAGCTGCAATTGCATATGACCAGAAAACAAAGTAGTATATGTCCAGTTTCATCTTTGCCCTCTCCCTGCTGTATATCATGAAGGCGGCATAAGTTAAAGCAGATATCAATGCCAGAGCATCTCCGAAGAGGTTTTTCTCATTAAGCATGACAAAGAAGTCTGCCCCCACGATGAAACCCACCCCCGTAATGCCAATAACGAGGGAAAAAAGCGTCCTTGAGTCCACCCTCTCTTCCAGAAATAAGAAGGATAATATTATAACAAATATGGGAAACAGGCCGTTGATGAATGCGGCATTTGCCAATGTTGTGTTCAGATATGCACCAATAAAAGTCACTTCTGTAATGGCAACTACAAAACCAGAGGGAATTAAAAATCTAGTCATGCTCCAATCCATCTTCAACCTTCCTATGCTCCTCCTCTCAAAAACGAATATGAAGAAAAAAAAGAAAGCAGCGAGTGCCACCTTATAGAAAACCAGGGCGAATACATTCATTCCCGCAAACCTAGAGAAAACCCCTATTAAGCTATACAAGAACACTGCCGCTACAATGAAAAGGGAGCCCTTCACTTCATTCTCCATGCACTAGTTTCTCAGCAATGAATTAAAGAGCTTTTGCAGAAAGTATATTTATGAAATGCATCCTTGTCAAGAGAAAAGATGCAGAGCGCATCAGAAGAGGGCTCATCTCCCTCAACCTGCTTGACAACAAATATGCCCCTAAAGCAGAGGAGGATGGAATCTACTTCCCAGTGAAGGGCAGGTTCAAAGGTTTCAAGCTCGTTGAAAAGAAGCTGGAAACAAGATCCCCCAGGTTTCTCTCATTTGAGGAAAGCCTAAGAGATAAACTGACACCTGAAGAGTTCAAGTCCGTTGTAAAATCCTTCGATGTTATCGGGAGTATTGCAATAATTGAGGTTCCAAAAGAGCTTGAGAAAAGGGAGAAGCTCATTGCAGACTCGCTGCTCAGCGTGCACAGGAATGTTAAATCAGTCTACAAAAAGCTCGGACCCATGGAAGGAGTATACCGGACAAGAAAGCTGAAGTTCCTAGCAGGGGACAAGGGAACTGTCACAGAATACAGGGAAAACAACTGCAGGTTCAGGCTGGATATTGCAAAGGTGTACTTCACCCCACGCCTGTCCTTTGAGAGGTTGAGAATTGCCGAGCAGGTGAAGCCCGGCGAGCATATACTTGCGCTCTTCGCAGGTGTGGGACCTTTCCCAATAGTCATTGCAAAGATGCAACCAAATGTTAAAATTCACGCAATTGAACTTAACCCAGATGCGGTCAAATACATGGAAGAAAACATAAGACTGAACAGAATGCAGGAGGTAATAACTCCCCTCCTAGGTGATGTCAAGGAGGTTATTCCGAAAAAATTTGTGAATTCTGCAGATAGAATTCTGATGCCTCTCCCCAAAGGGGCTGAGAAATTCCTCGCAGAGGCTTTCCTTGCTGCCAAAAAAGACTGCATAATCCACTTCTACCAGTTTGCAAGCGAAAAAAACCCGTTTGAGGAAGTGGAGAAATTTGTTGTGAAAGAAGCGCTGATAAGCGGGAGAAAGGCAGAAATAGCTGGGGAGAGGGTAGTGAGACCTTTCGCTCCAGGTGTTGTGCAGGTAGTGGTGGATTTCAGGGTGCGCTAGCATGACTGATGTCTTCATCATACACGGCATTGGCGGAAGCCCATCTGAGAACTGGTTTCCTTGGCTTAAGGATGAGCTGGAGAAGCTCGGCTGCAGGGTCTTCGCCCCGCGGTTTCCAGACTCCGAGAACCCGAAGTTGGAAAGCTGGCTTGCTGCATTTGAAAAATACAAGCCTCAGTTGGAGAACTCAATCGTTGTCAGCCACAGCCTCGGAGTCGCATTCCTCCTTAGCATGATGGAAGGTCCAAACAGGCCAGTCAAGGCGGCTTTTTTTGTTGCTGGGTTTGTAAGTCCGTTAAACAATCCCGAATTTGATGAGTTGACTAAAACTTTTGTAGCAAAGCCTTTTGACTGGGGTAAAATAAGGAGAAACTGCAGGAAATTCTATGTAATAAGCTCGGACAATGACCCATACGTGCCGCTGGAGCAAGGCAGAACAATAGCAAAAAACCTAAAAATCGAGCTGACTGTGCTGAAAAATGCAGGACACATGAATGAAAAGGCGGGTTACACCAGGTTTGAATTTCTGCTTGAAAAGATAAAGGAAGAGCTGTAAAATGCGGTTTGCTGGAAAGGTTAATATTGGTTCAAGGCGAAATAATTGCGATGGAAGAGCAGAAAGAATCAAAAGTTGATTTGGAGCAGCTTGTCGCGCAGCCCACCTGGAGGGAGATGCTGTTTGACCTTGTGGTGAGTGAGAAGCTTGACCCCTGGAACATAGATTTGGTGGACATCTCCTCCAAGTATCTGGAAAGAGTGAGGAAGCTGCAGAAGCTGGATCTGCGAGTGCCGGCAAACCTCATTCTTGCAGCATCCATCCTACTGCGCTTCAAGAGCGATGCCCTCAGATTTGAGGAGGAGGAGCAGGTGGTGGAGCAGCAGACTTTCATTGATGAGGCTCAGGCTCCGGTGGAGATACCCATGCTCTCCATCAGGACAAGAATCCCCAGGAAGAGGAAGGTCACGCTGAACGAGCTCATGGGAGCGCTGGAAGAAGTGTTCGAAGAGCAGAGAAAGAAGCAGGAGAAGCCGGTAATAAAAGAGAACATGGTGATAAACATCCCGCAGTATGACATAACGCAGAGGATGAAGGAAATATACGCAAAGGTGAGGAAGACTGCAGATTCGAGTGGTTTGGTGACATTCTCATCCCTGCTGAAGGAAAAGAGCAGGAAGGAGATAATTTACACGCTCCTACCAATTCTGCATCTTGCCCAGGATGGGAAGCTGTCTGTCTTCCAGGAAAAGTTCTTTGGCGAGATATTCATACAGCTACCGGCAAAGGAAGAAGAAAAAGAAAAAAAGGCTGATTAGTTTGCCGCTTTTGAAGTGCTCTTCTGAGATATTTCCTCAAGGTATACCATTACGCCCCATACGCCCATTATTGCCAGCGTTATGGCAAACCCAAGCGTAAGGTCGCTCAGTATGTTCGGCCCTACCAGAAAGAGCTCGCCATTCCAGAGGTGGTCGATGATGCCGAATATTGCCCCTCCAAAGAGAAGGAGGTTCAGAGATTTATACCTCTGGCTGTCCCTCCATGAGGGTTTTTTCCCTCGAACAAAGTGGAGTATAAAAGCCGCCGTTGTCGGTACTGCATAACAAACCATATCCAACACCTCTACATTTTTCTTTTATATGCTTCATTCTATTAGTACTACTTTTTACTCTTTGCTCCAGACTCAGCTGGAGGAACAGTAAAGATTAATATTACTTGGAGGTCAGAAATCAATTATGGACGAGCAAAAGCCGGAAGAGACGGAAATCTCGGAGATAGAAGAGGAAGCTGAGGAGGTTGAAACTGAGCCCAGCGGGAAGCAGGAAGAGGAGAAACTTAACGAAGTTATGGAGGAGGAGCTGGGGCAGAAGCCTATTGAGCAAGGCGAGACGCTTGACGCAAAGAGCACGATTGAGGCCGCCCTATTCATGAGCACCTCCCCAATGACCGTGAGGACTCTTTCCAAAATCTCCGGTCTTAACTCCTGGAAGCTTGTGCAGGACAGGCTCAAGGAGCTGCAGCAGGAATACGAGCAGAGAGGAAGCGCAATTGTCATATCTTTCGAGGACGGAGGGTACATAATGCGCCTCAAGCCCGAATACGAGAGGAAGGTTTCCGATCTGGCGAAGGAAGCGGAGCTGTCAAGAGGCGCCTTGAAGACGCTTGCCGTGATAGCAAAGAATGACAGCATGCCCCAGTCAAAGCTTGCGAAGATGATAGGCTCATCTGTCTACGACCATGTCAAGGAGCTCATTGAAGATGATTTCATAACAGCTGAGAAGAAAGGCAGGACAAAGTTGCTGAAAACAACCAAAAAGTTCAAGGAGTATTTCAGCGTGTAGGCGGCACATATGGCGAATGTCAAAATTAAACATGATGAATTCCAAGCTAGTTTCATTAGAGGAATTGTAGTAGGCTCGCTCACCCTGTTGCTAGCGATTGGAACTTTCGTTGGATTGCCTTTCCTGGGCCATGCCCCATTATCCTTAAGCTTTGGGGTGTAGCCGCTAGAGGGGAATTAAAAAGACTTATGATGAATCTAGCGCAATATTTATTAGTTAGTGCCTAATGTATAAGGGGGTATACTATGCAATACGAATACAGGAGGGTATTTCTACAGAATGCAATGAGCAGGGATTCAACCCTGATACTGGCGTTGGATACAACAGACTGGAAGAAGGCTCAGAGAGTTCTCTCCGAATCCGCAAAGAACATCGCAGCAGTGAAGGTGCATCCCGAGTATGCGGACATATGGGGCTTCTCCCATGAGAGCGCAATTCTGAGCCTCAAGAGAATCGGCGATGGCGTTCCAGTGATACTTGATGCCAAAATTGCCGATATAGACAAAAGCAATGCAATGAAGGCCGAGTACTATTTCACCAAAGGTTATGATGCCATAGTATCACATGGCTTCCAGGGTGAGAAAGCCGTTGAGGCGGTTGTGAACTCTGCAAACAAGATGAAGAAGGGAGTTTTTCTGCTGGCTGCAATGAGCAGCCCAGGCCACATGTTCAAGGAAGAGGTAGTTGAGGAGATAGCGCAAATTGCCAAAAAGCTGGATGTCGCAGGAGTTATAGCTCCGGGCAATCAGTACGAGCTGCTCTCAACAGTAAGGAAGCTGGTAGGCAATGATATACTCATACTCTCCCCAGGCATAGGGGCCCAGGGAGGAGATGCGGAAAAAGCGTTCAAGGCAGGGTCAAACTTCGCAATTGTGGGAAGGGGCATCCTTGATTCAACAAATCCAAAGGAAGAGTCTAAAAAACTGAAGGAAATAATGAGAGGAAGCATACCAACTCCCTAAACTACTAATTGCGTAAGCAATGAGAAAAAGCGTTTATATACCTTACCCAGCATAATAGAATAGTAGAAAAATTCACCTGACTAGTTCTGGTGTTCGACATGATAAGGCAGCCTATTGTCGTAGTGATGGGTCATGTAGACCATGGGAAGACCTCCCTGCTGGATAGGATAAGGAAGACGTCTGTTGCAAAAAGGGAGAAGGGAGGGATAACACAGCACATAGGCGCCAGCGAGGTCCCCGTGGAAGTGATAACCAAGGCGTGCAGCGCAATGATGAGCCTCATGCAGACAAAGCTTGAGATACCGGGTCTGCTTTTCATAGACACTCCGGGCCATGCGGCATTTACAAATCTTAGGGAGAGGGGTGGCAGCATCTCGGACATGGCAGTGGTTGTGCTGGACGTCACAAAGGGTTTTGAGCCGCAGACCCTTGAGACTATTGAGATTCTGAAAGACTACAAGACTCCTTTCGTAATTGCAATGAACAAGATAGATTTAATTGAAGGATGGGTCTCCCACCCCGATTCAACATTCTTGGAGTCCTTCAATGCGCAACCGCCGGAGGTGCAGCAGGAGCTTGAGAAGAGGTTATACAATTTCGTTGGCAGGCTCAGCGAACTTGGCTTCCAGTCAGAGAGGTTTGACAGGGTTTCGGATTTCACGAAGCAGATTGCCATAATACCTATAAGCGCAAAGACAGGAGAGGGGGTGAACGAGCTGCTCATGTTCATAGCAGGCCTCTCCCAGAGGTTCCTGAAGGACAGGCTGCACCTGAAAGTGAAGGGTGCAGGGAGGGGGAGCATACTTGAAGTTAAGGATGAGACAGGGCTTGGCAAGACTGTTGATGCGATATTCTACGATGGAGTTGTGAAGAGGGGAGACACAATAGTGTTTGGAACTGTGAACGGTGCAAAGACGACAAAAGTGCGTGCTCTTCTTAGGCCAAAGCCGCTTGATGAGATGAGGGACCCGCGCGAGAAATTCCTCAATGTCGAGGAGGTGCATGCGGCAGCAGGGGTGAAAATAGCAGCTCCGGGCCTGGAGGATGCAATTGCCGGCTCGCCAGTATTTGTTGCAGGTAAAACTGATGAAAAAAAGCTCAAGAATGAAATAGACAAGGAGATTCGTGAGGTTCTTATTGAGAAAGGGCCTGATGGAGTCATATTGAAGGCAGACACACTGGGCTCGCTGGAAGCAATCGTAAAACTCCTCAAGGGTGAGAAGGTGCCGGTGAGCAAGGCGGGCATAGGCGCAGTTGTGAAGAAGGATGTGGTTGATGCATCAGGAATAAGAAGTCAGAACAGGTATTACGGAGTGATACTCTCATTCAATGTTGATGTGCTTGAGAATGCTGAAGAAGAAGCAAGGAGGGCTGGCGTCACAATCCTGAAAGAGGGCATAATCTATGCACTGCTTGACAATTACAAAAAATGGGTTGAAGGTGAGAAAGAGCAGGAGCGCACCCAGATGTTCTCTTCATTAACTCTGCCTGCGAAGCTCAAGGTTATGGCAGGCTGCTGCTTCAGGGCTTCGCACCCGGCGATATTCGGGGTGGATGTCCAGGCAGGAAGGATAAAGCCCGAGTACGAGCTGATAAATGATAAAGGCGTCTCAATTGGAAGGGTGAAATCCATACAGAGCGAAAAGGAGAGCATAGCAGAGGCAAAGGAGGGCATGCAGGTTGCAATTTCCATGGATGAGCCCACCTTCGGAAGGCAGGTGAATGAGGGGGATGTGCTTTACTCCAATGTGCCGAGGACGCATGCAAAGATGCTCATTAGCAAATACAAAGAATTTCTCAACCCCAAAGAAATTGAGCTGCTCGGCAAGATACGAGGTATCCTCGGAGATATGTATGTGACATCCTCACACGATTGACGTGCGCTTTCAGCCCCTGTTTCATGGCGTGTAGTTCCTGCTTCATTGACGTTGCCAATGCAACATCTCTCTCCAGTAAGGAATTGCAGGCGTTACTTCCGCTGTGCCCCAGCGTAGTGCTATACCTTCTGAAGGATGGTATTTAAACAATTCGGAGGGTAACTTTCCAGTGAAATGCATAAGGACGACATAATTATAAAGCTTAATAACGATATTCTATTCCAACTTTTGAGGAGGAGATAAAATGAAGGTTGTCATATCAGACCCAAAAACAGGAAGAAGCTACCAGACAGAGATAGCAAAGGACAAGGAAACTGCTCTTGTTGGCTTGAAGTTAGGAGACCCGCTTGACGGCGGTGCTGTGGGGGCAGGAGGCTACAAGCTTCAAATCACTGGAGGCAGCGACAAGGACGGCTTCCCAATGAGGAAGGATTTGAGAGGGGGCAGGAAAGCCAGGCTGCTTCTTTCAGGTGGAGTGGGCTTCAGGGCGAAGAGAAAAGGAGAGAGAAGGAAGAAAAGCGTGAGGGGAAACCTCATCACAGACCAGATGGTTCAGATTAACACTAAAGTAACAGAGGCTGGCGAGAAGAAGCTCGAGGAGCTGTTCCCGCCGAAGCCGAAAGAGGAGAAGAAGTGAGCGGTGGTTGATTGGGTCAAGCTGAGGTAAACATAGGCCTTCTCGGTCATGTGGAGCACGGCAAGACGTCTGTGGTGAAATGCCTCACAGGCATCTGGACGCTTGTCCACAGCGAGGAGAGGAAGCGGGGCATCACCATAAAGCTTGGCTACGCAGATGCTGTTTTCAGGAAATGCCCAAGATGCCCCGAGCCGGAAGCATTCACCGTTGAGGAGAAATGCCCAAAATGCGGTGCTGCAACGGAAGTTCTCAGAAGAGTGTCCTTCCTTGATGCGCCAGGCCACGAGACGCTCATGGCAACTGCAATTGCGGCATCAAGCATAATAGACGGGGCAATTCTCGTCATAGCCGCCAATGAGCAGTGCCCGCAGCCCCAGACACTGGAGCATCTCATGATTCTTGACATACTCGCAGTGAAGAACATTGTCATAGTGCAGAATAAGGTGGATTTGGTTGACAAGGCGAAGGCAAAAGTGAATTACGAGCAGATAAAGAGCTTTGTCAAAGGAACCATTGCAGAGAAGGCGCCCATTGTGCCGTTTGTTGCGAACTACTGCCTCAATTTGGATGTTCTCATAGCAGAGATACAGAAGCACATTCCAACCCCTGAAAGGAATCTTGGGGCTTCGCCAAGGATGTATGTGGCACGCTCCTTTGATGTGAACAAGCCAGGCACTCAGATTAGCAAGCTTGTCGGCGGTGTCATCGGAGGCTCGCTCATCCAAGGGGAATTGAAGGTGGGGGATGAAATAGAGATGAGGCTCGGGGCGCTGAAAGGAGAGAAAGGGAAGGAGAAGTACCACCCCATAATCGCGAAGGTTGCGGTTCTCAGCGCGGGCAAGGAGAGGCTGGAGAGCGCAGTTCCCGGAGGGCTCATAGCGGTTGGGACAAGCCTGGATCCCTCGCTGACAAAGGCAGACGCCCTTGTCGGCAACATGCTTGGGAAGGCTGGAACGCTTCCGGATACTGCTGATGTTTTCGACATGGAGTTCAGCCTGCTCAAGAGGCCGGATATGGAGAACCCGCCTTTCAAGCTGAATGAGCCCCTTGTGCTCAGCATTGGCACATCAACTTCCATAGGGTTTGTGCAGAAAATAAAGAAGAACACAATGAGCATCGCACTGAGGAGGCCTGTCTGTGCCGAGAGCAAGACCAAGATAGCTATAAGCAGGAAAATAGGGCAGAGATGGAGGCTGTGCGGCTTCGGCGTGCTGAAGTGATCAGTAGACCTTCTCCTTTGTGAGAACCTCTATCCCATTCTCACCCATGAGCATCGGTATGAGGTCCATGGAATGCTGCGTCCTCCTCATCTTAAGCACCTCAAGAGCCCTTATCTTCTTCTCCTTTCTCTCAAGGCAATGCAGAACTATTATTCCATCTGCTGCGAATTCGCTCACAGTATCCCTGCTGAGGAAGTTGGACTGCTTGGGCAGCTCGGATATCACGAGCGAGGTGAGCCGGTAGCCTTTGAGCTTGGACATTATATCCATGACAGCTCTGCGGGTTATAGCATCAGAGCGGAGCTCCGTGGCCAAATCCTCCTTCTTTATCCCGAGGCTTGCCAGAGTCTCCACATCCGCGAGAATCTCTGCGTAGACGCCAATTGTGGATATTGAGTCGTAGACAAGCCTGCTTGGTTTGAACGTGTTTATCATTTCATCAAGCTGAAAGTTCACGAATGAGAGGTGATGCTTGGAAGGACTGAACGTAACTATCTTGAGCGTGCCCTCGTTCTCCAGCTTTGCTAAATCCCACCCGAACTGAGCTGCCTGCCCGAGTATATCATCCCTGGTTTCCTCAAAGGTCACGAATACGCCCTTCTCACCGTACTGGGTTGCGCCTTTCACTAGGAACTGCAGGCCCATTACAGTCTTTCCTGAGCCCGCACCCCCGGAAATCAGGACGACTGCGTTCTTCGGTATGCCCCCGTTCAGCAGCTCATCAAGCCCCTCCATACCGGTTCTTGTTCTTTCCACAAATCCGCCCATCCAACCACCTTCCGCAGCTCATTAACTCTTCCGTGAGTACCTATTTAAACCTCCTCCAGTTTGTATCCATTTTTCCCAGCCTGAACTCCTTCACCCTGTAGGAGGACTTCAGCTTACCCTTCTCATCCTTCACCTCGAACTCCACCACCCCGTCAAACAGCCCCTCAATTGCCGACAGGTTTTTTTCATCCGCGCCCCTATCAACGCAGAACACGGCTCCGCAGCCGGCATCCCTCAGCTTCTTGAAGTTCGTGTTGAGGAAATCCGTGAGCTCCTCGGGATTGTATTTCGGCATCAGCAGATCCATTATATTGAAGAATATCACCTTGGGCTTTGCATCCAGCGCCTTTGAGATGCCCCATGAAATCTCATTTATATCCGGCTCAATCTTCATGAATACCAGCCTATTCTTCTCGTTCTCCCTGAACCAGTTCTCCTCCTTCATTGGGTCATGGGAGAGCACACTTGCGAAGTTATTATTCCCTATAACTCTGCGTATCATGCTAAGGCAGAACTCCTCCTTTCCGCTTCCCACCCTTCCCTCCACAAGCACTATAGCGCCTGGCGGGAAGTCAACAGCCCCAGTCCCAATGCCTCTCACAAGAGGTAGGATGAAGTTCAGCAGCACGGCGAGGAAGAATATAAGAAGTGCAATCTGGACCAATATCCATAATATATCCTGCAAAGAGTAGAGATTATTACCCTGAGGAACGTCTATCACATTGAAATCCCTAATTTCACTTGCCAGGATATCTCCCTTTCTGTCAATCAGGTGCACCGCAACTGAGTTGAGCCCCATTGTAACTGGTGAAATATTCTCAAAACTGAACTCGCCTGTCAGATTGTTGTAGCTTGAAAGAATGAATTCTGAGCTGTTCAGTTCAATAGCATTCTCCCAACCGCCTTTTGACACCAAACCCCGTATGACTACTTTCTTATCTTCCGCCACGTTGACTGTGGAGTTCTCCGAAGGGGAGATTATTGTTATTGTAGGTTTCTGGTAGCAGACAGCGGATTTCGCTTCGCAAAGATACCCCTCGTCGCACCCGCATTTTGAACAGTTGTTTATAAGCGCCCCGTCGTTGCAGAAGAGGGGTTTGTTAGAGGAGCAGGCTCCAAAGGGCGTCCCATCGCTGCATTCCAACTTGTTGCAGATTCCGCTCATTGTGCAAATGCTGCCCTCATCACAGCCGCATGTTGGGCATGCGAATACGTCGTTTCCGTTGTTGCAGAAGTGGGGCTTGCTCTTTGAGCACTGTCCCGCAGACGTCCCATCGGCACATTTTGCACCTGAGTTCTGGCAGGTGTTACTTATGCAAGCTTTCCCTCCCGAGCATTCAGAATCACTCCTGCAGCATGTGCCTGCTGCGCAGCAGTAGCCATTATTGCAGTATCCTGATGAGCAGTCATTGCTGTTTGTGCATCTGTCACCGCTCTGCAGAAGCTGCTTTGCGTTGCATATGTTGTTTATGCAGGTTGAGCCTCCTATGCAGGGGCAGTCGCCCGGGCATGTTGCGCATCCTTCTCCTGCATCGCATCTCCCGTTGCCGCAGCATGAGCTCATTGGAGTGTGGGCGCAGGCAGCATTGCAGCTGTTGGGATTCTGGCAGACATCGCTTGTGCATGAATTTCCGTCATTACACTGGCTGTTGGTTGTGCATGCAGATGTCACGCAGGCACCCGAACAGCATTTCTGCCCAGGGCAGTTGCTATCCGAGCTACATCCTGTCTGTGCGGCAATGCAAGCTCCATTCTGGCATGTGCCTCCTGGGCAGCTCACTCCACTGAGAGGAGTATGGACTTGCTGCGGATTGCAAGGGTCTGCGATATTACATGTGTCGCTTGTGCATGGGTTACCATCATCCAGATTTGTGCATGCTGGAGTTACGCATGCATTATTACAGCAGCTTCCAGTGCTGCAGCCGCAGTCCTTGCAGCAGTTGCTCGAGCTTTCCCCGCTCTCGCAAATTTCATTACCGCAGGTTGGGGTAACACCCGAAGATACGCATTGTCCGGATGCTGTGTCGCATGTCTGCCCTGTTTGGCAGCTTGAGCAGGATGCGGTGCAGGTTGGTGTGCAAGATGTGCAATGGGGAGGAGGTATGTTGCTGCATCCTACGTAACATGATTGGCTCAAGGAGTAAGTGCATTTCTGTCCATTGCTGCCGCAGTAGTCGGAAGGGCAGGTGCTATTCTTGCCGCAGCAAGAAATAACTGTTCTATCGGCAGGGCAGGAGAGCACTGCGTTGCAGTAGCAAGTTCCGCCTAAGCAAGATTCTTGGCAGGAACCACTTACGTCTCCGATGATTGACGACACATTTCTGTCTCCGCAGTAATAAGCTGACATAGATCCCACTACACAACCACCCTTGCATGTAGTGCTGTTACCCCCGCAGACGTTCCCGCACCCCCCGCAGTTACTCGTATTGCTTGTCAAATCAACACAAACTCCATTACAGTATGTCAATCCACCCAAACACTGAGTGGTGCATGTTTTGGTGCTTTGGTTGCATACCTCTCCAGATGAGCAGTCCGAGTTAGAGCAGCATCCATTTGCCTCCGCCTTGCATTTTCCATCTGTGCAACATACCCCTGACAAACACATACCGCCGCAATTACACTGCCCTCCTCCACTAGCAGCAAGCGCGCAAGCAGAAGATCCAGCCACCATCCCATTGCAATATCCCAAATGGCATTCAGTCCCGCATGCTGCTATTGCGTTACAATTGCCGTGTCCATCACAAACTGTGCATATACCGCAAGTACCGGGCGTGCATTGTGGCATTTGACTTATCCCAACCAAACCGCATCTTGAGCCAAATGGGCAGAGGACACCAGCGGAAATATTACAATATTCCGTTACGTCATACTTTCCAATAAAGCACATGTTCTCAGTGGAACAGCACGTCTCAGTTACAACTGGGGCATATGATACACTGGATAAAAAAATGAGCGCAAGTATCAGCAGTAACCGGTTGGATGTCACGCTTTTCTATTGAGGATAAGTTCTTAATAAATTTACCTACGTAGTTCAAGTTCCTTAACTCTAGTACTCAATACCCCGCCCAGCTCAATCTCAATTGCTTTTCCATTCATTGCAGGAGGCACTTTGATGATTCTTGTGCTTCCAATTATTGCTTCGCCCTCAGACTCGTGAATGTGCCCGCATATGTTCATGAAGGGCTTCTTCTCCTCAATTATCCTCCTTACTGCCTTGCTCCCTGCGCTGACTCCTTTTGATGTTCTGTCAACTCCGGAATCGTAGGGAGGCGAATGCGTCACAAGAATTGTTTTTGAATTCATGCTTATCCTGCTGAGCTCACTGTAAATCTGCTCCTCCGAATACTCGGTGGGGGTGCCGAAAGGAGTCGGGCTGCTCCCGCCAAACCCCACGAAGTTCCATCCGCCCATCTCAACATTTTTAAGATGGAAGAATATGCCCCTCTTCTCAAGCACCTCAATAACCTGCTGCGTGTCCATGTTCCCGTGAATTGCCAGAATATTCTCCTCCCCAAGGGCATCAAGCAAGTCCTCTGCATAGGAAACAGGCCCTCTCTGTGTTATGTCGCCAACAATGAGAATCAGATTGAACCTCTCTTTCTCTAGCAGATTCCTCAAACCCTCAAGAACTGCCTCCTCAGCATGCAGGTCAGAAAGAGCAAGCACCCTCATGCTATCCCTTTATCTCCTTCATCCTCTTGTCCAAATCCTGCTTCAACTTCTCAGCAATGAAGCGCTTAGTATAAAAGTCGGCTTTCAGCGCAATTGCTATTTTTGTTGAGAGCAGCCTTGCTATTTTGCCCCTCTCCTTCTTAGGAGCGGAATTGACCCAGGGATGCTGGAAAAGAATGCCGTGCTTTGGTGATTTTGTATGTTGCCTTAGATGCTTGAAAAGCGCCTTCTCGGCTCCCAGCACCTGAATTGTGCTTGCAGGCATGTTCGCCAGTTTCTTCAGGCTTCCCGCATGCGCTATGAGCTTCGCGGCAAGCGGGGCATCAATCAAATATGTCAGATTGGGGCAGAGCTCCTTTGCAAGCCCGGTTTCATAACTCTCAATAGAGTTGCTAAGAATGCGGAGGTTGAGCACCTCTTTCGCAAGCTCCCTCACTTCATTCAAATCTTTTTCACTCAGGTATGCGCCCATGCTTCTCTGGGCTTTCTCCTGAATCTCCCTTGCCTTCTCCTCTCCGACAATAAGAGAAATTTCATCAACCTTGATGTTGCGCCTGTCAACCTTCATAACGAGCTCGCAGTATTTTTCGGGCTCCCTTACTCTGAGCTCTGGGAAGTATATCCCGTACCACTCCTGCACCCTTTCAAAAAGCAGGTTGCTTGTCTTGTCTATCTCATCTATTGCGTTAACACATTGCATGAGCGGCCTGTCCTTCTCCAAATAGGCTTCCTTGACGCCTGCCCTGGCTTTCTCAAGAAATTCTTCCCGTCCCATTAAATCACCTGTAGAATATTTAAATGCCAATATTTATCTATTTTCTCATCTCTAATCAATTTGGATGATTATATGATGCAGGATGTGATGGAGATAGCGCTGAAGCGCTCGATAATAATCCCTTCAAACGAGATCTACTCGCCTGCGGGGGGGTTCTACGACTACGGGCCTGTGGGCAAGGCTTTGAAGAGGAAGCTTGAGGACTACTGGAGGGACTTCTTCCTGAGGAGGGACGGGTATTTTGAGATAGAAACAGTCTACATACTCCCTGAGGAGGTTCTGAGGGCTTCGGGCCACCTCTCCTGCTTTGGAGACCCGCTTGTTGAATGCACCAAATGCAAAAAGAGATTCAGAGCAGACCATTTGCTTGAGGAGAAGGGGAAGTTCAAATGCGAGGGAATGAAGCCCGAGCAGCTCACGAAACAGATGAAGGAGAAAAACATAACCTGCCCTGAATGCGGAGGTCCTCTTGGCGAGGTCGGCTGGTTCAACCTCATGTTCAAGACAAACATAGGGCCGATGGAGGGAACAACGGGCTACATACGCCCTGAGACTGCCCAAGGAATATTTCTTGACTTCCAGAGGATTTTCAGGAGCCATGGGTCAAAGCTTCCAATGGGCATAGCGCAGGTTGGCAAGTCCTTCAGGAACGAGATATCGCCAAGGCAAGGATTGGTAAGGCTGAGGGAGTTCAGCCAGATGGAGCTGGAGTATTTCTTCAACCCGTCCTCCCCGACACATCCAAAATTCAAGCAAGTTGAGAACGAGAAGTTCAAAATCTACACAAGGGAGGAGCAGAAGGCTGGCAGCGAGAAGTGCATCGAGCTCACGGCAAAAGAGGCGGTTGAGAAGAAAATTGTTCCAAATGAGATTATGGCATACTTCATGGCGAGGGAGATGCAGTTCTATTTGAAGCTCGGCATACCCTACGATGCAATGAGATTCAGGCATATGCTTCCAGAGGAGACGCCCCACTATTCTGGAGGAAATGTGGATTTGGAAGTGAAAACCTCGCTTGGCTGGGTCGAGGTCATAGGCAATGCCTACAGGACTGATTATGATTTAAAGAGCCACTCGCAGTCAAGCTGCAAGGATTTGTCTGTCACGCTTGAGGATGGAAGCAAGGTGATTCCTCATGTGGTTGAACCGAGCTTCGGGGTTGACAGGACTATACTCTGCATTCTGGAGCACTGCTACAGGAAAGAGGGAGGAGCAGAGAAGAGGGACTGGGAGTGGTTTGACTTCCCTGCTTTCATTTCTCCTTTCGATGCTGCAGTGCTGCCCCTTATGAAAAAGGACGGGCTTGCGGAGAAGGCTTATGGGCTTGCAGACTCGCTCAGGGAGAAAGGTTTTGACACCCTGTATGACGAGACAGGCAGCATAGGAAAGAGATATGCACGACAAGACGAAATAGGAACGCCTTACTGTCTGACGGTCGATTATGATACGTTGAAGGATGGGACTGTAACGATACGCTTCAGGAATGACGGCAAGCAGACAAGAGAAAAAATTGACAAGCTGGAGGAGAAGCTTCGCTCTTTCATCAAAGGTAATGTCCTATGCCTGCCCTAGAGATACCGGTAAGATGTTTCAGCCTTGAACATACGATGCTCAGCGGACAGCCGCCGTTTTTCCTGATGAGTTATGAAAAAGGCAGGGTCCAGTTTCTTGTCAACCGAGCAATTGTTTCGCTTGAACAGGTGCAGGATGCCCTGAGGGTTGAATGGAAGGGAGAGGGCAGCGAGCAGGAAATTCGGGAAGTGGTTGAGGACAGGTTCAGATTGAAGGATGACATGAAGCTCATATACAAGAAGCTCATAAAAGACGAGTTCATACTTGAAGCTGTCAGAGAGCTTTACGGTTTGAGGCTCACATTATCTGACCCGTGGGAGACGCTTGCCTGCTTCATATGCTCAGCCAACAACAACCTCAGGAACATAAAATGCATCGTTGGCAACCTCTCGCGTAAATTCGGAGAAGAGATTGAAGCAGGAGGGGAGCGCTTCTACAGCTTCCCAGACGCCAGTTGCATCTCCGAAGCAGACTTAAACTCGCTGAAGCAGTGTAAGCTGGGCTTCAGGGCCGAATATCTGAAGAATGCGGCAGAGGCATGCTCAGGGAGGATTGACCTGGGGAAGATAGCCGCAATGGATTACCACGAGGGGAGGATGGAGCTCATGAGGATAAAGGGAGTTGGGGAGAAGATAGCGGACTGCGTGATGCTCTTCTCCTACGGCAAGCTGGAGTCCTTCCCAGTGGATGTATGGGTGAGAA
>JACCLG010000039.1 GCA_013425335.1 Microcaldota archaeon
CATGTCGGTTAGCATAGGCAGGTACGCCCCGCAGGAGATGGGAAAACCGCCCAGGGAACACATTCAAATACACAACGACCCAGAAGGATTCGTCTCAAGAAATCATGGCGATATATCCTTTGAGAAGGGCCGAATTTTCTACACAGACCACAGCACCAATGGAACATCAATAAGTGATGCCAACGGAAATGTGCTGCGCGAAATTAAAAATGAAAAAGTTGAAATAGACCCTTCCTGGAAGATTGTTCTTCCCAACGGTTCAGCAATAAGCTTTGCAGTGGAGAGGCTTGAGATGAAAGTAACCGAGCCTCCGGTCAAAGAGGAAGCAAGACCAAATGAACAGCGCCAGGCATACGAAACCACATGGGAGCGCATGAAAGAAAGGGCTGGTGCTAGAAGCGCTAATTCTCTGGTGTCGTTTATCTCCCATTCCATAGACCTGAGAGAAAAGCAAATGGGGGCAGGAGTCAGGATGGGAATCGACCATAACTTGAACAAGATTAAGAGCGGGCGGTGGGATGAGGGGTATGTTGTCCACCTCCCCAAGGAGGGTCAGGTGATAATCATCGGGGATATACACAGCAAGTTTGACTGTCTCGACCATATAATGGAAGAAACTAATTTTGTTGAGAGAGTCAAGAACGGTGAGAAGCTCTATCTTGTGTTCATGGGTGATCTAGTTGACAGGCCCCGAGTTGTTGGAGACGGAGGAGGGTTAAAAGTTTTTGAGGCAGCCCTAAGCCTGCTGAATTCTTTTCCCAATAATGTCATCATAGAGAAAGGCAACCATGACGGTGCGGCAGAAGGCTCGCTGCACCCTCAGGAATTCTATCAGGAAGTTAGAATAAAATTTGGAGAGAAACAAGCGGAGTTTGTACTCAAAAAGTGGAGGGAGTTCTATGACAAGGCTCCAATTGCTGTCAAGATGGAGAATGGGGGCATTGCAATCCACGGCGGAGCTTCCAGCACTGTTAAAAGTCTGGCCGACCTTGTGAAACCAAGCGAGGAAACGAAATTCGAGATAGCTTGGAATGACCCAAACAAAAACGCCAAAGGCTATGTTGACAGCAGTCGTGGCGATGGCGTATACACATATGGAGAGCGTGAGCATCGCAATTTTGTGGAAGCTACTGGCTCGCTTATGGTATTCAGAGGCCATGAGCAAGACATCAGGGCAGATTTTAATGGAACTTGCTTGACAATCAATTCAACCGACTACAAAGATGCGCCGAAAGGGTATGCAATTGTTGATTTATCAAAGGACCTTAAAGGATATCAGGTTGCGGATTTATCGGACTTAATAAGCGGTAAGGCTAATATCACACCTTCTATTATGATAATGACCTTCTGATATTTATAGAACTGGCAACCAAACTCTTTTGGTGATGTAATGCGCTATCCTGCTGTTGAAGGTGCATTCTACCCTTCCGGAGAGGAGCAGCTTAAGAAGGAGGTTGAGAGGGCTTTTTCCAAAGGTGCCGGGCTGCCAGAGCTGGGCGATAAGAAAAACCTGATAGCTGTCGTATCTCCTCATGCAGGCTATGTTTACTCGGGCTGGGTTGCTTCCTATGCATACAGGGAAATTGCAGAAAATTACTCCCAGCCACCAACCTTTGTAATACTAGGGCCGAATCATACGGGGAAAGGAAGCGGGGTTGCCCTTTCAAGGGAAGACTGGGAGACCCCTCTGGGAGTTGCAAGCAACGACAGGGAGCTTGGCAAGCTCATTCAGAAGAATTCGAGAATTGTGGATTTTGACGAGCTAGCCCACCAGTCCGAGCATTCAGTTGAAGTGCAGCTTCCATTCCTCCAGTTCATTTACAAAGATTTCAAGTTTGTGCCCATATGCCTGGGCTTGGGTGATTACGAGACAGCCGATGGCATTGCGCATGCAATTCTCAAGGCATCCCAGGAGATGAAGAGAGATATTTTTGTCATAGCAAGCTCAGACTTCACCCACTTTGAGGACGCGCAGAGCGCCAAGAAAAAGGATGAGCTTGCCCTTGAGGCTATAAAGAGGCTGGATGCAAAGCTCTTCCTGAATGAAGTTGAAAATAACAACATCTCAATCTGCGGGTACGCCCCAATAATGGTTGCAATCATCTACTCAAAGCTTAAGGGAGGGAAGGAGGCAAAAGTCCTCAAGTATGCCAATTCCGGTGATGTCACAAAGGATTACCACGAGGTTGTGGCATACTGCTCAGTTGCATTCCCTAAGTGACATCGTCTTTAGGCGATGTTCATGCATGGCGTAGTTACAATTATAAAAACTTACTTCTCCCTAAATAGTTCGTGAAAATAATCCTCGCCCTGACTGGTGCTTCGGGCATTCCAATTGGCATACGGCTAGCCGAGGTTCTGAAGAGAGAGGAGCTGAGCATAGTTGTAAGCGAGAATGCAAAGAAGGTTATTGAGTACGAGGTTGGTGATGCAAAGAAAGCACTGGCCGAGCTGGGTGGGTATGGTAAGATATACGATGAGGCTGAAATAGATGCGCCTCCTGCTTCAGGCTCCGCACTTTTCGACACCATGGTGGTATGCCCCTGCTCAATGAAAACTCTATCTGCAATTGCAAACGGCTACTGCCACAACCTAATAACAAGGAGTGCCGATGTTATGCTCAAGGAGGGAAGGAAACTCATACTTGTTCCAAGGGAGACTCCGGTCAGCGCAATTCACCTGGAGAATATGCTGAAGCTATCAAGGCTGGGAGTTGTCATCCTGCCTGCCTCACCAGCCTTCTACCACAAACCGAAGAAGATTGAGGATATGGTTGATTTCGTTGTTGGCAAGATCCTGGATTCGCTGAGGATTGAGAATAAACTCTACAAGAGGTGGAATGCGAGATGAAAGTCACTCTTGGCGCAGTATTCTTCCTGATGGGAGCTCTCCTTGTTTCAGCAGGCTTTGCTGTTCCGTCGCAAAAACACCAGAGTTTAGGATTAATAGACATTATAACAATGCTTCTGCTGTGGACCTTCTCCCTCTCAATTATTGTATTCCACGAGGAGGTTTTCCGCAAAGACAGAATCCTGCTTGTAGTCCTGCCGCTGCTCGCAGTGGGGTTCGCCTGGCTCCTACTCAACATTGGTTATCTCCTTTCTTTTGGCATAAAGGATTTCAATCTCTATGCAGTCCTGCTGGGATGGGCTTTCTTCAATTCAGGGTTATACTATGATACGCGAGGATTTGTGAAAACTGCAAAGGGGTGATGGCATGCTGAGGAATCTTATAAAAAGGCTCAAGCTCTCAAAGGAGCTTGTCGTAATAAAGAAGCCAGTCAGCAAGAAGTTTACAGCGGCAGGCATTCTGAAAGAGCTTGACGGCAGGCCCGTGCTTTTTGAGAGAATACTGGAAAGCAGATTCCAGGTTATCGGGAATGTTTTCTCAAGCAGGGAGCTCATTGCAAAGTCTCTCGGCATACCAAAGGAGAAGCTCATTCAAAAAATTGCCAATGCAATAAACAACCCCACCGAACCTCAGCTGGTTGAAAAAGCCCCGTGCCAGGAGGTTATTGAAGAGGAAGTTGACCTTAACAAGCTGCCTATACTAACCCACTGCAAGGAGGATGGAGGTCCTTATGTAACTTCCGGAGTGGTCGCTGCAAAGGATCCGGAACTCGGCAGGAACATCTCATTCCACAGGCTGATGCAGCTTGACAGGAGGAGGTTCGTGATGAGAATTCTCCCCAGGCATCTGAATGAATTCATTAAAAGGAACGGGGGGGAGCTGGATGTCGCAGTCTGCATAGGCAACTCTTCAAACTTCCTGCTCTCCGGTGCAACATCTGTTGAGCTGGGCTTTGACGAGATGAAAATTGCAAATACTTTGGAGAGACTTCCAATCGTGCATTGTAAGACAGTTGATATTGATGTGCCTGCCCAAAGCGAGTTCGTGCTTGAGGGCAGAATCACAAATGAGCTTGTCCCTGAAGGTCCATTCGTTGACTTGACTGAAACCTACGATGTCGTAAGGGAGCAGAGTGTGCTTGAGATAAGGAAAATAACCCGCAGGAAGGATGCATTGTACCATGCGCTTCTACCTGGCTGCAATGAGCACAAGCTCCTCATGGGAATGCCCAGGGAGCCAACAATCTTCAGAGAAGTGAATAAAGTCTGCGCATGCAAGGATGTCAACCTCACTCTGGGAGGATGCTCGTGGCTGCATGCCATTGTGAAGATAAAGAAGAGAAAGGAGGATGACGGCAAGAAGGCAATTGAGGCAGCTTTCAAAGGACATGCTTCCCTCAAGCATGTGCTCATCGTTGATGACGATATAAACATATACAACCCACGTGATGTTGAGTGGGCAATTGCAACAAGATTCCAGGCAAAGAGCGGGCTGGTTGTCAAGCCGCATGAGAAGGGTTCATCCCTGGACCCGTCAGCCAATCCGTACACCCGGGATACGAGCAAAATGGGGCTTGACGCAACCAAGCCTGTAAAGAAATACCTGAAGGATTTCAACAAGGCGCAATTCCCAAAAGTCAAGCTGGGGAGGTATCTCTAATGCACCTCACAAGAGAGGAAGAGGATATACTGAATGGGGAGCATGGAGCTTCAGCAGCAAAAGCGATGGAGATACTGGCTGCCCTGGGGAAG
Organism: Microcaldota archaeon; assembly: GCA_013425335.1. GTDB lineage: Archaea > Micrarchaeota > Micrarchaeia > Burarchaeales > Fermentimicrarchaeaceae > Fermentimicrarchaeum. Next base: position 4,602 of record JACCLG010000039.1, read on the forward strand.
ATATTCAATGCTGAGAAGCTCATCCCTGTAACTTCCGCACAGATATCCGGAGTAAGCTACAAGACTATCGGGGATGCAGGGCTGGAGTTCCTGGAAAATTTCGCAAAGGATGGGAGGGTCAGGATACCCAGCTACCTCAACCCTTCCGGCATGGACCTGGAGGAGTGGGAGTCCATGGGATTTCCCAAGGAGTTTGCAAGGAAGCAGATGAAAATAATTCGGGCATACCAAAAGATGGGTGTGGAAGCCACGTGCACCTGCACCCCCTACCTAATAGGGATCCTGCCCAAAAGAGGAGAGCACATAGCCTGGAGCGAGAGCTCTGCAGTAATTTTTGCTAACTCTGCTCTTGGGGCGAGGACGAACAGGGAGAGCGGGATAAGCGCCCTGGCGTCTGCGATTACAGGAAAGACTCCATACTTTGGCTATCATCTGGATGAGAACAGGGTTGCAGAAGTTGTTGTCAATGTGAAGGCGAAGCTTGAGGACCTTTCAGACTTCGGGGCGCTGGGCATATACGCTGGTGCAATAGCAAAGCAGAGGGTTGTCGCATTCGAGGGGATAGACACTGTCACTGTTGATGAGGTAAAAACCCTTGGGGCCGCACTGGCTGCTTCTGGTGCAGTTGCCCTGTTTTTCATAAAAGGTATCACTGACGAGTGGAGAGTTGTTGGCAGGCCCGAGCGCGTGGAGTTCGGAGTCGGAGAGCTCAAGAGAACCAGAGAGGAGCTAAGCTCATCAAAAGATGCCGAGCTTATAGCAGTGGGATGCCCGCATTGCTCCCTAGAAGAGATAAGGGAGATAGCTGAGAAAGTCAGGGGGAAGAAGCTGAAGAGGAAGCTGTGGGTGTGCACAGCAAGGAAAATCAAGATTAAGGTGGACAAGCTGGGCCTGACAAAGATAATTGAGGATGCAGGCGGAAGGATTGTAAGCGACACCTGCATGGTGGTCTGCCCTCTGGAAGATATTGGGTTTGAACGCACAGCGGTGAACTCCGGCAAGGCAGCTCATTACCTGCCGAGCTTCTGCAAGCAGAAGGTGCTTTTCGGCTCGCTTAAGGACATATTGAAGTGATTTGATGAAAATGAAAGGAAGAGCAATCTCAAAGGGGAAGGCAGAAGGAGAGGCATTGGTGAGCAGAGAGGCCATAAGCTTTCTCGGAGAGGTTGACACAAAAACTGGGGTGGTAGTCAATCCCAAGCACCCGCTTTTCAATAAATGCATAGCAGACAAGGTGCTGGTCTTCCCCAGAGGGAGAGGTTCCACAGTCGGCTCATACGCGCTGTACCAGCTTAGGAAAAACGGAAAGGCGCCAAAGGCAATCATTAATGAAGAGGCTGAGATAATTGTTGCAGTGGGTGCAATCATCTCGGAGATTCCAATGGTCGACAAGCTTGAGAAGAAGGGATTCAAGCTTATAAAGAATGGAAGCAAAGTTTTGGTAGATGGTAATAAAGGAGTTGTAGAAGTGATGAAATGAGTGAACTGGTGTTTGTCAAGCTTGGAGGAAGTCTCATAACAGATAAAACGAAACCGTTCACTGCGAGGATGGGTGTAATCAAGAGGCTTGCCAAAGAGATTCATGAGGCGAAGCAGGGGGGGAAGCTCAAGCTCCTTGTTGGGCACGGGGGAGGTTCGTTCCCGCATGTTCCTGCGAAGAAGTATCAGGTGCACAAGGGAGTCATAAGCCCTGAGACATACCGGGGCATTGCAGAGGTGCAGGATGCTGCATCAAAGCTTAACAGGATAGTTGTGGAAAGTTTGATTGAGGCTGGGGAGAATGCCGTCTCTGTGCAACCCTCAGCCTGCGCCGTTGCAAGCGAGGGCAGAATAATCCATTTTGATGTTAGGCCTCTGAGAAAGATGCTGTCTGAAAACCTCCTGCCCGTCCCCTACGGTGATGTAGTCGTGGATTTGAAGAGAGGATGCTCCATCCTGTCGACAGAAGTGATTTTTGATTACCTGGCAAGGAAGTTCAAGCCAAGCAGGATTGTCCTTGCCGGAGTCACTGACGGTGTTTTCACCTCAGACCCCCAGCTCAGCGAAAAAGCAGAGAGGATTCCCGAGATAACCCCTGCTAATTTTGATAGCGTAAGAGCTTCTCTGGCAGGCTCTCATGGAATAGATGTAACCGGTGGGATGCTGCACAAGGTTGAGATACTTCTTGGACTTGCCGAGTTTGGAATTCCCAGCAATGTTATAAACGGGTTGGAAGAAGGGAACCTGAAGAATGCTCTGCTTGGAAAAAAGGTTGGAACCGTTATCCACAAATAACTCTTATATACCTGTTCTAAATATACTTATGGCAAAATCACCTACACAGGACAGGAAGTCCTCCCATCTTAAGATATGCTCTACTGAGAATGTCGAATTCAATGCAAAGAGCACCGGCTTTGAAGACATAGATTTTGTGCACAAAGCGCTCCCGGAGCTGAACCTGGAAAAGATAGACATATCCTGCGACATGTTTGGAAAGAAGCTCTCCGCCCCTTTCATCATCGAATCAATCACTGGCGGTTCTGCAGAAGCAAAGAAGATAAATAAATCCCTGGCAAAAGCCGCCGAGCAGACTGGCGTGGCCATGGGGCTTGGCTCGCTACGGGCCATGATTGAGAATCCTGCCCTGACGGATACATACTGGGTGAGGGATGTTGCGCCAGACATCTTCCTGCTTGGCAACATAGGCATAGCGCAACTTATGGAGTATGATGTTAAGAGAATAGCCGATGCCCTGGAGCAGGTGAAGGCAGATGCGCTTTTCATTCATCTCAATGCTTTGCAGGAGGCAATCCAACCAGAGGGAAATAAAAACTTCGAGGGAAGCCTTTCCCTGCTTGGAAAGCTCACATCCCAGCTCAAAATGCCCGTCATAGCAAAAGAGACCGGTGCCGGCATCTCAAGGGAGGTCGCCGTTGAACTCAAGAATGCAGGCGTCAAGGGAATAGATGTTGCGGGGGCAGGCGGAACCTCCTGGGGCGGAGTTGAGCTTATCAGGAATTCGGACGGCCATAAATCCTTCTGGGAGTGGGGCATCCCCACTTCTCTCTCAGTAGTTGAGGTGGCAAGCGTGTGCAAGCTGCCCCTCATTGCCAGCGGTGGGATACGCTCTGGATGCGATGCTGCGAAGGCAATTGCACTGGGAGCAGACTATGCTGGTGCGGCTCTCCCGTTCTTCAAGAGCGCGGAGAAAGGAGACGATGCAATCATTAAGGAGTTGGAGAGATGGAAGGAGCAGCTCAGAACCTGTATGTTCCTGACAGGCTCCGGCAACCTGAAAGCATTGAATAATACTCAGCTCATAATAACCGGAAGGACTGCGGAGTTGTTCAGACTTAGAGGGGTTAGCCCCGAGGGTTTTGCCAACAGGAGAGAGCATTCGAAGGCAATACTATAGAAACATTTTTATACAACTGATTACCCATGCAATACTTAGTATATTCCAGAAAAGGAGGGATGTTTATGGGTGGTGTAAAGATTTTGTATGCGCTCATGCTACTTGCTATGATAAGTGTGGTGCAAGCTGCATGTACTGACGTAAGCTGCGGCACAAAAGCATGCCCAGCAAGCTACTGTTCAGGCAATACACTGTACCGCTATCCGAGCACTTGTGTTAACCCCTGCTTAAACGGGACGATATGCGGCAGCTGCACCTGCACTGCCACTGCCACCTCCTGCGGCACAACAGCCTGCCCAGCAAACTACTGCAGCGGAAACAACAAGTGCAACTATTCAAGCACATGCACCAATACCTGTTCAGGAGGAAGTTGCAAAACCTGCACCTGCACATCTACGTGCACCGCATGCCCATCAGGCAAAACGTGCAGTGCTGGTGCTTGCGTGTCATCTGGAGGAGGCTCTCCACTCCTTAGGAAGTGTGGTCCAGACGGTTGCTACATGGAACCAGGGGATCAAGTGCCAGTCAGCGACACCTGGACATTTGCAATAGTCATCCTGGCAATCCTAGGGCTGTGCATAGGCTACTTCATCCTGAAGGAAGCCTTATCAATAAGCGTCACCAGGCCTGCCAAAAAAAGGAAGGGAAGATAAGAATCATCCCAGGGCAAACTCCAGCTCAAGCTTGGGGTTTGCCACTATCCACTTATACAGAAGCGGGCTTAGAAAGTATGCCATAGGCAAATTCCCTAGCAGATGATAGAGTGTGAAAGGTATCTGCCCAAGCAAAGTGACTTCAAGGCTCTGGCCAAACTGCATGCCAAATGCAAGCGCGGTCACAGCATCGTAGAATATTGTTGCAACGAATGCAAATGCCGCATAATCTCTTCCTTTTACCTCTTTTTTGCCTGACAGCCACCACCATGCTGCGTAACCAACCACACCGTAAGCAAGTGAGGTATATACTGTCCAGTAACCCACCCTGCCCTCAATGACATCCAGTGCAAAGACAGAAAAAGCTGCAAAAATAAATCCTGCGTACCTCCCGAATTCCTTTGCAAAAGGCATTGTTGCAGTCATCACCGGCTCAATGTTTGGCGGTCTTGGGATGAGCCTCACAAAAACACAGAAAAGGAATGCCAGAATGTATTTCACAGAGTTCCTAATTTCCTTCATTCAATCACCCTTTGTATAAAATACAGCAGAACTAATACTAAAACAACACCTGCTCCGATAATCTCCGGTGAAGCTCCTGCAGCTGCCATCCCAATAGAGGCAGGTGTTTCCTCCTGCACAACTTGCGTTGCCACAGGACTTTTCAATACGATTTTATTTAGTTCCATAACATTGGTGGTTCGGTATGCACTCAGGGTATGGTTCGGCGAGCTGTAGCTGTAGACTCCTTCTTTCTCGGCAGTGAAAGTGGCCTCTCCGCTCTCATTCGTCACGAGCTCCTTCCTGCCTCCTGAAAACTCCACTGTTATGCTCCCGTAGGAAAGCGGCTTGCCGTCCTCTGACAGCATCTTCACTGTAACCGTACTGTTCACATTGGCGCTCTGGGGGGCAATTATATCAACTCTTGTAATATTCGGCTCAACCTCTTTTTCCTTGGGTTTAAGTTCCTCAACCGGGTTGCTGGTTGCAGTCTCTCTCCTGCACTCGTTAATATCAATCTCCCTCCTCTCTCCCAGAAAGCCCTCCTTATCAAACTCCAGTTCATACTTACCAGGCTTCTCAGGAATAAAACTCGCGTTTCCTTCCTTATCTGTGAACAGAAATGCCACTTTTTCAAAGCCTGCATCATTGCCCGAATGCGTCTCATGCAGAAGAACCCTGATTCCCACCCCATTTTCAACTTTCATATAGCCTAGACCGGATACGAAAAAGCCCGAGGGCTCCCAGATAACCCCTCTTTCCCTCTCCTTCACATTAATCATAAACTGCTCCTTGCTGCAGTTCCCGTTCATAGACACATTGAAGTACCTGATTGATTCTCCTCCACCATGTGCTGAAGGAGGGCATATCTCGCTGAATGAATGAAGCTCAGGCCGATCTCCGTATGCGCCCCACCGGAAGCCAAGCACATCTCCGTTGCTAACTGTGAATCCACTCACCCCGACAGGGGCGTACTCCCAGCTACTCCCGGCAATGTAGTAAAAACCCCAGTATTCCGAAGCGCAGAAGCAGTTATCCTCACCGCACCCCGTATCCCCTATCTTGCACAGCGCCATGCCCAGCCCTGCACCATAATCCTTCGTAACCAACTGCAGCCCTGAATTCATAAGAATATCAAATGCACTGGCACCGCTTTGGAATTCAACGCATTTCATTGTAACACTTGAACTGTTGAACTGGACAACCAAACCCGCCCTCTCAGCAAAAACCATACCTGAAAGTAATAGCAGCATAAGAAGTAACTTCTTCAAAGCATCACCTTCCAAGCAAAAGCTTTAATTCATCCAGCTATATATATGTTGGTGAATTCATCCAACTTTATAAATGAAACGAGGTAGAAAGTGAAAGCCCTAAAACTTGTTGAAGGAATGAGAAAGAGGAAGTTCGGCCCCTACCCTTCCTTCTCCCCCCTGGATGTGCTGAGAGCTATCTGGAAACTCGATGTGAGGAAGGGCCGTGGCAGACTCAGCAAGGAGTTGGGGATAGGCGAGTGGAGCACGCGGACTATCCTAAGATTCTTGGGCAAGGGAGGTTTTGTCGATGCAACTCCCATGGGCTACAAGCTCACAAGGGAAGGCTTCAAGCTGCTCAGGGAGCTCAGGGAATCTGTCATTGGGATGAATTCTCTCCTCCCAAGTTTTCTGACGGCAGACAAGAGAAGTGTGGGAATGCTTGTGAGGGGCGAAAAACCATCCTCAGTCCTCGATGTCAGGGATGAGGCTGTAAGAATAGGCGCAAGCGGCATAACGCTGCTATCATTCAAAGGAGGAAAGTTCTACTTCGTTGACTCCGGTGATGAGCTGCAGAGCAATTATCTGCCTTCCCTCAAGGAAATCAACGATAAATTCAAATTTCAAAATGGCGATATGTTGCTGCTCTGCTTCGGGGATGATGAGAAGAAGCTTGATAGGGCAGCCTGGGCTTCCTTCATCAAAATAGTAAGAGGCAGCTAGGAAAGCTTTGCCAGAGGAATATGCTCATTTCTGCATATTCTTGATATGTGCAGCCTCCTCCCATCCCTGATAATCATATGCTTTGATGTCTTCGGCTTCATAAGAATGCCCCTCATGCCTGCCTCAAGCACTTCCTCCTTTGTTATCTCGCCCCCGCTCCATCTCCTAACTTCTATTTCCCCCGAGCTGTAGTCAACAAATCTTACAGCAACCTTGGAGCACCCCAGCCTCCTCAGCGCATCGCACCTGCAGTGCCCGTCAAGTATTACCTTTGTGCCCCTATCTGCAACTATAGGCTTGAGCAGGGTACCCCTCTTTCTAAGGTCTCTCTCAAGCTCATCAACTCTGCTCTGCTCAGGAAACTCATGCCCCTTCAGCTCAGAGATGCACACTATGTGGAATCTCATTTCATCTCCCCTGAAGCTCGTAGCTGCCCAAGTCCAGCAGGCCGTGCCCTGAGAAGTTGAACGCAATTATCTTTTCTTCGGAGCATTTCCTAGCCTCGTCTATCACTGCCTTTATCGCATGTGCTGTCTCAGGAGCCGGAATTATACCCTCGGTTCTGACAAACATCCTAGCAGCCTCGAAAACATCATCCTGCTCGTATGCGACGGATTTTACAACTCCCTCCTTTACCAAGAGACTGAGGGAAGGAGCCTTGCCATGGTAGCGCAGGCCAGCTGCGTGTATTGGTGGCGGTATAAACTTATGCCCAAGAGTGTACATCTCTATAAGCGGAGTGAGCTCTGCAGTGTCGCCATAGTCATACCTGTACTCACCTCTTGTTGTTGATGGAACTGCAGTTGGCTCAACAGCCAGAAACTTCGTCTCAATTTTCCTCTGCAGTCTATCCCTGACAAACGGGTAGCAGAACCCCGCGAAGTTGCTTCCCCCTCCTATGCAACCAATCATCAAATCAGGGGTTGCATCAATCTGCTTGAACTGCAACATGGTTTCCTCCCCTATTACCGTCTGGTGGAGCAGCACATGGTTGAGCACGCTTCCTAGGGAATACCTGGTTTTTTCTGACCTCAGAGTCATCTCAATTGCCTCGCTTATCGCAACCCCTAGGCTTCCGGGGTGGTCAGGCATCTCCTTAAGGAATCTCCTTCCACTCTCAGTTATATCACTTGGAGAGGGATGCACAGTGCCTCCGAAAAGTTCTATCATTGTTCTCCTGTACGGCTTGCTGTCGTAGCTGCTTCTCGTCATGAAAACCTCGCACTCCAAACCGAACAGCATGCAGGCATAGCTCAGAGCAGTGCCCCACTGCCCAGCTCCTGTCTCTGTTTCCAGCCTCTCCACCCCTTCTTTTGATGCATAGAATGCCTGCGCAACCGCGGTATTCGGCTTGTGGGAGCCGCAGGGGTTCACATCCTCTCTTTTGTAGTATATCCTGGCCTTTGTTCTAAGATATTTCTCCAGCCTCCTGGCCCTGTAAAGAGGAGTGGGCCTTCCCAGCCTTAGATACGCCTCCCTGACTTCCTCAGGGATTCTCACTCTTTCATCCATGCACATCTCCTGCCTCACCCCCTCTTTTGTGAAGATTCTCATCAAATCCTCTGGAGCTGCAGGTTTCATGGTTGCAGGGTTAAGAGGCGGGTTCAGTGGCTTTGGCAAAAAAGGCAGGATGTTGCAATAATAGCGCGGCAGCTCTTCCTGCTCAAGAACAAGCTTCACTTCCCCAAAGACAATCCCTTTCCACATCAATCACCTCGCAAGTGGGAGAAGTTAGAACAATACGCTATTTTAAGCTTTTCTGTATAAAAATATACATTATGTACAAGGTGCTTGAGAAGGCCTTTGCCGACTCCCCCGGAAAAAGAAAAGTTGTTGAAGCCCTGCTCAGGTATGGTTTGCGGGTGGAGGAGAAAGGCAGCATATTCTGCGCAGAGATAGAGCTCTCCCCTGCCAAGATGGCCCGGGCTCTGGGGGTTGACAGGAGGGTGGTGATAGAAACCGGGCAGATGATAGCCCGGGATGATGAGCTGTACGGCATACTCTCCCAGCTGCTGCCAACTGCGTTCATAGGCAAAGTTGCCGACAAGCTCGGCTTCGAGAGCATAGAAATACGGGCAGAGCCTCACCAGAAAGGCATAGTTGCAAAGGTCGCAACTGTCGTATCCGATAGAGGCATAGTGATAAGGCAGATAGTGGCAGACGACCCTGATATATACCCGGAGCCCAAGCTCACGCTAATACTGGAAAAGAGGCTTGACGGTGCGACCATAGACAGACTGAGAAGAATAAAAGGCGTAAAAGAGATTGTAATAAGATAACTTGCGGGTGTTGAAAATGGATATGGATTTCCTTGCCAGGCTTGTGGAGCTTGATACAAATTCTGATTCCAAGAGCAACTACAAGAGATGCACAGAGCTTGTAAAAGGGGAAGCCGAAGCTGCTGGGCTCCAGGCAGAAATATACAATGCGCCAGCGAAAGGGGGAAAGCACTACCCAAACGTTGTAATACGGCTTGATGCAGGGGCAGAGCAGACCTTGCTTCTTGCAACGCATTATGACGTGGTTGCAGCAGGAGGGGGGTGGAAGCACCAGCCTTTCAGGCTCACGGTTGAGGGGGGAAAGGCATACGGAAGAGGGGCTGCAGACGACAAGGGAGGAATCATCTCTGCTCTTTCGGCTTTGGAAACTCTCATGAATAGAAATTCCTCAAAAGTGAACGTCAAGCTGCTTGTCACATGTGACGAAGAGGTAGGCGGTGAAAAGGGGCTTGGTTTTCTTATGAATATGAAAAAGGGGGATAATTTTATTGTTGAAGGCGATGCAGCCATGCTAATTGATACGGGCCCTAGAGTTTACGTAGGCTCCAGCGGAAGAGCTGCAGGCAGGATAAAAGCAGATGGTTCGCTTTCAGAGCTTCTCCTGCTTCTATCTGGGGTTATCAACTACTCAAAAAACAGGGAGAAGGTCCTCTCAAGCCTCATAAGTTCATCTGAAGGAAGGAGAATCTGGGGCAGAATCTCCGTCACAATGCTCAATTTGAAGGGGGGTGCGGTTGAATACGCAAAAGCTGGGGTGAAATCAAATATAATCCCCGGCGAGTGCGTTTTAAAACTGAAAGGAGAAAAAAAGAAGCTGGTTCTGGGCAGGCAGGGCCATGCAGGCTACCCGCATCTTGCGAAGAATGCCATAGAGCAGACATTGCCGCTCCTGAAGAAGGTGAGTCTTTCCGATGGCAGAGGCAGGTGCGAGCTTGTTTTTGACCTCAGAGCAGTTCCCGAGGAAAATCTGGATTCTGCAATTCTGGATTTTAAAAAATACATGCAGGCAATAAACTCTCGGATTGAGTTTAAAATTGAGGAAAGAACTGACGGCTACATTCTTCCGAAATTACACTCAATTGTGAGCATGATGAAGAAAGCAACCGGAGAGAAAAACACATACGGAGAGCTGGGAGGGACTGACGCTCAGTTTTTCTGCAGGCGCGGAATTCCCTCCATCTGCTTCGGTCCAATCTCGGATGATAGCAATATACACGGCAAGGATGAGTTTGTCAGAATAAAGGATTTGGAGTTTGTTTCAAGCTCGCTTGTGAAACTGTGCGACGACTGGAAGAATCTATAGCGTCTCATCATGCGCGAGCTCATCAATATTTCTTCTTGTAGTGGCTCTGGGCGATTCAGCTGCATATCCAATTGGGAAAATTACTACCGGCCTTAGATTCTTTTTTGCCCCAGTAACCTTCACAACCTCTTCCTCATCAAAACCGCCCACCCATACGCATCCAAGCCCGAGTGCAGTTGCGGCGAGCTGTGCATATGCTGCTGCTATGGTTGCATCCTGCAGGCAGTACAGCTCAGCACCTCTCTCTCCATACTTTTTTGATGACTTTTCAGGATGGGTGAAAAAAACCAGAACAAGCGGGGCGCTTCTGACTGATTCCTGCCCGTGAGCAGCATCGGCCAGTCTTTCCCTTCTTTCCTTATCTCTGACAACAACGATTTCATACGCCTGCAGGTCACCGGCAGATGGAGCAGAGTTTGCAGCCTCCAGAATCTTCATGAGCTTATCATCTTCAACTGCCGTATCCTTGAACTTCCTTGCAGAATGCCTGTTTTTCAGGACTTCGAAGAATTCCATAAATATGCCTGTCAGCCTAGGACATGCCCCTGCCCCATGAAAGGAGTTAGTCTATCAGGCAAATTCTTTCCCTTAGTTCTTAGATACTCATGCATCGCCATTCTTGCATCATCCCAGAATTTAGGAAACTCCTCACTTATTCCTGCAGTCCCCTTCGGTATGCCTTCCCATCCCTCATGAATATCTACGCGGTTTTTCACCATTGCTCCTTTTAAAGTCTGAACCAGCTTACCTCCTTTTAAAACTTGAAGATCCGCCCCTCCTTCTTTTCCTTTTACAACATGAACCATGTCCACTTCTTTTAAAGCCCTATCCAGCACTGCCCCTCTTAAGTCCCCTTCATGCAAGACCTTGCCTAGCTCATCTCCTTTAAAGCCCCATCCCTTCAAAGCCTTATCCAACTCATCTCCTTTTAAATCTCGAACCCATTCGCCTCCTCCTAAAAAGTCAACTGTTAAACTATAACCTTTTCTTGCCATTCTCATGTCTACAGCAATTGTCACACCGCCCCGCTCTGAGTATCCAACGAATCGCCCGTGCTGCCCTCGCACCTCTCTCAGTTCCACATCCCCCACAGATATAGTTGCTACGTCTGTTTCTTTTTTATCCCTGACTGCACTGCCCATACCTAGCATTATATCACCTAATAATTTGCTCATTTTTCATTTAAAAACCCCCACTTTTACAAATTATATTAATATTCTTTGCGTAATCTACTCCATGGCGTCAGCTCCTGGCAGCCTCAAGCTCTTCGGGGAGCATGCGGTTGTCTACAACAGGCTGGCCCTCTCAGCAGCTTTCAAGAGGAGGGCCTTCTGCGAGATAAAGAAGGCGGAAGACGGAGTAGCTGTCAACCTAGCTGACTTCAAAAGGAAGGAGAAATTTGACTTCACTGACATAACCTCGTCTCACGGGAGAATCAAGGGGATGATTGATAAAGGAGATATGGAAGGGCTTGGAAGGGAGAGGAAGGACATATTTTCACCTTACAACGTCATCCTCGGAGAATTTTTCTCGGAGTTCGGCTTCTCTCCTATGGAAATCTCAATCCGCTCGAATGTCCCGCGCAACTCAGGGCTTGGCTCCAGCGCAGCAGTTTTTTGTTCTCTCGTGGCAGAGCTCAACAACTTCTTCCACACCGCGCTGAGCAAAAATCAGGTTGCAGAGCTGGCAAACCTTGGCGACAAGGTAGTGCACGGAAACCCAAGCGGGCTGGACGCCAGCACATGCACGTTTGGCGGTTACATCTCTTTCAGAAGGAACGAGGGAGTCAAACTGCTTCAAATAAAAACTGAGGTTCCAATGCTTGTTGTGAACTCCGGCTTCAAGGACACCGGAGAGATGATAAGGAGGGTTGCAGAAAAATACAAAAGGCAAAAGAGTTCAGTTGACAGAATTTTTGACAGGATGGAGGAAACGGCAGTTGAGGGTATAAAAGCATTGAAAGCGTCAGACCTCCAAAAGCTCGGAGAGAACATGAACATTGCTCAGGAATGCTTTGGCGAGCTGGGGTTATCCACTCCGCAGATAGACTGGATAGTTGATGCTGCATTGAAAAACGGGGCGCTGGGAGCGAAGATAACCGGCGCTGGCGGAGGAGGGTGCGTCATACTTCTCACCAAAAAGCCAAAGGAGTTTGTCCAAATCTACAACAAGATGGGTTATGATTCGTTTGAAACCGTGCTGGGTGTTGGAGGAGCTGAATAGTTAAAATAACTAAAGGTGCGTTTGATATGGGCGGTAAATTGGATATTGAAAAAATAGCATACAAGCATGCTCTGAAGAATGCGAGCGAGTACGGAAAGGCGCAGGCCGGAGCGGTTGTCGGCAAGGTCATAGCCGAAGCTCCAGACGCAAAAAAAGATATGAAGGGCACAATGCAGCTTATTTCCAAAGCTGTAGAGAAAGTCAACAGGATGAAGAAGGAGCAGGTTGACAAGGAGCTTTCAAAGTTCACATTTGAGGAGAAGAAGCAGGAGGAAAGGAAGATTACTCTTGAGGATGCGGAGAAAGGCAAAGTTGTCACAAGATTCCTTCCCGAGCCGAATGGATTCATTCACTTGGGGCATGCCAAGGCTGCTTTCCTCTCCTACGAGGCTGCAAGGGAATATAGCGGCAAATGCCTCCTTAGATTTGACGACACAAACCCTGAGAAGGAGAAGGGGGAGTTTGTTGATGCCATAAAAAAGGATTTGGCATGGCTCGGGATGAAGTTCGAGAAGGAAATCTACTCATCAGACAAGATGCCTGATTTTTACAAGCTTGCAAGGCAGCTCATCATGCAGGGAGATGCATACATATGCACCTGCGAGAAGGAAAAGGTGAACGAGCTCAGGGGGCTTGGCAAGGCATGCGGTTGCAGGGTGAACACAATTGAAACAAACCTTCATGCATGGGAGGAAATGCTGGAAGGGAAATTAAAGAAGGGGGATGCAATACTACGTTTAAAGGCAGAGCCTGATGCAGCCAACACAGTAATGCGCGACCCCACTCTTTTCAGGATAAACACTGCTGAGCATTACAGGCAAGAGAAGAAATACACTGTCTGGCCCACCTATGATTTTGAGGTGAGCATTGCAGACTCGCTTGACGGAGTCACTCACGCTCTGAGGAGCAAGGAGTACGAGCTTAGGGATGAGCTATACTACAGGATTATTGAAAAGCTTGGGATGAGGAAGCCGATTGTTTATGACTTCTCAAGGCTTACCCTGAAGGGGTTGCCTCTCAGCAAGAGGTTGCTGAAGCCGCTCATAGATGAAAAGAAGGTTTCCGGCTGGGACGACCCAAGGATGCCGACAATACGCGGTTTGAAAAGGAGGGGCATCCTGCCTGATGCAATAAGGAATTTTGTCCTGAGCTTCGGCTTGAGCAAGGTGGAGAGCGAGCCTTCAATTGATGCGCTGCTCACCGAGAACAGGAAGCTGCTCGACCCGAAGGCTGCGAGGTATTTCTTCGTGCATGAGCCGGTTGAGCTCATAGTTGATGGAATAAAGAAATGGCAAGTTCATCTGAGGAAGCATCCAACCGAGAATCTGGGTGAGAGAACCCTTGGGATAACCGGCAAGTTCTTCATAAGCAAAGCCGATGCAGACAAGCTAACGAAAGGGGACAGGTTCAGGTTGCTGGATTTGTGCAATGTCAAACTCCTTGAGAAAGGCAAGATTCTCAGGGCTGAATTCGCAGGCAACGAGGGGATGGAGGAGAAGAGGATACATTGGGTACCGGAGGAATTCATAAAGGCGGAAGTGCTTGTCCCATCTGAGCTGTTCCTAGGTGACAAGTTCAACAAAGAAAGCCTCAAGGTTGTAGAAGGATACTGCGAATCAGACTGCAGCTATCTGAAAAAAGGCGATATTGTGCAGTTTGTCAGGTACGGATTCTGCATACTGGATGATGAAAAAAAGATGAGGTTTATCCTTACAACTCCATAGGTATTGCTATCCCTCATCTTCACTCCCTCCGTGGGGACGCGTTTTTCTAAATTCCTCTATGTTGGGACGCGTTTTTCTAACGTCCTCTATGTCTTTCTCGATACCTGATTTTTCTCGGACTTTCTCGGGTAACTTAACTGCCTCTAAAGTATGCTCGCTCTTAAACATTCCCATTTTGACTTTTTCACTTGTTTCCCTCATATGCCCTCCTTTTATTAGCGCATCATATGCAGTATTAAACTTCTTCTCATCATGCCCCCACTTTTCTTTGTCGTCTTTAAAAGTAGTTTCATTGAATAATCCGCTTTTTGTTATTGGAGAATGTTCCCTATTTGCATGCTCCACTAGGTAGTACATCACCTGCATATCACCCAGAAGTGTGTCCTTTTTCTGCGCAGCTACTCCGCTCATTTTTTCACCCCGTTAATCTATGGTGTGTTTATGGCGTTATATATATTTAAACCTTTAAGAAAAAACTCAGCATCCGCTAATCTCTACGGCTCGCCCCTCTCCCTCGATGCCTTTCCTGAAAGCCCAAGCTCAACCAGCATAAACTCTTCTTTCTGAGCGACAATTTTTCTTCCCTCGCTCTTATACCCTTTCTTTGAGACTCTCATCTCATACTCCTCCCCATCAACCGCTTCAACATACGCGCTTCCTGCCACATCAGCTTCTATTTTTCCTGTGATATAGCTCACTCCATCCTGCGTCTCTCCAAAGCTGATAGGGGTGCCGCAGAGCAGCAGCGTAATAACAGCGTTGGGAACGCCCTCACCATCCTCTTTTGAAACAACCCTCACCTTCAGCTTCACCTTCTCAGGCATTGATATGCCATTCTTTTTCATATACCTTTCAACTCTCCCTTCTATCTCCTTCTCGCTGAGCCCCTCCTCATCATGATGAGTGATTTTTATGAAGAAGGGGCCAACCTCAATTCTTTCCCCCTTCTCAATATGCACAGCCCTGCTCACTGCGACGCCTGTGGGAAGAGAGAGCAGCTTTCCGGATGCGCTACTCCACAACTCCTCCTCGCTTGGGTTGAACTTCAAGTCCTTCAATGCACTTTCCAAAGACTCTGAATCCTGCTTGAAGTAGAAATGCGTCTGCGCATGCCTCCTCACAACCTCGCTGAGCTGGTCTGCGAAATGCGTTATGAGCATCATGCCCACCCCTCTCTTGCCGAACATCCCGAGCTTCCTCTCCAAGTCTGCAGTTGCCGTTGCCTCAACGCTCACTCCCTCCCTTCCCTGCTTCCTGAATACCATGTGCGCCTCCTCAAGCACAATGAGCAGCCTCAATTCCCTGTCGCCCTTCTCGTCAAAATTGCTCAGTATATAACTGTACACCTGCGCAAGGATGAATGCGTAAATGAGCGCCCTCTCAAGCTCGCTGCAGTTGCTCAGATCGAAAACAGCTCCATCCTTGATGCAGTCCTCAATTCTTATGCCATCTTTCACGCGGAACTGCTCCTTTAGCATTATCTGCCTTAAGTTTTCAAGCGAAGCCCTTATGTTCTGCCCGAACTTCCCAAAGCTTTTCCCCTCCTCGTGCGAGTAGAACTCCACTACTGAAGAGTGCACCCCATCGTAGATTTCAGTTATGCCCGACTCCTTGTTCTTTGCATAGAGAGAAGTAAAAGAGTTGAGCATCACATTCCTTATTGGGTTCGTATAAGGACCTGCACCCATCGCATTTGCAAGCAGTAAAGCAAGATTCTGGTAGAACTGCTCCTTCCTGACCCCTGGAGGGCATCGCACCAGGTTGAATGGAACCCTCTCCGAAAGCCTTATGACAAGCATCTCCTTTCTCGCCTTTGCCAGTGAGGACCATTCCGAGCTTGGCGAGAAGACAATCACGCCGGCACCCTCTGCAGCTGCGTGCCCTGCAATCCTCTTGGCAAGAAGAGTCTTGCCCATTCTCTGCTGCCCGGTAATCAGTATGTTGGTGTTGTAGCTCATCCTGTCAAGGTAAAGCCGCCTGTGCTTCCTCAGGCCCTTCAGCAGCTCCTCCCCAATCTCGATACCTCCTCGGCCTTTGGAGAGAAATTCCCTGGGAACCTCACCTATGTCAAGGGCTGTCTCCTCCCTCGCAAACTCCGGAGCCAGGTTAATAAATAGTGAGGCATACTCACCGCTAAGTATCTCCCCACCTGTGATTGGCATGCAACTCCTGAGTTCATCGCTTGCCTTCACCTTTTCGTAAACTCCCCAGTATTTGCCTTTGAGATGTTGCTTTAAGAGCTCCGCCTTCTCCCCCCACCCAATGATGCTGACGCTGTATACCGCGTCGCTGTGAAGCAATGCATTGTTGCACATGGCGAGCATCTCTGCCGCAACCATGGCAACGTCGCTCTCCTCATAGTTTGTCTTCTCGCTGACATGGCTGCGCTGCATCCCCTCATAACCCTGGAGGGAGACGCCTTCCCTGCTTACGGGAGTGAGCCTGCTTAGCTCCTCCTCCCACTGCCTCCTCACTTCATCGAGTGCTTCCCTCTTCTCTGGGACAAAGGAGATGAGCAGGTAGCAGTCTTTATCCCGGAAAGCCATGGGCAGGTCAGAAAGCAGGCTCTTCTCAGCCTTCCTCACATCCTCCCTGTGAGTTGCGAATGGCTCGTGGATTGTTGCAGTCTGCTTGAAAGGAACCCCGTCATAGCGGAATGGGTTCTCCAGCTTGCTGAAGTAGACACAGTCAATTTTCCTGAATTCCAGGCCTGCCACGCTTGCAGCTATGGACTCAACAAGCCCATTGGGGAAATCCACCGTTATAAGCAGCAGCCTCATTTTTTTGAAGTCATACAACATTGAGAAAGCCAGCCCCTTCAGCTTCTTGATGAAGAGCGAATGGATGTCAAATTCCTCGCTGGGTATGCTTCTGAGTTCCCACACCTCGCACTTGCAACTCTTCCTGAATAGAGAGCCCACCCTCCCAAACACAGCTCCACCTCCCTAGATATTAGGAAAATTAGAATATTTAATTATAGCACCGAGAACCCGCAGCAAACTATCTCTTCCTTCTTGCCGGTCTCCTCTTGATTTTCCTTGCAGTTCCTTTCGCTTTCTTCCTCGGCTTCCTTTTCTCCACTTTCTTCTTGGGCTTCTTTGCAGCTTTTTTCTTGGGCTTCTTCATGTCCGCAATTTTCTTCATGAGCATCTCAATCTTCTTAATTGCCCTGTCCCTCTCCCTTGAGGCGAGCTTAGTTTCCTTTTTTGCAGCTTTAAGCAGCTCATTACCGCTCTTCTTCATGCTCCCAATCTTCTCAACCATGCCAGAAATTTTATCCTCCAGCTTCTTCACAGTTCCTTCAAGCTCTCTTTTCATCACCGCAGCTCTCTTCTCGTTGTTCTTAATCATCTCATAAGCTTTGACCTTCTCTTCATTTATCTTGGAGAGCTCGCCAGACAGGTTGCTAACTTCATTCTCAAGCTTCTTCCTGTCCCTGCTGAGGTCTGCAATCTGCTCCTCAAGCTCCCTTATCATTGCGTTCTTCTCAGCCTCAACCTTTGCAGCGTGAGCCCTCTCATCCTTCAACATCTTCTGGAGCTTGTCAAACTCCGCCTGAGTAACATAACCCACTCCCTTCATTATACCCTCGAACATCGCAAACACCCCGTCATTTTATTTATTTTCCCCTCTTATAAATATATCTCTTGCATGCTAGATATGTTTATAAATGCCGAAATTACAACTCATTCAACGGTTAATTTGAGGTGGTTAGATGGATTTTAAGAAGATAATTGGTGCAGCCTTAATCCCTACAGTAATCCTAGTCGTGCTGGGTATAATCGGCAATGTCCTGGGTTTTGCGGCTGGGCTTGTCGGCGGCATTCCTGGAACAGTTGTAGCAATTATTGCCGGCCTAGGCATCTTCATTCTTAACTGCCTGATCCTGCTATACGCCGGCCGTTCTGCAGTTAGAAAATACAAACTAGACCTTGTCGGTGGAGCACTCACGGGCTCTCTAAGTGCTGTTGTGGCCAGTGTAATAAACTCAATTGTTGGCCTCATATTCCTGCTCGTAGGGCTAGTGCCTGCGGCAACTAAGGATGCATTGGCAGCAGCAGGTGGGGGCGCCATTGCCGCTATGGGTATAGGATTTATTATAGGGTTGGTAATCGGAATCATCTTCTATATCGTGCTAGGCGCAGTGCTTGGCGCAATAGGCGCATTCATAGGCCAGAGGATGTAGCTGGGCTACACCCTTCTCTTTCCATCTTTTTTCTTCGCTACTCTACTTTCAGTTATCAAAAGCGAGCGGGAAATCCCACGCTCTTCAGAGGTGGAGTATGTCACAAGGAGTGAAGAACTTGAAATAGGTTATATCTAAGCTTTTCGGGATATGCCCTCCAGCTTAATCACTCTCTCGACATACTTGCCCCAGGAGGTTGTTATGAGCTTCCTGTCCTCATCATTGAGACTTCTCACAACCTTCGCAGGAGTGCCGAGCACTAGGCTGTTGGACTCTATTTTCATTCCAGGGGTGACAACCGACCCTGCGCCTATTATCACCCACTCCCCAATTTCAGCTTCATCCAGTATTATTGCGCCTATTCCAACCAACACATTGCTCCCAATCCTCGCGCCGTGAACAACTGCGGAATGCCCCACAGTGACATTGTCGCCAATCTCAACTCCCTCCCCGTGAATAACGCAGTGCTCCTGCATGCCCGTATTCCTTCCAATCTTTATCTCTCCCTCATCCCCCCTGATTACTGCAAAAGCCCAGACAGAGGAATTCTCACCAAGGGAAACATCCCCCACAACTTCCGCCTTCGGGTGTATGTACTTCATAGGATCAACCTCTCTCCTTTAACCTGCCGCAGATAAAACCGAGCACAGAGTCCATCTTCATGAGGACTTCCAGCGCCTTCTCTGCATTCCTTTTTCCAAACTTCTTTCTTTTTATGAAATCCTGCACCGAGCAGACAAAGTAGCAGAACATCTCAATCGCCTCGGGTATCTGAAAGTCATCCTCCACATATTTCCTGAACTCTGAAAGGGTGCTTATGCACAGCTTGTCAACCTCTGGGTTCTCCTCCCAGAATTTTCTGCGCCTAAGAACCTTCGCGCATCGCTTGCATCTCTTTATCTCAACAGCCGTTCTTCGCAAGCTCCTGAACGTGAAGTTGAGCCTCTTTCTATAATGCTCCTTGAGAAGATGCGCCCTTATAACATCGTAACCGTACCCCATTCTGTGTATGTCATCCACCATGTAGAAATTCCCAAGGGACTTGCTCATCTTCCTGCCCTCTATGACGAGGTGCCTCACATGGAGCCAGTATTTTGCAGGAACCTTACCTACGGCTCCTTCGCTCTGCGCTATCTCATTCTCGTGATGTGCAAACATGTTGTCAACACCGCCCATGTGTATATCAAAAGGAATTTCC
>JACCLG010000030.1 GCA_013425335.1 Microcaldota archaeon
GTAGAGGCACTGTAAGAATTGCGGAGGATTGGAAAGACTCCATCCGAAGGATGGCAAAACTCCCTGCAACCCAGAGTGTTAAGGTTTAATGGATGCACGCCTTCAGGAAGCCCACGAAAAGCGGGTTCGGCCTTTCAAACCTTGATGTGAATTCGGGGTGGAACTGCGTTCCGATGAAGAATTTGTTCTTCGGCAGCTCTGCAATTTGCATAACGTCTTCTCCAACCGCCTTGCCAGAGAAAACAAGCCCTTTATCCTCAAGAACCTTGAGATACTTCTCATTTATCTCGTACCTGTGCCTGAAGCGCTCCCTTGCTTTTGTGTTCCCGTATAATTTGTGGGCAAGAGTGCCCTCCTTTATCTGCACATCATGCCCTCCGAGTCTCATTGTTGCTCCCTTGTAGACTATCCTCTTCTGCTCAGGCAGCAAATCCACAACAGGGTATTTTGTATTCGAGTCGCTCTCTGTCGTATTTGCTCCTTTCAGCCCGCAAACGTCCCTTGCAAACTCAACAACAGCAAGCTGCATCCCCAGGCACAAGCCGAGGAATGGCAGGTCCTTCTCCCTTGCATATTTTATGCACTGAATCTTCCCTTCCATCCCCCTCTCCCCGAACCCCCCAGGAACGATTATTCCATCGCAGCCTTTCAGAACATCAAGAGTCTGCTTCCCATCCTCTATTTCCGTCGTCTCAATCCACTTTATATTGACTCGGCAGCCGTTGTGGGCCCCTGCATGTATCAGCGCCTCCTTTATGCTGACATACGCATCCTTCAGAGCAGTGTACTTGCCCGTTATCCCTATCGTGACATTTCTCTTCGGGCTCTTTACCTTTTCCACAAGCCCCTCCCAGCTCTTGAAATCCTTCTTCTTATGCTTTATGCACAGCTTCTGCATAATCAGCTCAACAAGATTCTGCCTCTCAAAGAGGAGAGGAACCTCGTATATTGTCTCGCTGTCCGGGTCATCTATAACTGCATCCTCAGGGACGTTGCAGAAGAGGGCTATTTTCTTTTTCGCATTTGCAGACAGCTTGCCTTCCCCTCTGCATATTATCACATCGGGCTGCACGCCCATGCTCTGGAGCAGCCTTGTCGCGTGCTGCGTTGGCTTCGTCTTCTGCTCCCCAACCATTTCAAGAACCGGCACGTAAGTTACCTGTATGAACATTGCGCTGTTCTTGTTCTCAAGCGCAAGCTGCCTCATCGCCTCTATGAAATACGAGTTTTCCAAGTCCCCAACAGTCCCTCCAACTTCCACGAGCACAATGTCCGCGTTGAACTCATCGCCGACGGTCTTGACCCATTTCTTAATTTCATCTGTGAGGTGAGGGACAATCTGCACATCATACCCCAGGTAGCCTCCTTTCCTCTCCTTGTCAATTATCAAGCGGAATATCTTGCCACCAGTAATGTTGTTGTCCCAAGTCAAATCAATACCCAGGAAGCGCTCATAGGTGCCCAAATCCATGTCGCACTCCGCCCCGTCGTCAAGCACGAACACTTCCCCATGCCTGTAAGGGTTCATAGTTCCGCAGTCCACATTCAAATAGCCGTCGAACTTCACAGGCACAACCTTGAAGCCCTTTGACTGTAGCTCCCTTCCAACAGATGCAGTGACGATTCCCTTCCCCAAGCCGCTCATCAACGAACCTAGGATGATGATGTATTTTCTTCCTTTTCCCAAAGGCGAAGTAGAAGATTGCATATTGATTTATTAACAAACATATTTTAATTAATATCTTCTCTGCATGCCATTACTCGCTTCTTATTGGCTTGAACTCATCCGTGCCCATGAGGGATGCATAGCTCTGCCAGGTGCCTGGGCATTTCTCCTTCATTATGCATCCATTGCAGGACTTGAAAATTGATGAGGGGCTTCCATCGATAGCTTCATAGGTTGTCAACCCTCCCTTAATCTGTCTGGGGTTTATGTTTTCCCAAAATCTTTTGTCAATAACACAGAATGGCGTGAGGTCGAGGCAGAATGAAAAGTCATTTTCCTCAAGTATGCTCAGCGCTTTCTCCAGGTAGGGCTTGACATTGGTCATCCGCACGAGGAGCTTATCCCTGTTTGTTTTTGCATTTCCAGTTATGTCTATTGGCAGTAGCATTACGAGGTATATTCCATTGAACTCCTTGGAGATGAACCTTGCGAGTGCGGGCAGAAGTTTGTAATTCATCTTGTGAAGGAGGACAATTATCTGTATATCGACCTTGTCTTTGTATTCTAGGAGATTCCTTATTCCCTGCACAGTCTGCTCAAAGCTGCCGGGCACCCTTGTTATTCTATCGTGGAGCCTCGCATTCTCGGCATGCAGTCCAATTTGTATAAGGTTGCAGCCAGCATCAACAACCTTCTTTGTGAATTCGGGGTAGCAGAACATTCTGCCGTTGGTCTGCAGCTGAATCTCC
>JACCLG010000011.1 GCA_013425335.1 Microcaldota archaeon
AAAAGAATCTCCTCAATTAAATGCAATTGCTTATTCGAGGTTTAATACCCTGGTGGAAAATCCTGAAATAAGTCACTATGGTATTGGAACCTATAATGTCGGCGAAGAGGTACTTTATCCAGCTGGATTCACACCCCAGAATTACATTACAAATGTGCAGAATACTGCTCCTCTTCATTGGCAAGGTTTAGTTAATCCGATGTTTTCCTATTATGGCTACTATATAGGCAGCGGTCCAACAGTTGGAATTATAGGTTCTTGCCCTACTACGGAGATACCAGGACCAAATATAAACGTCACAGAGTTTTTTCAACAACAAGGATGTCAGACAGAGATGATGACATCAACATGGTTAGTAATTGACATGAGCTGAAGCCAAAGCAAGTTTAATATACGGCAACATAATAAATGCATGAAATCCGAGAGCGAGATAAAGGCTCTAATTCCAGGACTGTACTCAAAACTTAATCGTCTCCCAAACAGAAATGCTGAAACGGAAAAGAATGAGGTATACCATGTCGAAGTCTTTCGAAGTGAATGTTAAGCCGTCTGTCCTCCAGTGGCTTAGAGCCAGCTCGGGCTGGACCCCTGATGAAGTCAGCACGAAGATTGGGGTGCAAGAGACCACCTATCAAGACATTGAGCGAGGGGAGAGAAAGCTTACCTTCAAGCAGATTGAGGTATTGGCAAAGGCATTCCGCAGGCCTGTCGCGGCGTTCCTGCTCCCCGCCCCGTCACAGGAGCCGTCGCTGCCTGAGGACTTCAGGCTGATTCCGAGCGAAAAGAAAGAATTTTCCAGAAAAATGCGGCGGGTTTTCCGAAGGGCGCGCTGGTTGCAAGAGTTGAGCGGCGAGCTGATGGGCAACCTGAACCTGAACATAGAGCCCAATATCGCCAAAGCTAGCCTTTCTGCCAATCCCGTGGAACTCGCTTCAAGCGAGCGATTGGATTCGGGCATAACCTTGGAAATTCAGATGAAATGGAAGAATTCCTACGAGGCATTCGCCGCGTGGCGCGATTACCTCGAAAAGAAGAATATCCGCACATTCCAGATAAGCATGCCGATTGATGAAGCCCGAGGATTCACACTCACTGATAAAAAGCCGCATCTTGTAGTGGTCAACACTGCAGACGATATAAACGCGAGAATCTTCACCCTTTTCCACGAATATGGGCACATACTCCTGTCAGAAACAAGCGTCTGCATTCCGGAATTTGAGCTGTCAAAAGACTCGACAAACATCAGGCTGGTTGAAAGCTGGTGCAACCGGTTTGCGGCAGAATTCATACTGCCAAAGGAAATAAAACAGAGCCTGGCGAATGATGAAAACAGAGGTAATCTTGGGAAACTGTTGAACAAGTACTCGTCCCACTTAAAAGTGAGCAAATACGCGCTCTTGGTGAAAATGAGGGAGTTTGGCCTGGTGAAGGACGCTGAGTTGACTGATTTTGTAAAAAAAGTCAGGATAGCTAACGTCAAAAAAGGCGGATCTGGGCGTGGCTTGACTCAGCTTCAGCGCTGTAAGCAGGAGAGAGGGGAAAACTATGTTTCCATGGTGCTTGAGAATCTAGACAGGGGCTTCATCAACACACGGGATGCACTGGATTACTTGTCAATAAGGATGAAGTACCTAGATTCGCTTAGAAGCAGGCAGCGGGGGGGCAAAAATGTCTGATGACACCATCTACGTTGCCGACAGCAGTGCACTCATAGAGATTCAAAGAAAATATCCGAATGACGTATTCAAAACGTTATGGGACAATCTCTCATCGCTTGCCGACGAGGATAGGATTATTGCCCCGAAACAGGTTCTTGACGAAATCAACCGGTTTGTCAGAGAGGATTATCTCAAAACGTGGACAGCCGCACACAAGTCAATATTCAAAGAGCCAACCACAGCCAACATACAGAAAGTCGCCGAAATTCTCGCAAGGTTTCCTAAACTTATTGACTCCTCAAGCGAATTCGAGCAGGCAGATCCTTATGTTATTGCTTTAGCACTCTGCAAAGATCCACAAGCGAAGCTGTTTGAGAATGTTCGTATTGTAGTCACGGAAGAGAGCTTTATGCACGAGAACAAAATTCCTTTTGTGTGCGGAAAGTTTAGTGTTGGATGCATAAACACGATCGAATTTTTTAGGCGGGAAGGCTGGGAATTCTAAGGCCTTTTTCCTAGCGCAACAAGAATTGGTGCCAGGCAGAGCAGTCTTTATAAACCTCTAGTGCTTGAAGCCTTCAGGCAAAGGAAAATGCAGTGCCATTCGGACTGCACTCGCACAGAATGATAGTGCAGGGGGTGGGATTTGAACCCACGAACCCGCTAAGGGACGAGGTCCTGAGCCTCGCACATTTGACCAAGCTTTGCTACCCCTGCAGCGGTTGTATAGATACGAGCTTATTATATAAAAACAATAGCGTAGTTCAGCGGATAAACTTAAAAATACCCGCAAGTAAAGATGAATTGTGGTGGTTCTATGGATCTGTTCGTTCTGGCTCCGGTAGGCTCTTTGGTTGCCCTCTTTTTCGCTGCCTATCTTGTGCGCAGGATACTGAGGCATGACGAGGGAGACAGTGAGATAAAGAAGATGTCCGCCTTCATACGGGAGGGCGCAGATGCATATCTCAAGAGGCAGTACGGAACTGTTGCAATAATAGGTTCGGTTGTATTTCTCATGCTGCTTGCGCTCGCTTATTATAACGAAGTATCATACTTCCTACCCTATGCGTTTGTGCACGGGATGATAAGCTGCGCCCTTGCCGGCTACATCGGCATGATGATTTCCACAAGGGCAAATGGAAGATGTACTTTTGCTGCGAAAACCGGGCTGAGCCCTGCGTTTGATATCGCTTTCAGCAGCGGTGCAGTTATGGGACTGGTTGCAACTGGCATGGTTCTCATGGACATCACCATATGGTATTACCTAATCAGTTACTTCTACCCTGGAGCAGATTTAGGCTTCATAACAGACACCATGGTGTCATCGGTTATAGGAACGAGCCTTATGGCATTCTTCGCAAGGGTGGGAGGGGGAATTTACACAAAGGCTGCGGATGTTGGAGCTGATTTGGTTGGAAAGGTTGAGAAGGGCATACCTGAGGACGACCCGAGGAATGCCGCAGTGATAGCAGACCAGGTTGGTGACAATGTTGGGGATGTTGCAGGGATGGGTGCGGATTTGTATGAGTCATACACAAGTGCAACTCTCGCGGCAATGTCTCTTGGTGTTTTTGCATTTTCAGCTTTGAACATGGGTTTCAATGCAATGGTGGCTCCTCTGCTCATAATGGTTGCAGGAGGGGTTTCATCAATAATCGGGATATTTTTCGTGAGGGTCAAAGGTGAGAGGCACAGCCAGGGAACCCTTCTCAAAGCAGTAAGGAGGGGCGTTTACATCACTTCTGCTCTTTCCATCATATTGTCCTTCCTTGTCGTGTACCTGCTTCTGGGAGCGAACAACCTTGGATTCTTCGGCGCAATGGCTGCAGGGCTAATTGCAGGGGCAGTCATAGGCAGAGTCAGCGAGTATTACACATCTTCTGAATACGGCCCTACAAAGGCAGTTGCCCAGTCTTCCGAGAGCGGCGCTGCGACGGTGATAATAAATGGATTGTCTGTTGGAATGCTCAGCACTGCAATTCCGATAATTACGGTGAGCTTGGTTTCCGTGCTTGGCTACTACATTGCAGGAGGGGGAAGCAATTCCGACATGGGCTTATACGGAGTCGCACTCACTGCAGTTGGAATGCTGAGCACCGTTGGAATGACGATTGCCACTGATGCATACGGTCCTGTGGCTGACAACGCGGCTGGAATTGCAGAGCTGACTCATCAGCCGCACAGGATTAGGGATAAGCTGGATGCGCTTGACGCAATAGGAAACACCGAAGCTGCGATTGGGAAAGGTTACGTAATTGCTTCAGGAGCACTGACAGTGATTGCGCTTATAGCAAACTACACGCAGATTGTCGGCAAGATTCTTGGAAACCCGCTTGTTCTCAGTCTGGTTGACCCCCTTGTAATCGGAGGGCTTTTCGTAGGTGCAATGCTTCCCTATGTTTTCAGCTCCACCACGATGAGGGCAGTGGGCAGGGCTGCCGAGAGCATTGTTGGGGAGGTTAGGAAGCAGTGGAAGATACCGGGAGTGCAGGAGGGAAAG
>JACCLG010000014.1 GCA_013425335.1 Microcaldota archaeon
CGACATTCTCGGGGTGTGGGCAGACCCGATTGCAAATACAGATGTACTCTGCTTTGCGCCTCTTGACTACCCTGAAAAGAAAATCCCGCAGGGAGTGAAATCCCCCCGCTATCTCTACAATGGGGTGGTTGCGGGCATAGGCGCTTACGGAAATAACATGGGCATACCAACTGTTAACGGCTCAATTCATTTTGATGAAAGTTACCTAGGTAATCCCTTGGTTTACTGCGGCTGCCTCGGCCTGCTTCCCCTGAAAAAATTCGTTAAGAACACCAGGCCCGGAGACTGCTCACTGCTTGTTGGCGGCAGGACAGGCAAGGATGGCATACACGGGGTGACATTCGCGTCTGCCGAGCTTACGGAAACATCAGAGGAATCCTCACGCTCCGCAGTCCAGATTGGCGACCCGATTGAGGAGGAGAAGCTAAAGAGGGCAATCCTCCGCATAAGGGACGAGGGGCTTGCCTCTGCAATAACAGACTTGGGGGGAGGGGGCGTCTCCTGCGCAGTTAGCGAGATGGCTGAGCGCTCAGGCTGCGGTGCAACTGTCGAGCTGGAAAGGGTGCCGCTGAAATACCCTATGGATACCCCCTGGGAGATATGGGTTTCCGAATCCCAGGAGAGGATGCTTCTCTCAGTTCTGGAGGGGAAGCTGAAAAGAGCGCTTGAAATTTTTGAGGATGAGGATGTAGAGGCGACAGTCATCGGGCGCTTCAATAATACGGGACAGATAGTTGTCCTTTACAAGGATACGCCCGTTGCAAACCTATCCGCAAAATTCCTCTATGAGCTTCCCTATGACGTGACAACTATAAGAGCGCCAAAAATGAAGCTCAAGGAGCCCAGCATCCCGCAACCGAAAAACCTTGGCAAAACTCTTCTCAACCTTCTTTCTCTGCCCGGCATTGCCAGCAAGGAATCCGTCATACACACCTACGACCATGAGGTGAAGGGCCACACTGTTGTAAAACCTTTGCAGGGAGCTTTTCTGGATGGGCCTGGCGATGCATCTGTCCTAAAACCAGTTCAAAACTCATGGAAGGGAGTCGCTCTTTCCAATGGCTTCAACCCCAATTACGGTAAGATTGACTGCTACGCCATGGCTGCCTCTGCAATTGACGAGGCAATAAGAAACAACACGGCGGTTGGGGGGAGAAGAATTGCGCTGCTTGACAACTTCTGCTGGGGCTCCCCCAACAGGCCTGAGCTTGCCTATGGCTTGGTTGAAGCGTGCAAGGCATGCAAGGATATGGCGCTTGCATTCAAAACCCCATTCATCTCAGGAAAGGACAGCCTGTACAATGAATCTGCCGGAAAACCCATCACGCCTTCCCTGCTCATCTCAGCCCTCGGCATTGTTCCGGATGTCAGAAAGGCAGTCACAATGGATGCTAAGAAGCCGGGCAGCCTAATCTACCTCGTTGGAGAAACTCGAAAGGAGCTTGGAGGCTCTTCTTACTACTCGCTTTTCAAAGAGCTCGGAGCATCTGTCCCAAAAGTGCAGCCAGAGAGGGCAAAGAGGATTTTCAGCAAGGTCACTTCTGCAATTGACAGAGGGCTTCTGCTCTCCTGCCATGACCTTTCCGAGGGCGGGTTGGGAGTTGCCGCAGCCGAAATGGCATTCTCAGGAGACGTTGGAATGGAAATTGACTTGCAGCAGCTCCACTCCCAGGAAAGGGAAGACTTCCTGCTCTTCTCAGAATCAAACTCGCGCTTCCTGGCTGAAGTCTCTCCATCAAAACAGAGAAGTTTTGAAAAGCTCATGAAAGGAATTCCTTTCTGCAGGATTGGCAGGACCACCAAGCTGAAGGAGTTTGTTGTGGCAGGCAAGCAGGGCAAAGTTCTCGTAGCAGAGCAGCTTGAGAAGCTCAAAAAAGCCTGGAAAGAGCCTCTGAAGTGATTGTATGAAACGCATATGCATCATGAGGGTTGCAGGGACAAACAGGGATTATGATACTTATGACATTCTCTCCTACCTGGGGGCAAACTCTGAAGTAGTCCACATGAACGAATTCCTCAGAGGTAGGAAGAGTCTACTTGACTACGATGCTTTCATCTTCCCAGGAGGCTTCTCCTATGGAGACAGGATACGCTCTGGGGCAATTTGGGCAAAGCAGCTCATCTACAAGCTTTCAAAAGACTTCAGGAAAATTGCAGATGAAGGTCGGCCCATCCTTGGAATATGCAACGGAATGCAGGTTGTCGTCGAAGCCGGCCTGATACCGGGCCTGCGCGGCATAAGCGAGTACCCAGAAGCTGCCATGGGGGTGAACGCATCCTCAAAATTCGAGTGCAGGTGGGTTTATCTCAGGAGTTTCTCTAAGGCCAGCCTCTTCACGAGCAAAATACCCAAGGGAACAATCATACGTGTGCCTGTTGCGCATGGCGAGGGTCGTTTCCTGCTCCCAAAAGAAAATGAGAAGGAACTGCTCCGCAAGCTTGAGAAGAATGACCAAATAATCTTCCGCTACTGCGATGAAAATGGAGGATTGGCAGACGGCAAGTACCCTCTGAACCCCAATGGGGCATTCTCAGACATAGCAGGAGTGTGCAACCCAGAAGGAAATGTGCTTGCATTCATGCCGCATGCAGAGGATGCGTGCTTCTCCTACCAACACCCGGACTGGACAAGAAAGGGGCTGAAGGGAGAGATGGGCGGCATCCTTCTTTTCAAGAGCCTCATATCGCACCTGCGGTAATCTATTAAAACATAGCCTGAGCAATACAGACGAAGCTGGTTTTCATGCCTAACGAAGGTAAGATTATAGTATCCGTCCACTGCGACGTTATCTGGAAGGCTGCTCGAGTGAAATTCATTAGGAAGAAGGGCAGAAGATACTACATAGGCAACTTGGACAACGTGATCTGCGTCGGTGCCGTGCTCCGCTCGGTTATACCCCGCGTCAAGGACAGGAGGATGAAATTCTACTTCACCAACGGAGAGGAAATAGACATGGTTGGGGCAAAGAAAGTGATGCGCAGGGAGGGGCGTGCCCTCTACATTGCAGTAGACGTAACGCAGGCTGCCAGGAAATCAGACGTGAATGTGGAATGGCCCCAGAATGTCAACAAGAAGGAGCTGAGGAAGGTCCTCGGGCGCATTCCCAAGCTGAAAGTTGGCTTCAAGACAGGCCATATAGATGAAACCCACGTCTACGGCAAGAGATACCCGACATTTTCGTTGAACATACCGCTTGAAGGGAACATGCACGGCAAGTCCCGCGTCTCATTCTGGAAGGTGAAGCGCTTCGGACTCTCCCTTGTTGAAATACTAAGAAGGATAAGGATGAACTACGACAAGATATGCGAGTTCAAAGCCTAGCGACTAGGACAAGCACCACTCCTATAAGAAAGCTTGCCATGTTGTTTATAACACTCATTGCAACCGCATCAGACTTCTTTATTCCCTTCCTGTTCACCAGGAATATCACAACTGCTTCTAATACAATCACCCCGACCTCGCCAATAAGCAGCGCGAATAAGTAAGTTGTCATGCTGGGGCTTAGCAAAGTGACCGCTATAACAAAACCCCACAGCAGAGGCATGGATATGATGTTTGCAAGTATGACGCTCAGCAGCACCCACTTACTGAGTTTTTTAAGATGCAGGTATACGAATGATGTCACCAGCTCCACAGCAAGCGTTATTGTCCAGGAAACAAGCAACACAATGAGAGCAAGACCTAAAATTAGTACCCCTGCAAATGGGTCCATCATGTCTGCGTATACAATACCAGCTAAGCATCCTAGGAGAAGAATGAATATTGGCAACTTCTTCATAACCCCGCCCGTATCAGTACAGATACCCCCACGTGTAAAGCATATCTCCTTCCTGCGTCCATTTCTCCCCTATATCCGTCCTGTAGAACATATTTGGAATCATGACATTCCTCACCCTTGAATACGCCTGCTTCCTCGCATCATCAACAGTTATGCCTGAGCCCGTGACAATCAACGCATAGCCCGACTGGCCGGCAAGCCTCCAGTCTTCCTCAACAAGCTTCACGTCGCCAAGATGCACCCCCTCCAGGTTCGGCTTCTTGAATATGATTGTTGCATCCTCAGAATGCCTCTTGAATGCAACCGGGTCAGTGAATGGGAAGGGGGGAACCGCCACCACGACGCATATCTGGAACCCTTTCTTTATCTTCAACTCTGTTGCTTCACCAGCTGCAAGCGACCTCAGAAACTCGCTCCAGCTACTTGTTATACCTTCAATTTGCAAGCTTATTGTTGGGAATCCAAATCTTGATGTAAATTCGAGCGGGAATATGCCTCTTGAATTCACGATGCAATTTATGTCGAAGTACCCAACATAACCCGATGCAGCAAGCACTTCCTTCATCTTGAGAATGGTTTCATTGAACAGCTTGTTCGGGGGAACCCATAGCCCCAGGGTTCCCATCTCTCCTGAATTCGGTCCAAGCCCGCCCGGGAACAGCTTCTTGTGCTCGAAGTTGATGAATACTGGGTTCACAAACTCCTTTCCGTTGAAGAAAACCCCCACGGCAACTTCCACTCCCTGCACGAACTTCTGGAGCTGTATTGCACTTACTTTCTTTGACCAGCTCTTCTTGTAATGCTCCAAGACATTGATTATATCGTTGCCGTCCTCCTCCTGCCCCACAAAGGTGAGCTCCTTCTCATCCTGCACCATCCCGCTAGGCTTTATCACATACCTCTCCGGATTCTTCTTGACAAACTCTATTGCATCATCAAAACCAAGAAAATCCCAATGCGGCAGTGTGTTGATTCCCGCCTTTGTCAGCTCCTCCTGCCCGAACTCCCTGTCGTCCTCCAGCTTATCAGTGTAAAGAGAGCCGCCAACAACAAGCTTGCCCTCCTTTCTCAAATCCTCTACAATCTGCCCGAAGCCTATGTCATCAAAGACGACCACATCAGCCCAGTCCTTGAACTCCTTCCAGTCGTCGCACTTGTCCACAAAACCATTACATACATCCTTCTCAGATTTATCCCGTATGTAATACTTCACCTCGCTTCCCTCTTTCTTCACCTGCCAGGCAAGGTCGCCAATCAGACCCTCGTAGGAAACGAACAGGAATTTAAGCGGTTTCTTCTCCTCCTTTTTCTCTTCCTCCTTAGCTTTCTTCTCTTCGACTGCAGCTGCACCACCATTTGAGTTGGGAGACATGAATTGATTTGACATTCAATTAGTTATAAACTTTTCTAATTTGCGTATCAAAAGCAGCACTAAACTCCAAATGCAATTTTCTCGTATACCCCAGACACTTCATCTTTCACAAGCTTTTCAATATGCTTGTCAGCATCCTTCCTAGCCCTCTTGAAGGTGATATCCGCCTCTACTTCGCTCATTTTTGAGAACAAGTCAGCTACGCCACCTTTACCAATATGCGCATCATTCAGGCAGTATGCAACAGCAAGGATGTCCCTACCACGTTTTGCCATCAAATCTATTATGCCCGCCTTCTTGGTTACGCCATCCCTTGCTCTGCTCACTTCTCCCAGGTCCTCTGCATGCTCCAGAGCGTCAACCCACTCCTTTTTAATTTGCTTCAGCATCAAGTTAAGCTCCGACCCTACCTCCTTGCAAAGGAAATCCGCAAACCTACTCTCATCAATACCCTTATGCTCCAATTTCCTACCCAGACCCACAATCAAACCTTTAAAATTCCCCTTACGGTCTGCAAGATTTTGCTGCAGCTCTCCGTAGAACTTCTTCATCTCTTTCTGCTGCATATCCATTATGTCCTCCCGTATACCCTCCTGCTTGCCAGTTTCAACCCGATGCATGCATAAATTGTGCACTTCAGAATATTTAAACAAGACCGGTTGCCTACTTCTTGCTCCCCCCGCACAAAAATCGCATGGAAGGAGTATGCTGAACTTCTGAAAAAATACAAGCATGAAAACTTTGTGAAAGAGCTTGAGCATGTTGTGGAAAGCTTTGATGACCGAGATATCCGGTACCTTGAGCTTGGATTTACTGAGTTCAAGAAATGGAAGAAGAAAATACTCGAGGAAATAAGGAAGATATAACTACTCAAAACCCTTCTTCTTTCCCCATCCCGCAGTATCCTGCGTCCACTCCAAGACAATCCCTTCCTGCTCCCTGCTTATTATTTTCTTTGCGGTTGCTCTCTTCACAAGAGTAGTTATATTCGTCAAGGGAATAAGCTCCACTCCCTCCTGCTTGAATCCTTCAATAGATTTGGGCATCTCGTAGGTGAATATAACGACACAGTGCGTGGGTTTCGCCCCAGCTGCCTTGACAGATTTAACAGCATTCAACGAGCTTCCCCCCTGGCTCACCAAATCCTCAATCACAACCACTTTTGCACCCTTCTCCAATCTCCCTTCAATCAGATTCTGCTTCCCGTGGTCCTTCTCCTCCTTCCTCACATACACCATGGGCTTCTTTATCCTCTCCGCCAGCCATGCGGCATGGGGAATCCCTGAAGAAGCAACAGCAGCAAGGCAGTCAACATTCTTCAAGCCAATCTTATCACGCAGGACCTCCTCATAAGCACCCACCACTTCCTCCCTCTCCTTCACATGAGACATCAACAATCTGCAGTCCGTATATATTGGGCTCAGTATGCCAGATGCATATCTGTAAGGCTTTGCAGGGCTCAGCGTCACAGCCCCTATATCCAACAGAATGTCAGCAATCCTCTCCCTGCTCATGCAACCACCTACTCCCTCCAGCGGTAATATTCGTTCAAACTTACCTTCTTCCCGTATTTCAGCCTTGCAAACTTCCCGAACTCCGTCATTTTCTCAAGCTGTTTTGATGAGAACACAGGCCCGTCAACACAAACTCTGTAACCATCTACTGCGCAGCTCCCGCACACCCCGAACCCGCAGTGCATGTACCTCTCCAAAGAGAGCTGGCACCCAACTCTCTTCTTTTTACATATTTCAAACACCCTCTTCAGCATAAGCTCAGGCCCGCAGCCATATACAACATCAATTCCCTCCTTTTCAACAACCCCCTCCAGCATATCACTTGCAAAGCACTTCCTCCCGCAGGAACCGTCGTCTGTTGCATACTCCACTTTCCCGACCTTTTCCATCCTTTCCCTGAAGATGAATTTCCCCTCATTTGATGCGCCCATTATAACAACCGGCTTCTTCTTCGCAAGCTTCTCTGCAAGCGGTGCAAGAGGCGCTATGCCCACCCCACCTGCAATTATGCACGGCTTCGTGCATGCATCGGCATCAAACCCATTCCCGTAAGGGCCTCTCACTCCGATATAACTGCCTTTCTTCAGCCTGAAAATTCCATCGGTAAATTTTCCCTTCCTCTGCACGGTAATTGCCGCCTCTCCATTCAAGCATGACAAAGCAAGAGGCTTCTCATCAGTCCCTGGAAGCCACACCATTACGAACTGCCCTGGAATCGCGCCAGGCATGCTCTCCTCAAGGAAAATCGTCTTCACTTCCTTATTCTCCTCAACAACCTTCCTCACTCTGTTTGAGACTGGCATGTCACTCATGCGCGGCACCTACCAATTCTTTTACGTTTTTGTAACCATTCTCACTCATCCAAACCTTCATCTCCTCACAGACCCTATTGAACACTTCAATTCCCCTGTAGTAAACTCCGCTTCCAATCCCCACTGCAGATGCGCCCGCCTGCATCATCTCAACTGCATCCCTTCCTTCTGTGACTCCCCCCATTCCAAGTATCGGCAAATCCACAGCTTCATATATCTCATAAACACATCTCACCGCAATCGGCCTTATTGCAGGGCCTGAAATCCCTCCCCTCTTGTAATCCAGCACAGGCTTCCTTGCCTCTATGTTAATCAGCATTCCCGGTCCGACCGTATTTATCGCGGCAATTGCGTCTGCACCTGCCTCCTCGCATGCCTTTGCAACTCCGGCAATATTCAGCGCCTGCGGTGTCAGCTTCGGCATCACGGGAACTTTGCCAGTAACATTCTTGACTGCAGAGACGACTTCCGCCGTAAGCTTCTCGCTGCACCCGAAAACCATCCCCTCTGCCTTTGTGTTTGGGCAGGAAACATTCAGCTCAATCACAGCAGGCTTATACCCTGCAACTGCCTCTGCAACATCGCAGAACTCCTCTACAGACGCCCCATAGATGCTCACAAAAACAGGCGCTTTCAGCTCCTTCATCCTTGCAAGTTCCCCTTCCATATCCTTATAACCGGATGAAGGCAGCCCCACAGCATTTATCATCCCCCACTCATATGCAAGTACTGTGGGGTTCCTGTGCCCGCTCTTCACCCTAGGACCGATTGACTTGAATGTGACGGCTCCCGCCCCCTCTTCAACAACTCTCTTCAGCATCTCAACATTCACACCAAGGAAGCCGGAAGCAAGAACAGTAGGGTTCCTCATCTTTGCTCCGCAGAATGAGACTGACAAATCCACTTAGTTCACCCTACAGATTAAGGGAAGGAGAGAATAAAAACTTACCGCAGCTCAAAGCCCCGCATGCTGGATGATCTCCAGTTTCTCTCCCTGAGTCAACTTCCTGCTCTGCAGGATATTAAACTTAAAATCCACATCAAACTTCTCCTCCTGCGTTGAACTGCTGCTGAAGAACTTGGAACGGATGTCATGTTTCTTCACATGCTCCTCCCATGACTCAATAATGCGCTGCTTCTCATCAGAACTCATAGGCCACACCGATAATTATGTTATGCACTTCCTGCCATATAATACAATGCCCTGCAAGGTGGATTTTGACAACAGACAAGATTTACCGCTGATTTTAGAATGCAAGGGCACTCATATTGCTACGAAAAACCTCACAATAATTCCTGAGTCATTCATGCATCACACTTTTTGAGGGCAGAGCCAGAACGCCCCAGCAAAGTTAATGGCGCATTTTTTACATCGGATTTTATGGGGAATCCCGACTACTGCTTTCCCCCATCATCTTATCGTGATGCATCAATAAACTCCTAAAAACAAAACGGCTGCAAGCAATCTTACATTATAAATTGTAAGGCCTTACCTCTTCAAAGCTCACGACAAAATTCTTCTTCGGGCATCTCCCAACCAATTCCCTTGCCCTCCCCCCGAGATTTCGCAATGAGGCGATGAACAGGACCAGCTCTCTTCCCCTGCCCCGCTTCTCCGCCTCAACGGCCCTGCCTATCAGCGACTCCACCTCACTCTCGGTAACCTCGTCCCCCCACTTGACTTCCCCCAGGATAAGGTACTTGGAGCTTACTCCTATCGCGTCAAAGCAGGCATCGCCCCAGGTGGTCCCAGCGGCCTCGGAGGGAGGGACTATGAACCCAGCATGAACCAATGCATCCCTCACCCTGTCTTTTGCAAACTTCTCCATCTTCTCCACTTCGGCAATCCTGCCATTCTCAATTAGTACCTCTTGGTAATTGCCGGTGTATTCCAAAGCGCACAGAATTTTCCTTCTCAAAAGAGAAATAGGGTCCTCGTCATGTATTACTTCAAGGGTTTTCCCTAACCTAACAGGCTTCTCCTCCTCCACCTTGCTCCTCAGCATGGCCAGGAGACCCACCTTACCACCTCCTTGAAGCGACCTTACTCTGACTGGCGTATAGGTTTGTATAGAAAGGTATATATATAACTTTGCTTTCTTTAGACTGATTATACATTATTATACGCAATACACCTCGTTATACGTAATAGTATTTAAAATACCGAATTCATAACCTATTCCGGGTGAACATGGGGAGACAGGCAAACAACCAGGGTGAGCATAAATGGCGCCATCTCCGGGTGCTGGTGAAGCCCCAGAACCAGGCGATAATACATTTGCTTAGCGACGGCAAGCCGCGCATGCCTGTTGAGATATGCCGTGAATTGAAAGCATTTCCGAAAGCAACCCTTTACATAGCGATGAGGGAGCTTGTGATGAAGAAAATACTGATACCGAAGATAATAGAGGATAAGGGCAAGAGGAGGAAGACGCTCACAGAGATACTTGGTTATACATTGGATGAGGATGTCTCCGAGCTGG
>JACCLG010000047.1 GCA_013425335.1 Microcaldota archaeon
AATTCCATTGCTTCCTCCTCAGATTCTGATGATGAACCTTGTAACAGATGGATTGCCTGCGCTTGCCCTTGGGGTGGAGCCGACAAACCCAAAGATTATGGAGAGGCCCCCGAGAAACCCGAAGGAGGACATACTGAAGCCGATGATGCCGGATATAGTGATGGTTGGCTTCCTCACATGCTTGGGGACTCTGCTTGTTTTCAGCCAGTATTATGCGAATAACCCAGCCAACCTTGACATTGCAAGGACTGCCGCTTTCACGACTATTGTGATGTTTGAATTGTTCGTTGCTTTTGCTTGCAGGAGCAGCAGCAGGACACTTGTGGAGGCAGGAGTTTTCTCAAACCCGTCACTTGTCCTTGCGGTTGCATCATCGGTTGTGCTGCAACTTGCAGCAATTTACCTGGCTCCTCTGCAGGCAATTTTCAAAACAGTGCCGCTCTCCCTGGATGACTGGGTGATAATTCTGATAATATCCAGCACGGCATTCTTTGCAATGGAGATTACAAAAATACTGCAGAGAAGAATCAGAAAATCATAAACTTTTCATGCCAAGCAGATTCTTCACCTCATCGGGAGTTTCAAAGAAGTATTCCAGAGTCCTTCCCTTGCTTGCATCCGAGAGCTCAAGCTCAACATCCTTGAACTTTGGATTCTTGGGGTATTCGTACTGCCCTTCCTTCAGGAAGACGGCATAAGGAACCCCCCTGCCTTTCACTGCTTCATAGTTATGCCCCGCCTCTTTTGGGACAAGTCCCACAACGACTGCCCCCTTCCTCCCGCAGTATAGCCTGTGGATTGAGGTAGGCGAGATGAGAACTTCGTCACCTTCCTCCATGTGAGTCATCGTTGTCCTCTTCCTGTCCTCCTCATAGGAAACAAGGAAGGCTTCCCCTGCGAGAAGCGAATAGATTTCCGAATAGCATTTCTCGTGCCTGTGCCCGTACGTGAAGAAAAGCTCCCCCGAGCCTGAAGTTGAGATTATCCCGTGGTTGAGAACCGTCACATCGCAGTTTATTCCAGTCTTCTCTGAAAGCTCCCTTATTTTCGGGAGGGTTTTCCAGAGGTTGTAGACTTCGTAGATGACAACATCGCCCTTTTTCAGAAGCTCCCGGGCGTCCCTCATGCTGAAGACAACCTCATCTTCAACCAGCCTGCTGAGGCTCCTGCTCCAGCCTGATGCATTCTCGTAATTCACTGAGTAGCTCTTCCCCTGCTCCTTTATCTCTATGCCCAAATCCATAGAAGTAGATTAGAGCCAAGGGAATATAAACATTATTTCTCTTCTGCTTCACTCGATTATCCTCTTGAAGCTCATCGATGCTATTGAGATGAGCACCGCATCAAAGATGATTATCACAACAATGTCAAGCGGAAGCTGGGAAATGTTGCCCGTGATGAGCAAGCCTCTCAAGGCGTCAACTATGTAAGTCATCGGGTTGACGGTTGCAAAGAGCTGGAGAAGAGGGGGCATTGAGCTTACAGGGTAGAGGGCGTTGCTCCCGAAGAACATGGGGAGGATTATCACCTGCCCCAGCCCCATGAACCTCTCCCTTGTCTTCAGTATTGACGCTATGAATATGGAAAGGGATGCGAAGCCGCTTGATGCAACGAACACAATGATGAGTGCAGCCAGAGGATATAACGGATTAGGGAAAATTGTCACGCCCATGAGCACCGCGAAAGGTATGATAAAAATTGCCTGAAAAATTGCTCTTGTCCCTGCCGCCATCGACCTGCCCATGACGATTGCAACGTCGGGCGAAGGGGATGCGACAAGCTTCTTCAGTATGCCCGACTCTCTCTCCCATATCACAACCAACCCGAAGAATATCGCAACTGTGGTTGTAGACTGCACAAGCACCCCTGGCATGATGTAGTCTGTGTAAGGAATATTGCCAGTTGGTATGCTGTGGAAAGAGCCGACAACAGGGCCGAAAACGAGCAGCCAGAGAAGCGGCTGCACCGCCCTCAGGTAGAGCTCGGTCCTGTCGTGCATAATTCTCCTTATCTCAAGCTCAATCATTGCAAGTATGACGCGCGTGTACTCGTTTATATTCATGGCAACACCCAGTTAGCGGTCATCCCCTCCTTATGCGCTCCCTCGTCCTCTTCAGCTCCTGAAGCCTACCCACATCCTGTGAGGATCCCTTCGTGCCCGCATACCTCAGGAATGCATCGTCAATTGTAGGCTTGCGAGTTGAAATCTTTTTTATCACAACTCCATCTGCAAGAAGTGATTTTACAATCCCTCCGAGAGACTCCTCGCTGCTCCTTGTTGATATTTCCACTATATCCCCTTTTGGTTCCACGCAGCTGACATCCTTCAGCCTCCTGAGATGGGATGCAACGCTCCTGCTTATTAAAGAGCCGCTCTCTATGGTCACAAGGTCGCTGCTCACAGAGCGCTTCAGCTCTTCAGGTGAGGCAACCTTGATGAGCTTTCCCTTGTTCATTATTCCAATCTCATCTGCATACAGCTCCGCTTCGTCCATGTAGTGGGTGCTGAAGAATACGTTTGTACCACTCTCCCTGTTCAGCGCCCTCAGCTTCTTCCAGATTGTCTTCCTTGTAGCAGGGTCAAGCCCAATTGTGGGCTCGTCAAGGAAGAGTATTTTAGGCTTGATCATCACTGCACATGCCAGCTCCAGCTTCCTTATCATCCCTCCTGAAAAGGTGCTGACGAGCCTGTTCGCCGCATCAGCGAGATCCATCAGCTGCAGGGAGTCGCGTATGGCATCCTTCCTCTCCTCCGCGGACAGCCCGTATATCTTTGAGTAGATCAGGAGATTCTCGTACCCGCTGATGTCCATCCAAACGCTCATCTCCTGGGGCACATAGCTGATGAGCTCGCGCAGCTCCTCTCCCTGCGTGATGACATTCTTGCCCAGCACGAAAGCGTCTCCCGAAGTGGGCTCGAACTGGGTTGTGAGAATTCTCAGCAGTGTTGTCTTTCCAGCACCGTTAGGCCCCAGCAGGGCGAAGAGCTTGCCCTCCTCAACCTTCAAATCAACTCTGTCAAGTGCAAGGAGAGTGCCGTATTTTTTAGAAAGTTTTCTGACATCAACCGCCAAGTCATTCATGAATGGTATTTAAGAGCGAAGTAATTAAAGGAGTTTCGCAGGTTGTTTCAGAGCATTTTCAAGTAGAAGTATTCCGTTCTTTGGAACCCGAAGTTTGTGAGAAGAGCTTGCATTTCAGGCTTTGTTGTGCAGCCGTAAGCTACTTTTGCCCCGTCTGATTTGCACTTCTCCAGAACCTCAGTTATAACGGCTCTTGCTATGCCTTTTCGACTCAACTCCTTAGAGGGCACAACTAGCTTGGTGCCGGCTGGCGTATCTTTTTCTTCAAACGGAATTGGGTAAAAGACGTTAATCATTGCGATTTTGTCATCCTCCTTCAAACCTGCATTCTTGAAAATTGCGTGCATCGCGGGGTGCCGTATATCGCTGACTTTCCTGTAGAGAACCTCTGCGTTCCCTATTTCTTTTTCCTCCGGCGAGCCAAGAGGAGTTAGGAAAATGCGGTAAGCCGTCTTCTTCCTCTCCCAGTCGGTTCTTGCCCTCTGTCCAAAAAAGGTTTTTGTGATTTCTAGAGTGGGACTCTCCTCCGTGCTTATTTTTACAACTCCTGCCTTGGTTTCAGCTTCTTTAGGAGGTTCCTTTCTCACTGCCCAAGCCATGAGTAGATTGTGCATTCCAGTTTAATAAACCTGTATAAAAATGGGAATAAGCGCGGTGCGAAGGACTTTCTGCTTTCTTGCAAATTTCTCCATGAAATCATCTCTTCTTTTTCTTCTTTGGTTTTTTCTTCAACTTATCATAACCTCGGATTATAAGGCAGGAGAGGAGATAACTTAGTATTAGAGAGCCAAAAAATGTAACAATCCAACTATTAAAATATCCAAAATCATAGAATTCTTTGTTCTTCATCGATTCTAAACTATTAAAAAGTGAGGACATTGTTGGCCCTGGCATGCATTCCCAAGTAGAACAATGTATAGTTATCCAGATAGGTGTGGAAGAGAAAATTATGAAGATTAGGATAAATATCACAATCTTTCTCCAGTCCGGCTGAAGGAATTCTTTCCAAGTCACTTAACCATCCATCAAATAGTCTGTCCTGATGAATATAAAAGTATGGGCCCGGTGCGATTTGAACGCACGACCCCCCGGTTATCAGCCGAGTGCTCCAACCAAACTAAGCTACGGGCCCTTTTGGAATAATTCTGCATCAATATATTTAAATGCCTTGACTTACCATACCTATTTGGTGATAGTTATGCCGGGAAAAACTACTTTCAGTCTGATAAAAGCAGATATAGGAAGCTATGCAGGCCACTCTCTGGTGCACGAGGACACCCTTAAGCTCGCAGAGAGGAAGCTGGAGAAGGCAAAGAAGTCCGGCTTGCTGATTGACTTCAGGGTGACGCACTGCGGAGACGATACAGAACTGATAATGACGCACAAGCACGGTGTGGACAACCCCAAGGTACACAAGCTTGCCTGGGACACATTCGTGGAATGCGCAAACCTTGCCAAGAAGATGCACCTCTACGGGGCAGGGCAGGATTTGCTCAAGGATGCATTCTGCGGAAATGTCAAGGGGATGGGGCCGGGCAGCGCAGAGATTGAGTTCACGGAGAGGAGGGCAGAGCCTATAATTGCATTCATGATGGACAAGACAGAGCCAGGGGCGTTCAACCTTCCGGTATACAAAGTATTTGCAGACCCGTTTAACACAGCCGGCTTGGTGATTGACCCCTCCCTGCATAGCGGCTTCATATTTGAGATTTGGGATATAATGGAGCACAAGATGGTGAAGATGAAGAGCCCTGAGGAGATGTATGACATACTCGCATTGATTGGCGCTAAGGGAAGGTATGTAATAAAGAGAGTCTATCCTAAGCCAGGGGGAAAGCTTCCTGCTGACGAGCCGGTTGCGTGCATAAGCACAGATAAATTATACCAGATTGCCGGTGAATATGTTGGAAAAGACGACCCCTGCGGAATTATAAGGGCGCAGTCAGGTTTGCCCGCAGTTGGGGAGGTTCTTGAGGGATTCAGCTTCCCGCATTTGGTTTCCGGATGGATGAGGGGCTCCCACAACGGTCCTTTGATGCCAGTGGGAGTGAAGAATGCCAAATGCACGAGATTCGACGGCCCGCCAAGGCTGATTGCTCTTGGCTTCCAGGTTGGAGACGGCATGCTTGTGGGTCCAAACGACTTCTTTGATGACCCAGTGTACGACTACAACAGGATGAAGGCTGCAGAGATTGCAGACTACATGAGAAGGCACGGACCGTTCGAGCCGCACAGGCTCCCGCTTGCGGACATGGAGTACACAACCCTTCCGGGTGTCTTGAAGAAGCTTGAGGGAAGGTTCAGCAAGCTATAGATTCAGGTTGAAATCAAGCCTGAAAAGCTTGAAGGAGAGCAGGGCTGCCACCAGAGCCAAGTCGAATATTATGTTCCCGCCTATTGCGTGGAATACCTGCAGAGCATTGGAAAGTCCGGAGTAGTACCAGATTAAAAGAACTGCAGTTATCCTCAGCACGTCAAGCACCCAGCATCCAATAACCCATGCTGCAAGCCATGCCACTCTGTTTTTTATCTCCCCTTTTGCAACATAGGCAAACGGGAGCAGGAAGCAGAACAGTGCAATGATTGCGCTGAGCGGAACGCATTGAGGCACCACCTCAAGGGATATTTTCGAGCCTGAGTAGAATGCATTGCCCTCCCTTTCTATGGGAAGCCCCAGAAGGTTCAGGGGGAGCTGCACAACATCGGTTGTGATGTCGGTTATGCCTGCCTGTGTTGACACAAGAGGCTGGAAAAGAGGAGTCCAGAGGAGGAAGAGGTACAAGATGAGGAAGAGCAGCTTTTTCATGGTGTAGATGCTGAAGAAAAGCAGCATGCAGCCAGCCACGAAGAAGGGAAGGGAGAGCAGAGTGAGAGCATACTTGGGAAATGCCCCGGCTTCGTAAAGCAACATGGCAGATACAGCAAAGAATGGAATGGCCAGCAGGAACTTTTTTTTATTCCAGTCAACCTTCAGGTCTTTCCTGTAGAAGAATGCAAGCGTTATAATGAACATCGGGAGGATTACCGCCGCATAGGAGTAAGGGTCTGCATCGTCTATGTAGAGCTTCATGCTGGAAAATGCCCCGTAGTAGAAGATGAAGGTTACTCCAAGCAGGAGCAGTAGCGAAACAGCTGCAGGTTTCCAGTCCTCTGCCTTTTTGCTCTTTCTCGCAGCTCTTTTCATCGTTTCACTTTTTGTATTTTAGTATATAAATCATCCGCATTTGTTTTTCCTCTGCAGCGAAAGCAGCACGCCAAGCACCAGGAGAAGCACCCCAAGGATGAGGAAAACCCAGCTGTAGCGCGCCAGGAACAGGGCGAGCACCCCGAGAAAAGCGAAGAACAATCCTATGGAAGGAAATGTTGCCATGAGGCAGGGTATGCACATCAGGCTGAAGGTGGCAATTATCGCTGAGACAATTCCTATGAGCATAAGCTTCGGGCTGTATTTTATCTTGTTTTTTGCGGTTTTGGCTCTTTTCGCTGCCATGCTTAGGAAATTGTGCGAGGATATATTAATATTGCTTGCCGAAAACAAATTATGAAGGAGCTGACGATATTTGCCAAGGATCGGGTGGGCCTGCTTGCGGATATAACGGAGATGATGGGCAAGAACGGAGTGAATATAGAGTTCCTGTCAGGGGAGGCGGTTGCAGGGATTGCCGTGCTGCACATGACTTTCTCGAATGAGCTTGCTGCAGCATCGCTTCTTGAAAGGGCCGGCTTCACTGTGATAAGCTCGGATATACTGGTGCTGAGGATTCCGAACAAGCCTGGCGAGATAGGGAGGATAAGCAGAATGCTCTCAGATGAGGGCATAAACATACAGAACATATACTTCATGGGGGAGAAGGCAAGGCACGGGTTCTTTGCCGTGAAGGTGGACAGGCCTGATGACGCGAAGGGAATCCTGAAAGAGTATATTTCAAAATCACCTGGAATGGGCAGGCTGGGGTAAAGTTAATAAGGACGTTTGCGAAAGGTAATTGCATGAAAAGAATAAGAAGAATTAGTGGAGCTG
Source organism: Microcaldota archaeon (assembly GCA_013425335.1). Classification (GTDB taxonomy): domain Archaea; phylum Micrarchaeota; class Micrarchaeia; order Burarchaeales; family Fermentimicrarchaeaceae; genus Fermentimicrarchaeum. Next base: position 7,105 of record JACCLG010000047.1, read on the forward strand.
AGGAGGTTGGGTGTGTTCATGGGGCGCCGAAGCCTCAGATGGTTCCGAAGCCACTTGCCAAACCTTCTGATGAGAGAGTGCCATCGGGAATAGAGGGCCTTGACGAGCTCATTGAGGGCGGATTTGAGAGGAACAGCGTAATACTCGTATGCGGTGACGCTGGCAGCGGCAAGACAACGCTGTCGCTCCAGTTCCTCTACAACGGTGCAGTGCAGTACGGGGAGCCCGGAATCTTTGTAACCTTTGAAGAGACCAAGAAATCCATGTACAAGCATGCCCTGCAGTACGGGTGGGATTTGAAGAAGCTGGAGGACAAGGGGCTTTTTGCACTGGTGGAGTACAAGCCGCAGCAGATTGCAGAGATAATAAGGGGCGGCGGCAGCACGGTGAAGGATGCCATAGATTCCATAGGCGCAAAGAGGATAGGGCTGGATTCCCTCACGTCATACTCGCTTCTGTTCAAAACTCCATATGAGGGCAGGGAGGCTGTGCTTGCGCTCTTCAACAGGCTGAGGGAGTGGAAATGCACAAGCATGGTTGTTTCCGAGATAATTCTTCAGTTCGGCAGCAGGAGAGGGGAAGCCGGTGTTGAGTTTCTCTCCGATGCAGTTCTGCTGTTATACTACGCAAGGCAGCAGGACATGAAAGTCAGGGCTTTGGAGATATTGAAAATGAGGGGAACCAAGCACTCGGACAAGATATGCCCGTTCAAGTTTGGTGATAATGGGATAATAGTATTCCCGAAAGATTCTGTTTTTGGAAGGTTGTAGTAGTCCCATGAAGGGCTTAGGTTCAATTCCCTGCGTTAGGTGCAAAGCCAGTGTGATGAGAAGATATTTAAATCAGGCAAGCTGAAGGTATAACCATGGCGCAGAAGTCTGAAAAGGAAATTGAGCAGAGGATTGAGGACCTTCCCACAGAGTTTATAGCACTTATTATTTCATCTGCAGACATATACAGCATAGCGCAGGAGACTGCGCTCAAAGTCCTTATCGGCAAGAAGGGAATGAACGGCGCCTATGTGACGTTCAACAGGCCGTATAGCACGCTGAAGGCAACCATCAAAGGGATGGGTTTGGATTTGTCAAAGCTGTTTTTCATAGATTTGATAACTGAGAGCGCAGGAGGCAGCGCGGAGAGATGCGCCACGGACAATTGCTTCTATGTGAGCTCTCCCAAAAATCTGACTGAGCTGTCAATACTCATGGAGCAGGCAATGCTGCGCCTGCCAGCAGAGAAGAGGTTTGTCTTCATTGACTCCATAAGCACAATGCTCATCTACAACGACCCTGATACAGTCCTTAGGTTCATCCACGCTCTAACCGGAAAGATGAGGTTGCTGGGCATAACCGGCATAATCTTCCTGCTTGAGAAGGAGAGCGATGAGAAGTTCAAGGCGCAGGTTGCCCAGTTCTGCGATAAGGTAATCACAATCTAAGCATTTCAATTGTTTTTGGGACAGCATAATGCAGTATACACCGCAGGTGGTTGCATGCTGGAAATTGAGAATGAGGTGGAACTGAAGAAGCTGCTGGCTTTGAATAAGAAACTGCTTGCGCTTTTCTTTGCCAGCTGGTGCCCCTACTCCAGGGCTTTCAGGCCCATCTTTGAGAGCGAAGCTGCAAAAGTGAAGGACTGCGGAACGGTAATTGCCGTTGTTGATGAGGATGACAACCCACTGTGGGACAGGTGCGAGGTTGAGAGAGTTCCCACTGTTGTTTATTTCAAAAACGGGAAGATTTCGAAGCAGCTTGTTGAAACTCCGGGTGTTGGGCTGAGCAGGAAGGAGCTGCTGGAATTCTTGAAGCTGCTTGGGTAATTCATCTGAGTTTCAGGACAGTATCCTCCTTTATTTCATCTATGGATACCATAGTCACTGTTTTGCTTATTCCCGGGAGTGTTCTTATCCTCTCATTCACAAATTTCCCAAGCTCATGGACGTTCTTGAATTTCACTTTGATTATAAGGTCCCAGTCTCCGCTGAGGGTGTGCGTCTCAAGGACATATGGCAAAGAGGAAACCCTCTCTCCGATGTTCCTCTGAAAGGTTCTCTCTCCCCTGATGTATTCAGTAGATGCCATTATGAACGCAGTCACTCCGAACCCAACCTTTTTTTCGTCAAGCAGCGCCCTGTAATTTTTTATAACTCCATTCTTTTCAAATCTCTTGATTTTTTCATGAACTGTGGACATGGGCATGTCAACTTCCTTTGCAATATCTTTCAGGCTTTTTCTGCAGTTTGCCTGAAGCTTTTCCAGCAGGAGCATATCCTTCTCGGTTAATGAGATTTCTTCCAAGATACCACCCCATTTCTGCAGAATTTCCCATATTTTTTTCAAAAAACTCAAAATATATGAAGATTTTACATATTTTCTTAATAAAGTTATAAATATTTCGGGTATATATAGCTATGCATGGAGTGGAGGTACATGGGAAGAAAGACTACAAGAGGTGAGTTCATAAAAGATCTGCTAGAGAGATTCGGCGCAGACGAGGACATCAGCAGCTTCCATACCTCGGCTTTTACACATACCTTGGAGGAAATCAAAGCAAGGTTCAGGGAGTTGAAGTGAAATCCGATAGATCTAGCAGATGAGTGAGAAGGGATTTGGAGAGGAGTTAGGCCCGCTGTTTTTCTGAAAAAAATGAGAATATTTGGGAATTTTTAAGCAAATTTAAATAAGAGAAAAGGCCTAATTTAGGCATGGTGTATAGAGTGGCAGAGAGGTAGTTTAAACAGAAGAAAAGCTTTATTTTAGGCGGTTCTACTTAGTAAAATCGTCATCGCCTCGGACGCTGT
>JACCLG010000004.1 GCA_013425335.1 Microcaldota archaeon
CCCTCCTGGCAGAACTCCTCAGCCAGGAATATGGTGCTCGGAACCTCAACCATTATCCACAGCTTGAAATCAAAGTTCCTTTTCAGGCCGAACTGTTCAAGGAGCTTCTTCACCCCCCTCAGCTCATCAATGGTTCTCACCATGGGTATCATGAGCCACAGGTTCTTGAGCCCGTATACCTCCCTCACTTTCCTTATTGCATCCACTTCAAGCTTGAAAGCATCAGGCTCTGTCGTATACCTTGCGCATCCCCTGTAACCCATCATTGGGTTCTCCTCCTTAGGCTCGTACTTCTCTCCTCCCTGCAGGTTCCTGTACTCATTTGTTTTGAAGTCTGTAGCCCTGTAAACGACAGGCCTTGGGTAGAAAGCTGTACATATCTGCCTCATTCCCTCTGCAAGCTTATCGGTGTATTCCTGCTCCTTGTGCTCCTCAATTGCCTTCCTTGGATGAAGGCCTATTCCCGCAATCATGAACTCTGCCCTGAAGAGTCCGACCCCATCAACAGCGAGGGCGGCCGTCTTCTCGGCGAGCTCCGGTTCACCCAGGTTCACATATATCTTTGTCCCGGTTATCACTGGAGCAGAGACCATCACTCCTGCCTCTGGTTTCTTTGCAACTGCTATGTCAACCTTTCCTCTGTAAACAACACCCATCTTTGCATCAACTGTAATCAAATCTCCGGTATGAAGCACTTCTGTTGCGTTCTTTGTTCCGACAATGCACGGCACGCCAAGCTCCCTGCTTACAATTGCTGCATGACACGTCGCCCCCCCTGCATTCGTGACTATGGCAGCCGCTTTCTTCATGGCTGGGACATAATCCGGCGAGGTCATCTCGGTAACAAGTATCTCGCCCTTCTCCATCTTGTCAATGTCTTTCGCTGTAGGAATCAGCTTTACTTTCCCCACAGCAACGCCTGGGCTTGCGCCCACACCCCTCAGAATCATCTCAGCATTCGCAACAGAAGTTGCACTCTCAGCCACAGTCTCACCCCCTCCCTTCTTTAAAGTTGTTATGGGTCTGCTCTGAACAATAAAAATCTCACCCCTGGAAACCGCCCATTCAATATCCTGGGGCCATCCATAATGCTTCTCAATCTCCTTGCCGTATTTTGCAAGCTCAACCACCTCATTCTCAGTGAGCTTCTGCTTTTCTTGCATTTCATTTTTTATGTTCACATGCTCATTCTTACCGTTGATTTTGGTTATCATCCACGTCTGCTTAGCAATATTTTTCTCAATTATCTCCAGCGTGTCCTTCTTCACAGTATACGAATCCGGAGTTATGGAGCCTGAAACTACAATCTCGCCAAGCCCGTATGCTGCCTCAATGCCTATCCTGTTCGGGTCGTTTGTTATCGGGTCGCTTGTGAACATGACTCCAGCCTTCTCGGACTGCACCATCTCCTGAACCACGGCAGCCAATCCAACTTTGAGGTGGTCAAACCCCTTCTCCTGCCTGTAGTATATCGCCCTGCTCCCAAAGAGCGAGGCCCAGCACATCTGGACAGCTTTGACCACATTGTCTCCCCCCTTTATGTTCAGGTATGTTTCCTGCTGCCCTGCAAAGCTAGCCTCTGGAAGGTCCTCAGCAGTCGCGGAGCTTCTAACAGCCACGTACTTCTCCTCAGATTCACTCGGCATAACGTCAACGCCGCAGAGTTTATTGTAAGCCTTTATTATGTCACTCCTTAGGGAGTCAGGGACCCTTGCTGATAATATTAATGCCTTTATCTCATCGCTTGCAGCATTAAGTTTATCTGTGCCCTGCACGTCAAGATTCTGAGTGATTCTTGCAATTGCCTTGTCAATTCCGTTTGCTTTAATAAATGCGAAATATGCCTCGCTGGTTGTGCAGAAGCCATTGGGGACAGGAAACCCTGCACCTGCCATCTCGCCGAGGTTAGCTCCCTTTCCGCCTACCTTTCCGACGTCTTCTTTGCCTATTTGAGAAAACCACAGTATATTATCCATTCATTACACCTCCAAACAGAAGATAAGCGCTACAGTTCAACGACTTCCGTGTGATATGCTCCTGAAAGCTTTTGAGAAGCCCTTCTCATAGCATCTTTTACAACTTCAAAATCCTTCTTCATCAGTCTAATCGTAAAAATTTTCTGGCCTGCCTTGACTTTTGCAGCCCTGTCGGTTGCCCTGCCAAATGCCTTTCCCATGCCCTTCTGCAGCCTGTCTGCACCTGCGCCGACAATCATCTTGTTCTCTCTTATAACATTGTGCGGGAATATGAGAACCCTGAAGTAGAAGTTGCCGAGTATCTGCTTCTCAAGGTACTTGTTCGCCGCCTGCCTTGCCGCCTCTATGGCGTTATCCCTCAGTTGAATAGGTCTGTTGGCTACAAGCTCCATCTCCATCTCATACGGCTTTCCGGCATCCCCCATATTGAAAATCTGCACCGCATTGTGGGGAAGTGCCTTAACGAAGGACTTTCTAGGTCTCTTCTTTGAGAACCTTGTCCAAGAGACTTTTCCAACATCTCTGCACGTATGCGCAGGCCTCAAGCCCATACTCAACACCTAAAGTCGGAATAAAATTTTAGAAGTGATAGTTTAAAAACATTTGCCCTTTTCACTTCTCAAAATTTAACTACCTAAGTTCTTTCAGCATATGACATCTCATGCAGACTTCCTTGGAGCTCAACTCTCCGCACTCCTTGCATCTCATTGGGGTTTCATCTGTGTTAAACTTTCCCCCCAGCGCATCCCTCACGCTCATGAAACTGTTGAAAACCCTGAATTTCGTGCCTGGGAACTTCTCTTCAGTGTCATTGAGGAAAACCCTCACCTCATTCCTGAATGCCTCATGCGCATAAGGGCATCTCCCAAACCGGATGTTCATTTTTTTTATTATTGAATATACTGCAACTTCCCTTTCGGGAATTCTTATCAGCGGCTTTATCCTGTCAACAAATAACTCGTGCCCAATCACCCCTCCGCTTGGACCAAATCTCGCAAGCCTGAAAGGCTCGTTTCTAAGGAAATTCATGAGAACCGTCTGAGCCGCATCATCCAGATTGTGCCCCACTGCAAGCTTGCTCAGCCCCATCTCCCTTGCAGCCTTGTTCAGAATCCACCTCCTGAAAACACCGCAGTAGCTGCACGTCCTCATCCTCTCATCTTTCTTGGCAATTTCATCAACAGTAATCCCAGTTTCTTTTTTGAATGATAGGATTTTATGCTCAACTCCGAGCTTCCTGCAGTTCTCCGCGGCAATCTTCAGGGTCCCCTCCCGGTATCCTTTTATTCCCTCATCAACTGACAGGGCAACCAAAGGCACCCTCATGCTGTCGCATATATCCTTCAACAGATACAGCATTGACACGCTATCCTTGCCACCTGAAACCGCAACTCCTATGCTGTCCCCCTTCTCAATCATTCTGAACTCCCTGACAGTTCTCCTAACCCTCTTCTCAAGGCTCTCAGCAAAATGCTTTTTGCAGAGATTCTCATCCCCGTAGGGAAGATAAACCGCAGCGCTTCCGTTGCATTTTGAACAGCTAACCTCCATAGACCACACCGAATATCTCAATTTTATCTTTCCCGCAAACCTCTTCCAGCTCAGAGATGAGCTCTCCGTTTTTCCTTGCAAGATGAGTCTCCCTGTTAACTCTTAGCTGATGCATCAAATCAAGCACATTCATGCCATTTTTCAGCTTCGCTTTTACGAATTTTTCGTTTACTTTGACTTTAAAAATGCCCATACATCAATTTAATATACATAATACTTTAAAAGATACTCAGGAGGTTTTTTGAGGGGTATTTATGGGATTCTACAAACTGGTGAAAAAGACATTTGAAAAAGAGTATAGGGAGCGCTCACCCTTATACAAGGCAAGGCTTATAGAGTGGAGGAAAGGTGGGCCTGTCGAGAGGGTCAACAAACCGACCAACATAGTCAGGGCGAGGGAACTTGGTTACAAGGCAAAGCAGGGTTTTGTAGTTGCCCGAGTAAAAGTCGGGAGGGGAAGGAGGAAGAGGCCCAAGCCAGACCTTGGGAGGAAACCCTCCAAGTCGGGAAGATTTTTCTCACCTGGGAAATCCCTCCAGAGGATAGCGGAGGAGAAGGCATCAACAAAATTCCCCAACCTAGAGGTTCTCAACTCTTACTGGGTGGGGGAGGATGGGCGCTTCAAGTATTTTGAGGTTTTGCTTTTTGATGTCAGCCATCCCGTAATAAAAAACGACAGGTCACTCTCATCAATGATTGGGAGGGGAAGGGCCTACCGGGGCCTCACCAGCGCAGGTAAGAAAGGAAGGGCGTACAGCTGAAAATTTGCGGCGTTGCTGCAGGAGGTATCGGCATGTGGGTGAGCAAAAGAAGAAAGATACTCGATATTGCAACGAAACAGGTAATAACCACAGCTCAGAATACCACGGTTAAGGCCCTCTGCGACCTGATGATGAGAACCGGGAAGAGAAAAATACCCATAGTTGACTCGCTGGTTCACCTCAAGGGCATTGTTACCAGCACAGACCTTATAAACTACTTCGGCGGCGGAGACAAGTATTTCGTAATGGAGAAAAACTACAAGGGCAACTTCCTCAGCGGCATAAACGCCCCGGTCTCAAAAATCATGACCACGGAAGTCCTGTTTGTAAATAAGGATGAGCCGGTAGCCTCTGTTGCGGACATAATGCTCAACCAGTATTTCGGGGGCTTCCCAATACTTGACGAGGATGCGGGGCTCATCGGTTTTGTGACCGAGCAGGATTTCATCAGCCCGCTTGCGGGGGAGAAGTTCAACTTCCCGGCGAGAAACGCCATGAGCAAGAAAGTCATCACCGTGACTCCGAACACCGCAATAAAGGATGTTGCAAGGATAATGTGCGCCAACCAGCTCAGAAGGCTCCCAGTTGTCAGCGAGCACAGAATTGTCGGCATGATACGGTCATACGACATACTCAAGTTCATAAGCGACGCCGAGTTCGCCAAGTTCCATACCTCCAAGGCAGATGTCATACTCGGCGAGCTGGCCAGGAATGTCATGAGCAGGGACATATACACCATTGACGAGGAGCTTGACATCGGAGAAGTGATACGCCTCTTCAAGAAGAAGAGAGTCGGGGGCTTCCCAGTTGTGAAAGGTGACAAGATTCTAGGAATAATCACAGAGAGGGATGTTTTCAGAGCCATATACTCCACTCTTAAAATGCAGTTCCCGAAGAAATTCAACGGGATAGTCTTCACCCTGTTTCACGAGAAGTGAGCCTCCCATGCCAGAATACTATGATTTGGATTTGCAGTTCTGGGAAGCAGGCTTGGAGAGCTATGCCAATTCGCTCGGTTTCAGAGGAATATGCAGCTTCTCCCCAGAAGGGAATGGGCTTGAGATAAAAGCTAGGAGAGCAGAGGATATCAGGTTGAGGAATGAGGGTAAAATCATCCTGGTTTCATCAGATGACCCTGAAACTCTGAAAAAAGCATGCAAAAAAGATATTGACATGTTGTTATTTCCCAGATTTGTGCCCGATGTAGGTTTGGTGAGGGCAGCCGCAGAGAGCAAGAAGCCGTTTGACATCCCGCTCTTGCTTATCCTTGAGAGAAGAGGCGCGGAAAGGGCGTTCCTCATGTCAAAGATGAGCATTTTCCTGAAGCTTTGCAACAAGTATGGGGCAGATGCAGTGCTTACAAGCGGCGCCTCGGGCAGGCTCTCCATGAAGTCGCCGGGCGAGCTTATCTCTGTTGGGGAAGCGCTCGGCCTTTCTCACGACCAGGCGGTAAAGTCAATTTCAATGATTCCGGAGTATATCCTAAAGAGATGATACAATGATTCCAACAATGAGAGAAAAAAGGAGGTACATACACTTCAGGTTTGAGTGCAGGCAAAAACTCAGCGAAAGCGAGGCGAAGGATGAAGTATACAATGCCATTCTCTCTTTTCTTGGGGAGTTTGGCTTCTCAAAAGCCAACCCCAGGCTCGTGGAATTCAGGGACAACTCTGGGATCCTTCTCTGTTCCAACCATGAAGCTCAGAAAGTCAAGGCTGCCCTGGCTCTTGTCGGCAAGGTGAAGGGGGAAGATGGTTGCATCAGGGTTCTGAAAGTTTCCGGCATGATGAGCAAATTGCAAAAGTAGACTGCTAAGTATTTTAAACCTTTGATGCGAATTAATACCGTAGAGTGTAGAGAGAAGAAGAGGTGAATTAATGTATCCGGTTTCTCCGCAAGCATATGACCGAGCCATAACAGTATTCAGCCCTGATGGAAGGCTCTTTCAAGTAGAATATGCAAAGGAAGCAGTTAGAAGGGGAGCCACTGCCATGGGAGTTGTGTGCGCAGACGGGGTCATTCTTGTGGCGCACAAGAACATTGTCTCAAACCTTCTTGTTTTTGAATCCATGAAGAAAATATTCAAGATAGACAACCACATAACTGCGACTGCATCAGGCCTTGTTGCAGATGCTAGGAGGCTTGTAGATATGGCAAGGCTCGAGGCGCAGAGGCATAGGCTTCTATACAATGAGCCTATGAACGTGGAATCTGTCGCAAGGCATCTCTGCGACGCCATGCAGAGCTACACGCAGT
>JACCLG010000015.1 GCA_013425335.1 Microcaldota archaeon
TCCTCCCCATGCCGCAAGCACCAGCAACATCCCTATCATTGCGGTTGAACCGCAGCAGGTGTTCTTGAGCTGTGAGGTTATGCCGCTTAAGTCCGGCATAGTATTGCCACCTCCGTTCGCATTAGCATTCTCCTCCCCAGGGGGAGAGGGAATTCTCAAGAACCAGTCCCCGACCTCTCCTGCAGTAAAGTTCGCAGGAGTACTCACTCCATCTTTATTCACAGTCACCTTCATACTCTTATCCAACGTTGTGTTTTTACCTTTATACTCCACTGTTGGATTCCCTTCAAGGGTGTATATATTGATTCCACTGCTGGTCTGGTTGATTATGATATGGCTTTTTACGTAGACTTTGACCGCATCCTGCTCCCCTGTCCCTGTCGCTGTGGTGAAGAGCAGTAATTGCACTACATGGAGCGGTGTTGACTCTATCAGTGTAGTGCTGATTACCTCCCACGCAGTCCATCCCACTTCTCTAGTGGTTATTTCTGGCCATCCGCTCTCAATAGCATCCTTCTTTATCGTGAGCGCATACATCTTGAGTTGGCCGAGCATAAGCCTGCCTCTAACATTACCCCATTGGATAGTGACGTATGGTCTGTTGCAATCCTTAGTGGTAAGCCCGTTAATTCTCACTTCGTCTCCCTCAACCAACTGCATCCCAACATGCGCTTCAATTTCTTTTTGGGTGTCTTCCCTCACTACAGTGATTGGAGGAAGTTCGCGCCCATCAGCGCATCCTATCTCAACAAGCTGCGCAACAGCCTTGATGCAGCCCATATTCTCTATGGTTTTAGCTGGGTTGTTTACGTCGCAGACTTCATCAGCTTTGCACTTGCAGTCCTGAGGGCAGAACTCGCAGTCCTCTATCACCGCACCTTCCTTCGGCTCTATGTCACAGTGGTTATTCCCGCATGTCTCTTTTGTAATCTGTTTTATGCAGACCCCATCCTTCGGAGTCGGGTAAAATCCTTTATCGCAGACACACTCACCCTTGCTATAATCAAATGTTGAGTTTTTCGGGCATTCCACTTTCTTGCAAACCAGCTTCCATTCCTTACCGTAAATATGATGTTTCGTATACCCCTTCTGGCAGTCGCAGTTGCAGTTAGGGTAGGTGCCGCTTCCATTTGCACCCTCTCCCATTTTCTTGAGGCACTCATCCTGGCAGTTTGCAGCCTTGATGCATGTGAGCGTGTTATCCGGGATATACCCCTTGTTGCAGTGGCAGTCGCAGTCTGTTCCCATCACTGTTCCGTAGGAGGAGTCACCGTGATTCTTGTCCCCCCCCGTGGTATGATTTGCAGTAGGCATCGCATGTTGCTTTCGTTGGCTGGCAAAGCAATACATCGCTGTTTTCATTCGTGTATCCTTCTTCGCAGCCGCACTGACATATGTTATTCTGGATTGTAGCGGTTGCGTGAGGTCCCTCCATTCTAATGCAGTAGTCATCGCAGTATTCCTGCGTTGGTGAGCATACGTTATTGGTACATTGATAACCTTCTGCGCAGTCTGGGTTGTGGTACTGGCATCCGGGCTGAGTTGGTTTATCATTTGGGCACTTTCCATTCGCATCAGCGCACCCAATAAATTTGGAAATCGGGCAGAAAGAACTGCATTTTTTCGCATCAAACCCGCTGTAATTCACGGCACCATAGCAGGCTCTTACCGTATCCCCGCACCAACACTCCTTAGTGTAGGTGTAACCTCCACCCTTAGCTGCGCAGTCATCCTGGACGCAGCCGACTCCGGACATTCTCTCCCAATGGAACCCTGGCGGGCACTCAACTGCAAAAACGGGCAGAATAAATGCCATCAGAATAATTAGCGTAATCACCCGCGTCATGATGCACCAACCTCCATTTTTGATTTTCTCCAAGGGGGTTTATATAACTCACTCCAGTGTCTTGAATGATAAAGTTTTATAATATCCCTTGCCAAATTCTTACCTGGTATATATGAGACTATTGACAATACACTCGGATTTCCTGGAATACAAGCCTCTTCAGAAGGCGATTCCCAAGGCAGAGGAAGCGGAGCTTGCAGCCAAAAGAATTGACGACTGCCTCGTGATATTCATCTCTGTTGAGAAGGGAGACGAGGACAACCCCGCGCTTGTTGCCGAGAGGGCTGCTGCCGAGATAGAAAATGTGGCAGGTCAGGTTTCGGCAAAAACATTAGTTGTTTACCCGTGGGTGCACCTCACATCAACTCCTTCCTCTCCTGATGCCGCTCTTTCAATACTCAAGGACATTGAGAGCAAGCTGAGAGGGAAGGGCATGTATGACGTCACACGAGCCCCGTTTGGCTACTACAAGCAGTTCACAATAAGATGTAAGGGTCATCCCCTAAGCGAGCTGTCAAGGGAGATAAAGCTTGGCAAGGAGGAGCAGGCCGCCCCGCAGCAGGCAGTTTCAGAATCGCTCAAGCTTGAGGAGAAAACAAAGAGGGAATACTTCATACTAACGCCAGAAGGCGAGCTCATTGCTCCCGACAAGTTCGATTACACTGGTATGCTTGATTTCAAGAGCTTTGTGAAGTATGAAACTGAGAAGGTGAGGGCATATGATGTTGAGCCTCCCCACATAAAGATAATGAAGGAGCACGGGATAGCCCAGTACGAGCCAGGGAGCGATGCAGGCAACTTCCGATGGCCCCCCAAGGGCAGGCTCGTAAAGAAGCTGCTTGAAAAGGCAATAACCGACTACTGCGTGAACTATGGTGCGATGGAAGTTGAAACTCCGATAATGTATGACTACGAGCATCCAGCTCTGAAGAAGTACATGAACAGGTTCCCGGCAAGGCAGTACTCAGTGAAATCTGATGACAAGGAGTTCTTCCTGCGCTTTGCAGCCTGTTTCGGTCAGTTCCTCATGCTGCACGACATGGTCATCTCATACAAGGATTTGCCCCTCAAGATGTTCGAGCTCACCAAGTACAGCTTCAGGAGGGAGCAGTCCGGCGAATTGGCAGGGCTGAAGAGGCTGAGGGCTTTCACAATGCCTGATATGCACACCCTCTGCGGCACAATGGAGCAGGCGAAGGAGGAGTTCAACAGCCAGTACCTCAAATGCTATGAATGGATGAAGATGCTGGATATTAATTTCGAGACAACATTCCGAGCCCAGAAAGACTTCTTCAACGAGAACAAGGAGTGGTATCTTGGAATGATAAAGAAGGTCGCCAAGCCAGTTCTCATAGAGATGTTTGATTTGAGGTATGCTTACTTCATAACGAAGTTCGAGTTCAATTTTGTGGACTCTGCAAATAAGGCTTCGGCCCTCTCAACGGTGCAGATAGACGTGGAGAATTCCGATACCTATGACCTGGGCTATACAACAAAAGAGGGCAGGAAGGAGAGACTCCTCATCCTGCATACATCTATAAGCGGCAGCATAGAGCGCGTTGTATATGCATTGCTTGAGAGGGAGGCAAAAAGGATAGCAGACAAAAAGGTTCCAATGCTGCCCATCTGGCTGTCGCCCACTCAGGTCAGAGTTGTCCCAATAACAGACAAGCACCTTGAATATGCAAACGAAATAGCAGGCCAGCTCGAGCTTGAGGCTGTGCGGGTTGACATAGACGACAGGACGGAAACCCTTGAAAAGAAGATAAGGGATGCGGAGAGGGAATGGGTGCCGTTTATACTCGTGGTTGGGGATAAGGAGATGGAAAGCAAAAAGTTCAGCATCAGGGTAAGGGAGACTGGGGAGAGGAAGATGCTGAGCATGGAGGAGCTTGCCGTTATACTGAGGAGCAAGCTGAAGGGCAAGCCGTTTGATAAGCTTTCATTATCAAACTACCTGAGCAAGAGGCCCGTGATATAGGTGGTTTTATGAAAAATGCACTGATAGCTGTTGCGTTTGTCTCACTGTTACTTCTGGGTTGCCCATGGCCCCAGCCCCCACCGCAAAATAACACAACCGCATTATGCCCATCCACATGCCAGCTCGGCTGCCTGCCTGACAATGTCACCTGCATAGGAACCCCTAACCTGTGTGCGAACGTGGTGTGCAGCGACAAGTGCGAGGACAGCAGCGTGCTGGACACAAACGGGTTGTGCAACAATGAAACCGGAATCTGCATCTATAAAAAAATGGTGTGCATATTCGGATGCGCCAACGACGGCTGCAGGTCGCAGCCTCTCTGTCCGGTGAACTGTCCGTTTGGATGCGAGCCTGGCACGGATATATGCGTGAACCCAACCTGCCCGGGCGACTGCAGCTACGGCTGCATACCTGGGACGCTGCAGTGCAACTCAGTCCCTCCAAGCAGCGGAGTGAAAAATGGTGATTTTGAAGAGGGTTATCAGGGCTGGAATAAAACTGGAAATGCTTTTGGCTCGGCACCTACCCGCGCAGACTTTGTAAATTCACAAAAACTTTACCGCA
>JACCLG010000049.1 GCA_013425335.1 Microcaldota archaeon
GCAAGGCATCTCTGCGACGCCATGCAGAGCTACACGCAGTATGGTGGAGTGAGGCCTTTTGGAGTTTCACTTCTGATAGCAGGAGTTGACAGCGAGCCCAGACTCTACGAAGCTGAGCCAAGCGGCGCCCTTACCGGCTTCAAGGCAGATGCCATAGGGAGCGGGAAGAAGGAGGTTGATGAATTCTTTGAGAAGGAGTACAAGGACGGGCTCAGCATAGACGACGGGATAAGCCTTGCCATGAAAGCCCTTAAGAAGACAACTGATTCGAAGCTGAAGGCCGAGAATGTGGACATAGCAGAGATTACAAAGGGCAAGAGGCTCAAAATCCTTTCTGACGAGGAAGTGAACAAGTACCTCTCCAAGGCCTAGTTGTGTGTTTCTATGGTAAGCTTGGACAAGGCCATAATAGCCCGCCTGGAGACTCACGGGGAGAAATTTGAGATTCTGGTCGACCCAGAACTAGCCTACCTGTTCAAGACTGGGAGCAAGAAGGATATTCTCAACCTGCTTGTTGCCGAGGAAATATTCATCGATGCCAGGAAAGGTGAGAGGCCCACTGCCGAGGCAATGAAGAAGGCGTTTGGCACCACCGAATTCATGAAAATAGCCGAAGTGATACTGAGAAAGGGGGATGTCCAGCTCACTACGGAGCAGAGAAAGAAGATGGTTGAAGAAAAAAGGAGGAAGATTGTGGCAATTCTCGCAAGGGAGTGCGTCGACCCTAGGACTGGCGCACCGCACCCTCCGCAGAGGATTGAGAAGGCGCTGGAGGAGAGCAGGGTGCGCATAGACCCATTCAAGGATGCCGAGGCGCAGCTGAAGGAGGTTGTCGACGCATTGAGGCTCATACTGCCGATGAAGTTTGAGAAGGTGAGGATTGCAGTGCGAGTTCCTGCCGAATATGCTCCAAGGGCGTTTGGCACGCTCAAGGAGTACAGCATCCAGAAAGAGGAATGGCAGTCAAACGGAAACCTGATAGTCGTTGTTGAGATGCCGGCTGGGCTTCAGGGTGAGTTTTACGATAAGATAAACAAGATAACGGCCGGAAATGTTGAGACTAAAATTCTGAAATGATGGTGATATGGATGGCTAGAATTGTTGTACCTGGCGAGTTGCTTGCAGGCTCTCCCCAGAGGATTGAATTTGCGTATGTTGAGAACGGCAGGACCTACTCTTCAGTGCTGGGGCTTTTTGATGAGGCAAACCCCCGAGTAATACCTCTTGAAGGTCCTTACATGCCTGCTCAGTACGACATCATTGTGGGCATTGTTAATGAGGTCAAGTTTGCGGGCTATAACATTGACATAAACTCTCCATACCGCGGCTTTCTGTCTGCAAAGGACTCAAGGTACGAGCACAAGCTTGGCGATGTCATATCCGCGAAGATAGTGGAAGTTGATGAGGTCAAGAATGTGGACCTTGAGGGCGCCAGGAGCCTGAAGGATGGCGAGATTATAGAGATAAGCCCGGCCAAGATTCCCAGGGTGATAGGGAAGAAGAATTCCATGCTTGACATGATCAGGGATGCGACAAAGAGCGAAATCTTTGTTGGCAAAAACGGCAGAATCTGGATACTGGGAGGAAATTCTGCTCTTGCAGTGAGGACGATACTTAAGGTTGAGAAGGAGGCGCATACAACCGGTCTGACAGAAAGAATCAGCGATTTCCTGAAGCAGGAAGTTAGTAAATAGTTGGTGATGGTATGGAGAAACCCAAATTGATTATTGATGGAAAAAGGCTTGACGGGAGGTCTCTGGATGAGATGAGACCTCTGAAGATTCAGGCAGGCGTTCTGAACAAGGCTGACGGCTCCGCATATGTAGAGTGGGGCGCGAATAAGGTGCTTGCAGCAGTATACGGGCCAAGGGAGTGCATTCCAAGGCACGATGCCAGCCCATACAGGGCTGTTATACACTGCAGATACCTCATGGCTCCATTCTCAACTCTGGATGAGCACGGGAGGAGCGGGCCGAACAGGAGGTCCATAGAAGTGTCAAAAGTGATAAAGGAGGTTTTTGAGAATGTTGTCATGACTGAGAAGTTCCCAAAAACCGCAATTGACATTTTCATAGAAGTACTGCAGGCTGACGGCGGGACCAGATGTGCAGGAATAACGGCTGCAGCGGTTGCGCTTGCAGATGCCGGCATACCAATGAAGGACCTGCCCTGCGCTGTTGCAGTTGGCAAGATAGAAAACGAGGTGGCGGTGGACTCTGGCAAGCTGGAAGACAACTACGGCGACGGCGACATGCCAATCGCCATAGCCCCAAGGAACAATGAACTGTTGCTGCTTCAGATGGACGGGATGTTCACCAAAGATGAGCTCAGGAAGGCTCTTGAGCTCGCATTCAGTGTGTTCCCCAAGATAAATGCCCTTCAGGTGGAGGCATTGAGGGCGCACTACGCAGTGAAAAAGGATGAAGTTGATAGAGGGGATTGAAATGGATATACTCGACGAAATAAAAAAGGATTATGTCATAGATTTGATGAAGAAAGAGAAGAGACCTGACGACAGGGGATTTTTAGACTACAGGCCGTGCACTGTCGAGAAGGGAATATTTGATTCAGCGGAGGGAAGCGCCCGCGTGAAGCTTGGAAAAACCCAGGTTGTTGTAGGTGTAAAGATAGATGTCGGAATGCCGTTCAAGGACAGGCCTGAGGAAGGTGTGCTCTCAACAACCGCGGAGCTGCTCCCGCTGGCGTCGCCAACCTTCGAGCCAGGCCCTCCCGATGAGAGTGCCATCGAGCTTGCGAGGATTGTTGACAGGGGAATAAGGAGCAGCAACGCATTAGACCTGAACTCCCTGTTCATAGAGAAGGACAAGGTTCTGATGGTGTTCGTTGATATATACGTTCTCGACCACGACGGCAACCTCATAGATGCATCTGCATTGGCTGCCATGGCGGCTCTGCTCAGTGCAAGACTTCCCAAGTACGAGGATGGGCACCTCATAAGGACGGAGCGCAACGACAATCTTAAGGTTACCCAAAAGGTCGTGACATGCACATTCTCCAAGATAGACTCGCACATAGTGCTTGACCCTGGCCTTGACGAGGAAAAGGCAATGAGCGCAAGGCTTACTTTGGCGACGACTCCTGAGCATGTATGTGCAATGCAGAAAGGCGGAAGCGGCGCTTTCACAAGAGACGAGCTCATGAGCCTCATAGACATATCATTTGAGAAGGGAAATGAGCTGAGAAAACTTCTGGATTGATGGAGGTGAACCCGTGGTCAAAGCACAGGTTAGATACGGAGCAGAGATGAGAAAGAGAGCTGATACCGTTGACAGGCAGAGGGTTGCAAGGTATGTATGCCCTAAATGCGGAAAGAGAAAGGTCAAAAGACAAGGTCACGCGGTGTGGAAATGCAGGTCATGCGGCGCCACATTCGCTGGCGGCGCCTACTCGCTGACAACAGCAGTCGGAGAGACGGGCAGGAGAATAATTGCTGATGTGAAAAAGAGGTAGTTGATATGTACACCTGCTGGAAATGCAAGAAATCTGTTAAAGAGCTGGATGAATCGTTTGTTAGATGCCCCTACTGCGGGTGCAGGGCGCTTTTCAAGGAGAGGCAACCCATAGCAAAGGAAGTGAAGGCTGAATAGATGGGAGTCTACGTAACGACAAGCAAGAGACCCTCAGCCAAGACAAAGGTTCTCTGCGAGGCGCTCTCGCTGGTGCTGCCCGGCTCAGTAAATGAGCAGCGCGGGAAAAAGAGCATAGAGCAAATCTTCAGAAGGGCAAAACTGCTCGGCAAAAGAAGGGCGGTTCTCGTATACGAAAAGAACGGAATTCCTTCCAGCATATGCATGATGAATGTGAAAGCCCATTCGTGGGATTGGGTGGGTGAGTTTTTGATTTCAAACTTTCATATTTACAAATTTCCCAAAGAACTCCCAAATGAAATTGCGGTGAGCGGGGAGAGAAAGGAGGAATTCGAGAGGCTCTTCGACTTTGAGGAACCTGAGGATGATGACCTCATTGAACTTAACTGCGGGAAGAGAAAGCTTTCATTCTCATACGGAAGCAAACCCCTGCTCAGGCTTGAGCTGGTTTCATGAAGGCAACACTCGAAATAGCATTCAGCAACCCAAAGACAGTCAGGAAGGCTTTCAAATCCCTGGAGCAGGAGACAAGCTTCAAGAAGAGGAGCAATGCGCGCATAATGGTGAAAGGCAAGGTTCTGCTCATAAGCATAGAGGCGAAGGAATTCGCAGCCTTGAGAGCCACTGTGCATTCCTACCTCAGGCTTTTAAATGTAGTATTCGCTGTTGTAAAACTGACAGAAAAGGAGGGATAGCATGGATATGCCAAAGGAATTGGAGCATGACGTAAATGAGTTCCAAACCGCTCAGAATCAGCTCCAGATGATCATCATTCAGAAGCAGCAGGTGAAGATGCAGCTGGGAGAGATAGACGATGCGCTTGAGGAGCTCAAGAACAAGAGCGGCAAGGTTTTCAAATCCATCGGCTCAGTGCTCGTTGAGTCAAAGATTGACGACGTTGTGAAAGAGCTCAATGAAGACAAGGAGACGATGAACGTCAGGATTGGAGTTTTGGGGAAGCAGGAGGAGAAGCTCAGGGGAAGGCTTGTTGAACTCAAATCCAAAATAGAGAAGGCCGCTGGGGCGATGGGGGCTGCATGAAACCGATGCTCAACTTCCTCAAGTCGGTGAGGGGGAAGAGAGCCCTAATTCTTATTCATCACAATATAGCGGGAAAGCCTACGCCATTTATGGGTGGGAGTATGTCAGACTATCATGTCAACTGCTACATCTCCAGAATCCTCTTCAACGCCTTGTCGGCACTGCCCTTCCCCTCCTCGCTCAGCATTGAATAAAGAGTTTCAACATCCACGTTGGATTTGAACCCGTACTGCTTCAGCTTGCTTTTGAGAACCTCTATGCCCATATCCCTGACAGACAGCTTGCTCTCCCTCAGGCTCCTCAGCTTGTCTATCTTCTCTTTAAGGGTTTCAGACTCAAGGTCCTTATCAACTTCCACAATTGCCCTGTTCTCAAACTCCATGGGAATTGAGCTGACATCTAGATTTGACTGGCTGAGGCCCTTTGCTACTGTTCCCTTAAGTTTAAGTTTTATCACTGGTTTCGCTTCACTCTTTTTTTCCAGCAGCTTCTCAATGCTCTTCCTTGCCTTGGCGAGCACCTCCTCAAGACCTGCCTGCTTGAACTCCAGCTCCTCGTAGAAGAACGGCCTGCTCTGTATCTCATGGAAGACCGCCTCCCTGCTTCTCGTGTCAAAAATGAAGAATCCCTTGCTCTCGGCATCCTCCTTCCTCATCTGCGTTATTACCGTGCTGCCTGGAATTATGAAATATGCCCCGCTGTCAAGCTTCTGAACTGTTTTTGTGTGGATATGCCCGCAGAGGTACAAATCAAACTCCTTGGGAAGGTCCTCCATGCCCATGAGGCTCTCTCCGGGAAGGAACTCCTTCATGCTCTGGTGGAATAGGAAGATATTAAAAGCCCCGCTGACGGGCTTTGGCGAAAGCGCCTCAATTGCACTCTTCGCATACTCCTCAGGGACACCACCCATGCCCTGCAGGGCAACCCTCTCCCCATCCTTTTCAAAAACTGCAGTAGCAATGTGGGCGTTTACCAGAAATCCGGCTTTCTCAAGCAGCTCGATGGGGTTGACCAGTTCCTTCGTCCTTCTCTCATGTGTTCCGTGGATTGCCACAACAGGAACTTCGGCATAGTTCTTCCTCCCGTCCTTGCTGTCATAGCTGACAAGTTTTGCCTCCCACTTCTTACCCCTGGCACTTCTGAAAAGCTTGAATGACCTCGCAAGAATCTCCTGCTTGGGAGTCCTGGAGTCGAACAGGTCGCCCAGCAGCACCACCAAATCCGCCTCCTCGCATGCCCTGGAGAAAGCCCTCTCAGCCTGCTCAAATGAGTCATCCAAGAATCGTGCATACCCCAGATGAAAATCCGCAAGCACTGCAATTTTCAAGCAACCACCTTCTTTGCGGTGTAATATCCACTACACATGCATAAATTATTAAAAACAAAGTATAAAATCCCTTACATGACGACAAGCGTAATCTTCACCCTTTTCACCGCGCTAGCCATGGTGATAACCACCATACTATTTATCTATCTTATAACAAGATGAACCCATGGACTGGAGAATAGCCGCACTGGTAACCATGCTCGCCCTTGGCGCCTACAATATCCTAGTACAGGAGTTCATCAAGAAAGTTGACTGGCGGATTATGATACCAATCGTCTTCGTTGTCTCTCTTGCGCTTTTCATCTACTTCCTAGCCACATACCCTTCATTCATTGATACGGTGAACCCTGGCTCCGTGATTTTCTCGTTCGCGCTGGCTTTCGTGTTCTGCATATCAATCATATTCACATACTTCTCATTCAAAGAGGGAGGCACCATCAGCGGGGTTGTGCCAATATTGAATCTCAGCATGTTCGTTTCTGTCCTGATATCTATTATTTTCTTAAAAGAGGAGGTAAACATACTAGGTGCAGTTGGAATGGTATTAAGCTTCATCGGCTTAATTCTTCTTGCTTACAGGTGATTCGGCATATAGACAACTGACGAATAACTTTATAAAAATTCTCTAGCATATTATAGCATGGAGGGAGAAAAATGGAAATAAATTTTGTAAGAGTATCTCAGAAGAAGTTTAAGGGAAAGCCCAATATGGGCGCATATGAAAAAGTTTATCCCAATTTCAAATGGGAGGATGTGCATGACGAGGTGGAGTGGTTTGATGGAGGCAAGCTGAACCAGGCCTACAACACCATAGACAAGCACAGAAACACATGGAGGAAGAACAAGGTTGCATTGTACTGGGAGGGTGATGACGGCTCTACAAAGAAGTTCACCTTCCTTGAGATGTCCAACCTGTCAAACAAGTTTGCCAATGTGCTCAAGAGCAATGGAATCAAGAAAGGAGACAGGATATTCATCTTCCTCTCAAGAATCCCAGAGAATTACATAAGCTTCCTCGGCATACTGAAAATGGGCGGGATTGCAGGAACGATGTTCGCCGCCTTTGGTCCAGAAGCTGTGAAAGACAGACTGCTGGACAGCGATGCTGTTGCCGTTGTTACCGACGTGAAGCTAAAGCCGAGAATCGACCAGGTAAGAAAAGACCTCCCCAGCCTCAAGCATGTCTTTGTCGTAGGGGGCAAGGATTTGAAGAAGGAGTCTGGCGAGCTCAGCTTTGATGAAGAGCTTGCAAAGGCATCGCGCGATTTTGAAGTTGAGAAAATGAACCCTGATGATGTTGCTTTCATGCAGTACACTTCCGGCTCAACCGGCAAACCAAAGGGAGTGATGCACACACATGGAGGGATGGCGCAGCAGCACATAACTGCAAAATGGGTGCTGGATTTGAAGGATGAGGATATATACTGGTGCACCTCAGACCCTGGCTGGATAACGGGAATAATATACACAATTCTAGGCGCCTGGTCAAATGGCGTTTCTCAGTTGATATTCGATGGGAGATTTGACCCTGACAGGTGGTATTCGCTCATAGAGAAATACCAGGTGAATGTTTGGTATACTGCTCCCACTGCTCTGAGAATGCTCATGTCTTCAGGAGAGGATGTGCCGAAGAAGTACAACATGAAGAGCTTGAGGCACATATGCAGCGTTGGGGAGCCGCTAAATCCTGAACCTATAAGGTGGGCTCACAAGGTGTTTGGATTGTGGGTGCACGATACCTGGTGGCAGACTGAAACAGGAAGCATGCTCATATGCAACTACCCAAAGATGGATATGAAGGTTGGATACATGGGCAAGCCTTTCCCAGGCATAACCGCATCAATACGTGATGAAAATGGGAATGAGGTCAAGCCGGGAGTAGAGGGCGACCTTTGCCTCCAGCCGGGCTGGCCGTCCATGTTCAACGGAGTGTGGAAGAACGAAGAGAAGTACAAATCATACCTGAAGAATGGATGGTATGTGACAGGTGACAAGGCAAAAATGGACCCGGACGGATATTTCATATATGTAGGAAGAGGGGACGATGTGATAAAGACTGCAGGTGAGAGAGTAGGCCCGTTCGAAATAGAAAGTGTTCTGATTGAGCACCCGGCAGTTGCAGAGGCCGGAGTTATCGGCAAGCCAGACCCGGAAGGAATAAGAGGGGAAATAATCAAGGCATTCCTTGTTTTGAGAAAGGGTCACACTCCTTCAAAGGAGCTGGAGGATGACATAAGGAAGTTCATCAAGACGAGGCTTGCAGGGCACATGTACCCCAAGGAGATTGAATTCAGGGACACTCTTCCAAGAACGCAGAGCGGAAAAATAATGAGGAGAGTCCTAAAGGCACAGGAGCTTGGTCTGCCGACTGGAGACCTGTCAACAATAGAGAAATAAGCTCCTTCTTTTTCTATTTTTTATTCACAAACTTTGAGTAGTCCACAAGCTTGCTCAAAGCCTTTATTGCATAATTTGAGGATGTGTAGGTTGGAACCCCGCAGTTCTCCAGTATCCTGCTGTGCACTTCGGCATATTCCCCACCAGGGCATACAACGAGCATTGGCTTCTTCTTAAGATTTGATGCTTCCACAAGCAGGCTGACAACTCTGGAATCAATGTTTTCTGTCTGGAAAAGCACTCCAACGAGAATGGCATCCACATTAGGATCGTCGAGCATGACGTTCACCGCAACCCCGAACCTATCGGCGCCAGCATCGCCGCTCAAATCAAGTGGATTCTTAACATTAACATAAGCCGGTGCGTTCTCGCTTATCTTTTTCCTGCTCTCCTCGCTCAGCTCAGCAATTTTCAGCCCATTCTCCTCAACGCTGTCTGTTGCAATGACTGCCAAACCGCCCCCGTTTGTTATTATCCCGACTCTCTCACCACTGCAGAAAGGCTGGGACTCAAAAAGTTTTGAGAAATTAAAAATTTCATCCAAATTTCGAGCTTCAGTAGCCTTGCACTGCTTGAATACTGCTTCGTATACTGCAGCATTCCCAGCCAAGGAGCCTGTGTGGGATTTCGTAGCAGCAGCGCCTCCCGCTGTCTTGCCTCCCTTCAGCACAACCACCGGCTTCTTCTTTGTAACCTCCTTCAATGTCTCAAAGAACTCCCTGCCCCTCCTTACTCCTTCTATATAAAGCACAATTATCCTGGTTTTATCATCATCAGCTATATACCTAATTAGGTCAGTCTCATCAAGAACGGCACCATTACCATAGGAGACGAATTTTGACATTCCGAAGCCCTGTCTTGCCATCAAATCAAGCACGGCACCTCCAATAGCACCGCTCTGGCTTATGAAGCTCACCGCCCCGAGCTTCGGCCTTCCCATTTTGTACGTTGGTATGAAAACACTGTCAACTCTTGTCAATGGGTTTATCACTCCCATGCAATTAGGCCCAAGGCATGCAATGTCGTACTTGTTGCATACTTCCCTGAGCTGGTTCTCAAGGTCAACATTCCCGACTTCGGAAAATCCTCCGCTTATTACTATTGCCCCCTTGACTCCCTTTTCCCCGCATTCCTTTAGCTCACCAGGAACAAATTTTGCCGGTATAGCTATAACCGCAAGGTCAACCCCACCTTTAACATCCTTAACGCTTGGATAGCATTTCAGGTCCAGTATTTCAGTGCATTTTGGGTTTATTGGGTAAATTGGCCCCCTGAAACCACCCTCAATGAAATTCCTTACAAGCACATGCCCGATCTTTCCAGGATCTCTTGAAGCGCCTATTATTGCAACGCTGTTTGGGTTGAAGAGCACATCTACATTCAAGGTAACACCCTTACATCCACTGCGCAGTACCCTTTCTCATACACTATAACCGGATTTATATCCATCTCCTGTATCTGCTCATTCTCATAGAGCAGCTTTGAGACTTTCTGGAGGACATCTGCTATTGC
>JACCLG010000040.1 GCA_013425335.1 Microcaldota archaeon
GGTTAACGTTTGTCTGGTACCCAAGGGTTATGTTGAAGTAAATGTCTCCAGTCACTGTTCCTGGAAGCGAGTCTGAGGAGGAGTAATTCGTACCTCCTCTTGGGAGGGTTATTGTGAAGCTGATAGTTGGTTGTACTCCAGCGGTTGTATAAGTGAATGGAGTAACGCACGATGTCATATTCCAATTGTTGTTGGTGTCATTCGCATAGACGCACCAAGATACATTCGCTCCAACGGTGGAATTGACCAGTTTGGTCACATTGCTCCAGCAGTCGGTGTATGGAGAGGAGCACATTCCAGAGGCGAATGCAGTCCAAGTGTCATTAACCCATCCCGTTTGCGGTTCCTCTGCTCCCCAGGTGCTATGTGCGGGTTCTGGATAAACGAAATTCCTTACAGCTAAATAATCAAAAGCCCAGGGTACACTACTGACACCAGCGGCCCATGTAAACGCACTACAAGAACCTGAAGAAACAGTAAAGCTGCCGCTATAGGTCAGTATAAGATTATCATCATGATACCACCAAGCCTCACCGTCGTTCATTTCAACTCTATATCTATGCCAATTGCCATCATCAGCAATTGCAGTTGTTGAGTTCTTCACGGTATTTACTGGATTTTGTATGTCAACAGCGCTAGCCGCTTTTTGGAACCATACACCAACACTACTACTCGCTGAACGCAGTGTTACTCCATTGTCAAAACCTGAAGATGGTTCTTTTACTCTTGTAAGCGCAGAGACATTTGCTATATTTAAACTAGTTGGAAAAATTTGATATACGCCAGCACCATTACTGGATTGGTTCAACCACCCATTTGTTGTATCAATTGCCCATGTACCACCATCTACGGTATAATTACTTATAGTATTCGTAGAAAAATCATCAAACCAGATGGGAAACGTGTTTGTGCCGTTACTTGTCGTTGTCGCACCACTGTTGCCGTAGTAGATATAGATCGTCTGATTAGTGCTTGTAAGATTTCCATTGATGTTCACCCAGAAAGTAGCATTGACTCCACTGTTCAAAACTTCATTCCAGTAGTTTAATAAAGCACCATTTGAATCCGTAAATCTTATGTCCCCGAAGTCACTTCTTGCCTTATTATTTATATAAACTGTATTTCCACTATCTGTCCCGATTCCGTTTATGACAATGATTTGGACTTCATAGTTGACATTCGCACCACTTGCAGTCAGTATATAATGACTTTTTCTGTACTGCCAAGTCGTAAGGGAACTCGACCAGCCCCAGCCAGCAAGTCCTAAACAATTTGTGCCATTCCAAGTCCCGTTGCAGAATTGGAATATGTAACCGCTTAACCCATTTACATCCTGCCATCTCAGCCTGTGCTCTATGGATGTCCCTGCAAGAGTTGAGTTTGTTGAGTTTTCAGAGTAGGTGGGTGGAGGAGGGGCAGCCGTTGTGATATAACTGAAAGGATTAACACAGGAAGTACTATTCCATTCGTTTGCAGTACCGTTGGCATACACGCACCATTTGACTGTTGCCCCTTCTGTTGAGGTAATCATTTTGGTGACATTCGACCAGTCTAAGGTTCCGGTCATAGCAACCCAAGAGTCGTTTGTAAGCACCGCATTAGCATCACTGCAATTGGCAGTCGAATAGGTTGTGTTGCTACTGTTCACCACCACACTTACGAAGTCAAGATAGATACCTTCATTCAAATCAAACTGTGCTCCTGTGCAATAAACATTCAATACCTTAGTGCTTGCATTTACTATATCGCCAATTCCTGCGGTGTAGTTGCTTGAAATTATTGTAGGGGTAGTTCCCAAAGTTGAAATTGAAAGCCAACTCGCAGAAGTCCAGTTGAACACATAGCAGGTTGCCGCTTCCGAACCGCCAGTAAGGACTTTGAAACCTCCAAGACTGACATTAATCCAGTTTATGCTTGCTGTAGTTTCGTTTATCGTGAAGTTCATGCTCCAGTATGGGTCGTCATTGGTTGTCGCATCACCTAACACCCTTGCGAATGAGGAGTCGTTTAAACTCATATTCGCATATTGAACCGCAGTCGCCTGTGTTCCTCCTGCTGGAGAGGTGATAGGATTTACAGGTGATGCCCAGTATGCGTTGTTGCTCGTGTTGTCCAGGAATGTGTAGGTTGTTGTCGGATTCGGAGTTATGGTAGTTTTTTGGTAGGTTCCATTGCAGAAACTGAAGATATAACCGCTTAATCCTGTTTCACTTTGCCATTTGAGCCTGTGCTCCACATTAGTATTTGCCGAAGTTGAACTGGTGGAATTATCGGAATATGTTGGGGGTGTTACATATGTAATGATAAGTTGCGGTCTCTTGGATGTATCTGTTGTGTTTTCCTTTGAAACAAACATGGCAAATCTCGCAGTAGAGGCAGTTTCTGCACCATCCTTTATCATTATGCTCATATTTTTGTTTGTCTGAGCATAGCTTGAAACTGCTGCATTCGTGACATTCCAGGATTTCCAGATATTGGCAACATTAAGAGTTATTGTAATACCTTGCTGCAGGGTGCCTGTTACCGGCTGGTTGCTCCATGTTATTCCAGTCTCAGTCCAGCTGTTTGAGGTGTTATTTGCATTATAGGTTCTATTGTTAGTCGGCGCAACAAACATGTACAACGATAGATTTGCATCGGTTATAGTTGCACTTGAAGGTATAACGCTAAGGTCAAAGAGTAAGAAAATCCTGCGGACATCGCCTGCGTTGGAACTTCTTACGCTCAGGTACTGGAGAGTTCCGTAATTAACTCCCGTATCCGAGCTGTTCGTGAAAGAGTCGCCCACATTCCCGCTGTTTGACTCATTGAGAGTGATTGTGGGGTCCAATTCAAGCATCTCATTAGAGCTTACTCTTCCCTCCAGATTTCGTATAGAAATGTGAGTTTCGTTCTGAGTTACTTCAAAATTATTCGCAGCCAAATCGTCAAAATTAACAACTACCTCATCATTGGACCAGCTTACTTTCTTGAAGCCAAACTCCGTCAATCCATCAACAAATTTGATTCTTGGCCTAAATTTGATATACTCTACAAAATTAGTATAGGAGATTGAGAAATTATACCCCTGCAGTTGATCGGTATAAACTCCATTATATATTATATATGGCTGAAGAAGGATGCTCCGCTTATTCCAAGAGATGTTGAGTATGTTACCGGAGTAGGTTAAGCTCGCAATTTCTCCCATGTGTTTCCAGTTTCCCTGCGTATCCTGAATGAAATTTTGCACAGAATACAATGTAGCCACACAGGTACTCTTGATACAATGCGTTTCTGAGGTAGGGGTATACTTTACCGTTTCCCCCTTGACCAAATGTGAAGGATGCACGTATGTTATGTTCTCCGCATTGCCAATAGGTTGTGTAGCAGATTGATTTCGGGGGGGGACTGGAACTTCAGTTGGGGGAGTAATTTTAGAGGTGTTCGCAAGTAAAGTTGTTGAGTTGCTTCCGTAGTTTCCCACATTGTCCAAGCATGAAAGTTCATACGCATATGTAAACTCTGAAAGACCAGTATCATTGTACGAATCCTCAGTAGTGAGATTGACTATGTTGGTAGTGTTTCTGTAAAGTAATTTCTTTGCAACTCCGCTTCCAGAATCAATGCAGCTTCCCATGCCAAGATTAATCCAAGTCGCACCATTGGATTGATTTGCTAAAGTTGGCGTAGTTGGTGGTGTTGCATCTATCTCAATTGTATAATTGTCAGTAAAGTTTGAAGTCCCTGAACTGTTTGTGCAGTTTATGTAAGCCCAGATTTGCGGGCTGTCTATTGCGTAGTTGTATGCTATGCTGTTTAAGGTGTTATTGACAAGAGGCGTTGAATTTGAAGCCATAAGTGCAAATGCGCCTGAGACATTTGACCATAGGGAGCAGTTTGCAGTTTCTGAAGAAGCCCAGACTGGAGTGTACTGGGGGGTCATTGTTTGCGATGCGCTCCAAGTATTGTTCTGCGGCGCATTCCAGGAAACTGAAAAGCTGTTGTCAGTAATGGTGGTCTGGGAGGAGTTATCCGGAGGGGTTGGATTGTCTCCGGTGCCGTTCGCAGAGTCAAAAAGCAGGATACGTTCTGAAGGCTTATTAGAGCTTGAGAGGAGGGACTCGGCCATGTATGCTGCCGAGAGGATAAGCAGAATTCCTAGGGAATACTCTAGCAGTAGACGTATGAATCCTTTTTTTTCCTTTAAAGCTGGTCATTTCTATCCCTGATGGGACCAGCTGCGCTCATTATTTCAATGTTTTCCTGGTCGCTACGTCTATTTTGACTTGATTTCGTTTTTAAAGCTTGCGGTTTCTGAAAGGAAATTGGCATGCAAGCAGGAAAAGCGGAGAGAAGACAATAGCTTTTTATATTGAGCAAAGAAAATTCCTACTTATGGCAGAGGTAACTTCTAATGTAATTTATACAAAAATAGATGATATATGCAATACCCTAGCTTCTGAGAAGGACCAGACGGCGGAGATATCTGTTCTAACTGGCAAGGTTGGCATTGACCAGAACAAGCTTGAGAAGATAGGCAAGATACTTCAGGAAAGAGGAATTGTGGAAGTTGTGTACCCGCTTAACATAATGCAAAAGCCACATCTCAAGCTCAAGAAAAAATTGGATGCAGAGGCGAACCCGCTACGGGAGGGTAAGGTGATAGAAACCTACAACGTAGAGGCGAATAACATCAAATCATGCATCAGCATTATGGATGTCAAGGGGGAGAGCAGGCCGGTGTATAATTTAGTGCTTCCTGTCCTTGGCCCCTACACCAAGATTTTCATGGATTACCTTAGGGATGAGCTTGCGAGGATTATAACCGTGCAGAGCGAAGAGATAAGTGATGTGAGGAAGTTCAGCGAGGTGAAAGGCAAGTTCTACAATGCATCTCTCAGCAGGCTCACCGAGGAGCTGCCGGAAGCTGATGAGGAGAAGAGAAAGCTGCTGGCTGGGATACTGCTCAACAGGATGTATGGGCTTGGTGACATAGAAATACTCATGTCTGATGACTGGCTTGAGGAGGTTGCGGTGAACGGCTCCTCAGAGCCAATTTCCGTATACCACAGGAAGTTCGGGTGGATGAAGACCAACCTCAGTCTGGAGTCGGAGGAGGATATTTACAACTACGCTTCGCAGATTGGGAGGAAATGCGGGAGGGAGATAAGCCTGCTCGCACCTATACTTGATGCACATCTTCCGACAGGCGACAGGGCGAACGCCACCCTTTTCCCAATCTCAAGTTCCGGTAACACCATAACTATAAGAAGATTCTCAAGAAATCCCTGGACGCTTGTTGATTTCGTAGATGAAAAGATGAACACTTTGTCAGAAGAGATGGCTGCGTTTCTGTGGCTGTGCATGCAGTATGAGATAAACATACTGGTTGCTGGAGGCACTGCTTCGGGTAAGACAAGCACCTTGAACACCCTGTGCGCACTGATACCTCCAAGCAACAGAACTGTTACAATAGAGGATACAAGAGAGCTTGCGCTTCCGAGCTACCTGAAATGGAACTGGGTGCCGCTCACCACGAGGAACGCCAATCCTGAGGGGAAGGGAGAAGTGAGGATGCTGGACCTTATGATGACTTCCCTGAGAATGAGGCCCGACAGGATAATAGTTGGTGAGATAAGGAGGAGAAGGGAAGCGGAGGTTTTGTTTGAGGCAATGCACACGGGCCATGCAGTATACTCCACAATGCACGCCGATACGGCTTCGCAGGTGCTCAGGAGACTCACCCATCCTCCCATAGAGCTTCCTTTGACTGAGCTGGAGTCTTTGCAACTCATAGTCGTTCAGTACAGGGACAGGAGAAAGGAGATAAGGAGGGTTTACGAGATAAGCGAGCTTGTTGTTTCTTCTGTTGAGGCTGTCACCCTCAACACGCTCTTCAAGTGGAAGCCCAGAACAGATTCCTTTGAAAAGATGAATGAGAGCTCAAGGGTTCTGGAGGATTTGAACCTCCATACTGGGATGAGTTCTGGAGAGATAAAGAAGGACGTTGAAGAAAAGATTAGGGTGCTGGACTGGATGAAGAAGAATAAGATAAGGTCAATTGACGATGTCGGTGCAGTTATTGGGCTGTACTACAAGACTCCCGATGTTGTGATTAAGGCTGCTGAGGGCAACTTTCCTCTGAGCAAGGTGCTGTAGGGTGTTTGTATAAGACTTCTCTTCTTCATAGTTCCCGAGAGGGTTGCAAGAGGGGTGGGCAGAACATTTACTGGCGTAGGCAATAGGGTGAGCTACATCTTCCCAGGGCTCGAGTACGATTTGAGGATGATTGGCAGCGATGTTGAGAAGGGGGAGTATGTCGCCATCTCATTCCTGAATGCCCTCGCCTGGGCGGTTGGGGTGTTCATCCTCATCTTCATTCTTAGTTACGCCAGGGGCAGCATAACTTCAGCGCAGATTGGAACTGCATTTTCGTCCCTTACAGGGTTTGTTAATTTCATTGGATCAATCAGGTGGATAATTCTCGCAGGCATGCTGGTTTTTGTCGTGTTCGCATCCTTCTTCACCTATTACCCAAAAGTGCTTGCGAGAAAGATTGTTGAGGACGTTGACAGGGATTTGGTATATGCTCTGAAGGATTTACTCCTTCAGATAAGCTCGGGAGTCCCGCTGTTTGATGCAATGGTGAACATATCAAAGTCTGGCTACGGCACAATTTCAAAAGAGTTCCGCAGGACTGTCCAGGATATAAATGCGGGGGGGATGCAGGAAACAGCTCTGGAGAAGATGGCTCTGAGGACAGAGTCCGAGTTCCTGAGAAGGACTATACGCCAGATGCTCACTGCCTTCAGGTCCGGGGCAAGCCTGCAAGCAGCTTTGAAGAGCGTCATAAGGAACCTGCAGCAGTACCAGTATTCGCAGGTTAAATCGTATACATATGAACTCAACCTGTGGGTTCTGCTTTTCATAATAATATCGGTTGCCGTACCGAGCCTGGGCATAACTCTGCTGGTCATTCTCTCAACCTTTGGCGGCATAGGCATTAATGCAGGTGGCATTATTATGCTGGTTGCCTTCAGCTTCTTCTGCCAGATTGCGCTCATAGAGTTCATAAAGTCAAGGAGGCCCGTGACGCATATGTGATTTTTATGGATGTAAACGACTTGAGAAATTTGTATTATGTTTTTGGGAAGCTCACTCCTAAGGGAATCAGCAAGCACCTGAAGGAGATGCTGGACTACTCGGGAGTTGAAATGGAGCCGAGAGTGTGGTTCGGCTCTGTGCTGCTTCTCTCTCTGTTATTCGGACTAGTCTCGCTGCTTTTCAGCTGGGTTATTCTTGGGATAACCGCAGTCGGCATGCTGTTTTTGATAGGCATCTGCGTATTCCTATTCACATTTTTAACTCTCTATCTTGTGCTGCACTTTAGGGTCGAAGACAGAAAAAGGAGAATTGAGAATGTCCTGCCGGATGCACTACAGATAATTGCTGCGAATATAAGGGCGGGCTTAACCCCTCTTGCCGCCCTAAGAACTGCTGCAAGACCAGAGTTCGGCCCTCTTGAGGAGGAGGTAAAATGTGTTACGGCAAAATCCCTCGGGATTGAGTCCTTCACGGACGCGCTGACGGAGATGTCAAAGAGGATAAAATCCGAGATACTTGAGAGAACTGTGGCGCTGTTCATAGTGAGCATGAGGTCCGGCGGCAGCCTGGCGGTTCTTCTTGAGAATGCTGCCGATGACATACTTGAGGGGCAGGAGCTGAGAAGGCAGCTCATAGCCGGGACAAATATGTATATCGTTTTCATACTCTTCGCAGTCCTCATTGGGATGCCTGCCCTGCTCTCCATATCAATTGAGTTTGTCAACATGATAAGCTCCCTGCAGGAAAAGAGCGTCACTTCATCACTCTCTGGCGAGGTGGGGCTCGCCATGAGCAGTCCTGTATCGGCAGATTTCCTTCTGTATGCATCCATTGCAACCATAGTGGGTACTTCGGTTACCGTGAGCATGCTTATTGGAGTCATCCATGACGGGAAGGAGCTGAATGGTCTGAGGTACACCCTCTACCTGCTTGTGGCGTCAATTATGGTATTCCTGTTGATGCATGAGTATATCCTGAAGATGCTTCTGGCATCTGTCAGGTAGCTATTTCTGGGAGATTACGAGGCTATTGAAAACCTGGTTGTATATCTGCAACTGGATAGGCAGAATTGCCTGTATGCTTGAAACACCCTGCTGGACTGTTGTGAGAAAGAGGTTCACCTTGGTGTTATTCAGGTACAGCCTGAGCGAGTAAGTTCCCGCATAGCCTCCCACGGTCATGTTGAGGTTCCCGTTGTTGTTTGTAGTAAGGTACAACGTATTGTTCGCACCGGGGTTTATGTAGCCGCTTGTGGCACCTCTTGCACTCACCGAGTTATTGAGGGAGTCTTTTATGTTAAGCGAGACGAACATTGAGTTGGCATCCGCGTATATCTCGCTTGCTGACTTCGCCCTTGAGTAGACTGCAGCTTCATCAATTGTGCCGTTGAAATAGTTGTTGGAGTTGTTCGCTCCAATGGTTAGAGCTGCAGTATTTGTAACCAATCCATTTGCAGGTGTGGAGCTTGCCATCTCAACACCGTTGACATACAGTTTAACGTAACTGCCAGAATTGAAAACTGCTGCGACATGATACCACGTATTTGCCTGGAGACTTGCTGAGGTCGTATTTGCGAATTTAACTCCGCTGTTAATCCACTCAAAATAGAGTTCGGCACCTTTTAGATAGAGCCCATAGTTCTCATTTGAAGAGTCTCCCTTTGTGAGTATTGTTTGGTATGCTGGAGTCACCGTGCTTGGGTTAATCCACCCCTCAACTGTGAGACTCCCACTTATTTCCAGGCTGGGGGAATCATTGACTGTAATCTGCTGCGAGCCGTTGAGGCCTACCGCATTGCCAAATTTTCCGGAAGTCCAGACTACTGGGGAGCCTGCGCCGTAGTTTATAGAGAGGTTCACAAAGTCTGCATCGATTCTAATGGTGCCGGAATCTCCTGTGTAGCCCCTCGCAGCAAATTGGGTTATGTTTGATGTTGTATTCACAACATCGGTTATGCTTGTGAATGTATGGCACATTGTAGTGACTCCAGTGCTTATGGGCTGGTCGTATACCCATGATGAGCTAGTTACGTTGTAGTACTCCAGATACGCAGCAGTTGCATAGCCAGTGAAGTAGTTGTCCCCCCTGAAGCAGTATGTTATGCTTTTTATGCTGCTGATGGTGTAGTTGGATAGGTTAAAAGTGAACCTCTGGAATGCAAAGTGGTTGCAGGGAATGGTGGAATCACAGTCGGTGCTGGAATAGCATTGGTACCAACCCCCGTTGCAGGTATAGGTGCAATCTCCTGATGCTACCTTGCATATACAAAATCCACCAGTAGGATCGCAGCATGCAACTGCATGCAGGGGCAAAATTAACAAAAACACGGCAAGCAAAGCAAACATAAGTTTCAGTTTCATTTTTTCACTCTTAAAATTTCAGTCATCACGCTATGCATCCTCCTGAGCATAATTGCGAGCAATCAGACCCAACTGGTGTGCATGTGCTTGTCACAGAGGCATTCACAGCTGAGGGACAGCTGGCGCTGCAGCCAGTTATATCCTGGCAGATTGCTGAATCAAAGCACTGGCTGGAACCACCCCTGCAGCTGCAACTTCCAGAAGTCTGACAGCTACCTCCCCATGTGTTAGTATACGAAGCGGACTCAGTCTCATAGATGCTATCGCTTGCATTGACATTTGAATAGTTCACTTCTGTCGTTGCAATGAATGGATTGTCGGTTGAGGTGGAGTTTATCGCATACGCCTTATTCGTGCCACTGGGAAGCAGCACTGCAGTTTGGGTTCCGGTAAAGCCTCCAGTATTCCCATTTCCAGACGAGTCATAGGTGATGTTCCCGCTTCCCTCATCGAAATGCCATGCCGCAGAGAGGTTGTTGTTCATGGCTATGGGACTCCAGTCCCAGTGGAACAGGTTGGCGTCTGCTGCTATTTCGCTTGCTGACTTTGCCCTTGAGTAGATTGCAACTTCATCAATTGTTCCATTGAAATTATATTGATTTGTTCCTGCCTTTCTGGCGCCTATGAGGAGTGGCTGGGTATTTGGGAGAGGTGTTATCGTCTGCGAACTTGAGTTTTCCAACACTCCGTTTACATACAGCTTAATAGTTGACCCATCGTAAGTGAAAGCCACATGATACCAGGTATTCAGGGATATGATAGTGGCGCTGGTGAGATTCGCAACCACACTGCAATCTGATACGGCACCACGAATCTTGTTGAGGTTGTCTGTCCATAGGGCATAGTTGCTGTTGTTATAATTGGTGCTGCTATCCTTGTTCAATAGCCACTCGCCGAGTCCTGAGCCCGTACTAGTCTCACGGAACCAGAGTTCCATGGTGATTGACCCATTTAGGTGCAGGCTGTTTGAGTCCGTAACTGCGATATGTTGAGCGTCTGTCCAATCAAAGTTCAATCCATATCCATACTTCCCTCCAACCCAGGTAGGCACGAAATTAAGTCCGGAAAAGCTGCCGGTGTTCCCATTGCCTGAGCTGTCATAAGCTGAATTCCCGCTTCCCTCGTCAAAATGCCACAGACCTTTAGTCGTGCTATCGACATTCGGCGGTCCTCCAGCCCACGTTGCATTTGAACAGTTGCTGTTCAAGCAGCTTGAATTCAGAGTTATGCTTATGGAGTAATTTGTCAACAGAGTCGAGCCGTTGACTATAAGCTCACTCTTGCTTAGGTTGGTGTACGAATAGTTCAAGTTCAGGGAGGAGTTTGAATTAACAAACTGAAGCATTGGTGCGCTCTCGAAAGCCGTGGTGTTCAGGGAGATGGCTGAAGCTTGATTACTTGTTGAGAGGAGGGCATCTGCCGCTATCTCGCTTGCGGATTTGGCTCTTGGGTAGATCGCAACCTCGTCAATTGTTCCTTTG
>JACCLG010000048.1 GCA_013425335.1 Microcaldota archaeon
ATATTCTATACAGAATTAAGGAAGGTGATAATTTGGCAGAACCGTCTGAATCGTTCTGGGCGGACAGAAGTGTTTTCATAACCGGCATAAGCGGTTTCATGGGCTCGCATCTATCAGAGAAGCTTGTTTCCATGGGGGCGAAGGTTTACGGCTTGCTGAGAAGGCATGCTGTCCCTCAGTACCCGAATATAACTCATATGAAGGGCAAAATTAAGCTCATAGAAGGTAATCTTGTGGACCTGCCTTCAATAATAAGCGCGCTTAAGGAGAGCCAGGCATCCGTGCTTTTCCACCTTGCAGCGCAGTCCTATGTTCCTCTCAGTTTCCAGGCTCCTTACGACACATACAAAACCAACATAATGGGAACCGCCAATGTTCTTGAAGCTCTGAGGCATTATGAGGGGATTGAGAAGATGCAATTTGCTGGGAGTTCGGAAGAGTATGGATTAGCGTATGAAAATGAACTTCCCATAAAGGAAACAAACCCTCTCAGACCCCTCTCACCATACGCTGCGTCAAAGGTTGCTGGGGATTATATGTGTTATACTCATTTCAAATGCTACAAGCTTCCAATTGTGAGGACAAGAGCATTCAACCACACAGGTCCAAGGAGGGGCTTGCATTTTGTGACAAGCATCGTAGCAAGACAGGTTGCGAGAGGCATAAAGTTCAAGGAGAAAAAGCTTGTGATGGGCAACCCAGAGCCAAAGAGAGATTTCTCAGATGTGAGGGATGTAATGAAAGGGTACATGCTGGCAATTGAGAAAGGCAAGTCCGGTGAAGTTTACAACTTGGGCAGCGGCAAAGCCATGAGCATTGGCGAACTTGTAAAGATGGCAATAAAAATTGGCGGGCTTGAAGGAAAGATGGCTGTAGAGATCGACAAGAGCAGGTATAGGCCTGCTGAAGTTATGATTCTGCGGTGCGACAATTCCAAGGCGAAGAAGGAGCTGGGCTGGGAGCCCACAATACCTTTTGAGAAAACCATGAAGGACCTGATAGACTATTTCCTGGAGAATGAGAATCTCCTCAAAATAGAGGAATACTGATGGAGTGGCGCGGCAAACGCATCCTCGTAACTGGTGGAGACGGGTTTATAGGCTCGCACCTAGTAGCCAAGTTGGATGGGCTGGGAGCGGAAGTCACTGTTGCGAGCAAAAACAAGAGCGGGAAGGGGACGTTCATCTGCATTGATGTCACAACCCCGTCTCTGAATTTTGAGAAATATGAAGCTGTCTTCCATCTTGCGGGAATCGCAGACCCGAGAGCCTGCGAACAGAATCCCGAGCAGGCTTTTCTTGTAAATTCCTACGGAAGCCTGAATGTCATGGAGGCATGCAGGAGAAGCGGTGTTGAGAGAATCCTGCTGAGCTCCTCTGCGCATGTATACGGCATACCCCAGTATACTCCGATTGATGAGAAGCACTCTCTCAAGCCTGTTTCGGTCTACGGAAGAAGCAAGGTTGCTGCTGAGCATATATGCAAATCATACGGGGCGACCATCCTGAGATTCTTCAATATATACGGAGAGGAGCAGAGAGGGGACTACCTCATTCCTACAATTATATCGAACCTTGAGGAGGAGAGCATAACGCTGAGGAATCTTGACTCAAAAAGGGATTTTGTATATGTTGATGATGTTGTTGATGCAATGCTGCTTGCTGTGGACCACCCGAACAAATGCTTTAATATAGGAAGCGGAATTGGGCAAAGCCCGAAGGAAGTTGCAGAGCTGCTCTTCAAGATAAGCGGAAAACACCCAAAGCTGACCAGCCTTAACAAGCCCGACAGCGTGCCGGTTCTTGTTGCGGGCATAGGCAAGGCGAAGAAGGAGCTGGGCTGGGAGCCGAAGGTGAAGCTGGAGGAAGGGCTGAGAAGAGTTTACGGTGGTTTTGAATG
>JACCLG010000012.1 GCA_013425335.1 Microcaldota archaeon
TGTGTTCCTTCAAAGAGAACCTTCTTTCCCGAATCTATTGCATTATTCAGCTCCAGGTTCGCATCGCAGACATATCCTTTAAGCTTCTCACCGTAGGCATTGTACTCCTGCAAGAGTTGCTCTTTTGTGAAATCAAACTTGCCTCCGTAAATTTGAATCTGCCTTTCCTTCAGCGGGAAAAGATGTTCAATTTTTTCTTTGAAAATTTCCCTATCGATTAGGTCGCACATCCTCAAGCCGAACCTTCCCGCCTTGTCTTCATAACAAGGACCGATGCCCCTCTTGGTTGTGCCCGCCCTTCTCTTTCCCTTGAACTGTTCCTCGGCCTCATCCAAAGCCCTGTGGTATGGGAATATGACATGCGCTCTTTCGCTTATCATCAGCTTAGGAGTTATTCCATCTTTTTTGAGCATCTCCATCTCTTCCAAGAGGACTTTGGGGTCAACAACAACTCCGTTGCCTATAATGAGCTGCTTCCCTCTCAATGCTCCGCAAGGCATTAGGTGGAATGCGTACTTCTTTCCCTTCACAACAACAGTATGACCGGCATTGTTGCCTCCGCTGAAACGAACAACCACATCTGCCTTGCCTGCATAGTAGTCAACAACCTTCCCTTTCCCCTCATCGCCCCATTGGGTTCCAACGATTACCACGCATGCCATGAGAAGCACCTCTGCAACCAATATAAATTATCCCCTTTAAATTAAAAGAGTGGTGGTTGTTTGAGGTTTCCCCCTATAATGAGAAGCTTGAAGAGAGGCCCGCAGGTTGTCATTCCAAAGGATTTCGGCATGGCCGTTGCATTCACAGGGATTGGGAAGAAGAGCACTGTGGTTGACGCAGGTGCGGGGAGCGGCTTCCTTGCAATAGCGCTTGGCAACATCGCAAAGAGCGTTGTCACCTACGAGAGGAGGGATGAGTTTGCGGAGCTTGCCGAGAGGAATATAAAGGCAAGCGGGCTGAGGAATGTGAAAGTAAAAAGGAAGGATATTTTCAAGGGGATAAGCGAGAGGGATGTTGACTTGGTGACTCTTGATTTTGCCGATTCTGAGAAAGCTGTGAAGCATGCGAAGAAAGCCTTGAAGCAAGGCGGCTATGTTGTGGGCTTCCTCCCGAACATGGAGCAGGTAAAAGAATTTGTCAAGGAGCTTGAGAAAAATAAATTTTCAGAGGTATTCACTCTTGAATGCATCACAAGGGAGATTCTTGTAAGGGAGCAGGGAATGAGGCCTGAAAATATGGGGCTGATGCATACCGTGTATCTAACATTTGGAAGAAAATAGTCAGAGAAGCTTCTTCTCGTAGACATTCTCATAGATCGGCCCTTTTGGAGTCAGCGTGCTCTTCTTCAGGAATACCCCATCAACTTTGCAGTCGCCGAGCTCAACCTGCTCATTCTCCTCAAGAAATTCAGTAAGTTTTTCCTTGTCTTTCAGGAATTTGACTCTGGCCAGAGTTATATGGGGCGAGAACTGCTCCTGCTTAAAGCCCAGCCTGGCAAACTCTGTTCCGAGCTGGTCGTAGATTTGTTTGAGCTCTGGAGCTTCGGCTCCGACCCAGATTACTCTTATGTAATTTTTGCTCGGGAACGCCCCGACTACCTCGCAACTCATCTCAAACTTCTTGCAGTTCAGCTTGTCCATTCCCTTGATAACTTTGTCCTTCATGACTTCGTCTATCTCTCCAAGAAAATGCAATGTTAGATGCAGGTTCTCCTTTTCTACAGGCTTCACTCCCTCAATAGCGAGCTGTTTCTGCAGCTCAGCCATTTTTTCCCTCAACTCTTCACTTGTCTCAATTGCAATGAATGTTCGCATAAAGTATTTTAATAAATGTCAAATATAAGAGCATTATGCTCGTCATTGGAGTTGCGGGGATGCGTGCTGCAGGCAAGACTATTGTTAATGAAGTTGCAAAGGAGATGGGAGTCAAATCCATGGAGATGAGGAGCATAGTCGTAGAGATGATGAAGGATAAGGGGATAGAGATAACAAACAGGAGCCTCAGGGAGTTCGCAGACGAGCTCAGGAAGAAAGAGGGTTATGATATTGTCGCAAAGAAGATGATTGAGAGGATAAACGGCATGAATGAAAAGGCTCTCGTGGTGAACGGCATACGTGGGTATGAAGAGCTGAAGAGGTTCGGGGAGGCTTTCGGGAACAATTTCGTGCTCATAGGGGTTTTTGCGCCCCAGAAGGTTAGGTTTGACAGGGTGATGAAGAGAAACCTTCCAGAGGACCCGAAGAGCTGGGAGGAGTTTGTGTGGGCTGACGAGAAGGAGCTTGGCTGGGGGGTTGCGGACTCATTTGCATTCTCGGATTATATGGTTATCAATACCGGCTCGAAGGAGGAGATGAAAAGGGAAGCGGGAAAACTGCTCGGCAATCTCCTCAAAAAGAGATAGATTTTTATTGGGCTGGTGAGATATTTTTGCGGTTAGCATGATTAAGTTACTGGGAGTGCTCCTTCTGCTGACGGCGGTAGTGGGTGCCACATACCTGAACATCGACGAGCCTATCGAGTCAAAGGGCATGATGGAGAACTCACCTGCTCTGAATATCGGCATAGCAGGTCCGGGACAGACTGTTTATATTGTCGCTGAGAGAGCGACTATAGGGCCTGATGACAGGATACACGACCCGGGATGGGACCAACTGGTAATCACCGATGTACCCCCTGGATGGAGCACAGAGGACAGCCCATTATACGAAACGCCCATGAAGGCTAAGATAAAGATAGCGCCCGACGCGACAGACGGAGCATACACGTTCAAGGCAACTGCAGTAAACGAGGATAACGTTACAGGGCTTGGTAACCTTACAGTGAATATAATTCTTAATGTCAGCAAGAATGTTTTCACAATAGATGTCACCCCAAACGAGGTTGAGACTGGAGTGGGAGAGCCAGCAATTTATTATATAGACATAGATAATGCCGGCGCTGCGAGCGACACATTCAGCATAACATCATCAGGGCTTCCAGCATGGAGGTTCACGAAGGATGTGCTGGCGCCGCACGCTATCAACCCTTTTGCTCCAGCTCGCAAGACAATACCGTATGAGGTTGTAAGCAATGAGGAAACGGATAAAGAGATATACCTGAATGTAACTTCACAGTCAAGCGATCAGATAACCAAGGAGCTGAAGGTGAGGCTGAAGGCAACGCCGTCTCTCATATCTGATTATAGGGCGACAGCCCATGGCCTGCTGATATTCCCGCTCATAGAGAATCCGATCTACTCGCTCATAGCTTTCCTGTCAAAACTTATACTTTAGGTAGTGCGAATGGAAAAACGAATTTTGAATGGCAAAAAAACGAGCGGGAGCATTCAGAAAGCAGGAGAGGATATCGCCAGACTGATTCTCGGAGGGAAGATTAAAAACAGGGTTGAGCTCTGGGAAGCCAAGGGGAGGGCTAGCGAGAAATATGGTGTGGCCAGGGTGGTCAGGAACTCTGCAGTGCTTGAGAGGATACCGGAAGGGAAAAGGACAAGAAAAGTTGTGGAGCTGCTGAGGATAAAACCCATGAGAACAGTTTCTGGGGTGAATGTTATAGCTGTTATGACAAAGGGAGAATGCCCTGGGAAGTGCATCTACTGCCCGAGGGGGGAGAATGCCCCTAAGAGCTATACAGGGAAAGAGCCAGCGGCAATGAGGGCCATACAGAATGACTACGACCCGTTCAGGCAGGTGGATTCAAGGGTGAGGCAGCTGGAGGAGATTGGTCACCGGGTGAGTAAGTGCGAGCTGATAGTGATGGGAGGAACCTTCAACTACATGCCTGCGGAATACGAGAGCTGGTTCATCAAGAGATGCTTTGATGCAATGAACGGGTTCAAGTCAAAGAACTTGGAAGAGGCGCAGCTTGCAAATGAGAAGGCTGCGAGAAGGGTTGTTGGTTTAACCATTGAGACAAGACCTGACTGGGCAGGAAAGAAGGAGGTTGACGAACTGCTGCGCTACGGAGCTACGAGAATTGAGCTTGGCGTGCAAACCCTCAGCGATGCGGTTTACAGGAAAGTGAACAGAGGGCATGGCGTTAAGGAAGTTGTCAATGCAACCCAGGTGTGCAAGGACTCGCTCCTGAAAGTGCTCTACCATATGATGCCTGGTTTGTTTGCCGACAAAAAAGAAGATGTTAGAATCTTCAGAAAACTTTTTGAGGATGAGAGGTTCAGGCCAGACATGCTGAAGATATATCCGTGCCTTGTCATGGAACGGACAAAACTTTATGATTTGTGGAAGAAAGGCGAATTCAAACCTTACTCTGCTGAGGAAGCTGCCGATGTCATTGCAGATGCGATGAAGTTTGTGCCGCGCTATGTGAGGGTGATGAGGGTGCAGAGGGATATTCCATCATATCTCATTGCTGACGGTGTGAAGAAGAGCAACCTCAGGCAGATTGTTGAGCAAAGGCTTGCTGAGGAGGGAAGACGCTGTCAGTGCATACGATGCAGGGAGATAGGCTACAGGATTTCAAAGAATGGGGTGAAGCCTGATATGGGGAGTGTGAAACTTAATAGAATCGATTATGATGCTTCTGAGGGTAAGGAAATATTCCTGAGTTTTGACGAGATGAAGCACGATGCGCTCATCGGCTTCCTTAGGCTGAGGATTCCTTCTGAGAAAGAACATAGGAAGGAGCTGAAAAATGCTGGAGGCGTAAGGGAGCTCCATGTGTACGGGGAGATGCTTCCCGTGGGAGAGAAGAGGAAGAAGGAATTCCAGCACATGAGGTTTGGCAGAAGACTGCTTGAGGAAGCTGAGAAGATAGCAAATGAGGAGTTTGACTGCAGGAAGCTTGCGGTGATAAGCGGGGTTGGAGCAAGGGATTACTACTTCAAACTGGGCTACAAGAGAGAC
This sequence comes from Microcaldota archaeon, assembly GCA_013425335.1. Classification (GTDB taxonomy): domain Archaea; phylum Micrarchaeota; class Micrarchaeia; order Burarchaeales; family Fermentimicrarchaeaceae; genus Fermentimicrarchaeum. The sequence goes on from JACCLG010000012.1 coordinate 4,863, forward strand.
GGGCCGTATGTTTCAAAAGATTTAGATTAGTTAAAATTTAGTGAGAAAACTGTAACGTATAAAAGTTAGTAAGTTATTTCTCGAATTTTACAAATCATAAACCACCCCCGGTATCTTGGGGAAGAGTTGTGTCTCTCCCAGATGCTGAGCTCCCACTATCCAGCCAACAAGCCTCTCTATGCCTATACCTGCTCCAGCTGATTGCTTAAGCCTGCCCTCCTTCGCCAGTTTCAGAAGCAACCCGTAGTGCTCTTTCTTGATGCCATCCCTCTCCATTTTCTTGATGATTTTGTCGTACTCCCACTCCCTCTTGGCTCCTGACAAAACTTCCCCATACTGGGGGAGTATCAAATCGTAGTTGTCCCACTTTCCGCTCTCATCCTCAAAGTCATAGAACTCACGCGGGATGCTTGTGACCCACACCGGGTCTGTTATTTCAAGTGCCAGCTGCTGCTCCCACTCCTTTCCATATTTCTTTTCAAGCTCCCTCATATCGTAGACTTTGAATGGTGCTTCTGGAGTTTTTAGAGTGCGGTGTCTTCCAAGGTAGACCAATTCTTCAACAGCATCTCTCCTCAAGTCACCTATCAATCCGCAGACTACTTCTTCAACAAGGCTTCGTATATCTCTTGAAGAGGCATCCCTCACCTCAAAGTCAAGCTGAGTAAATTCATACGTATGCCTTCCCGTCTGGGCTCTCTCCCTCTTCTCAATTCTCACGTTTGGAGAGAGTATGAACAGCCTTGGGTAGAGCAGGGAGCATGCCACCATTTTGTGAATTATCATGCTTGCTGTTGTTCTCACTGTCTTTCCGTATATCTCCACGTCAATGCGCTTCTCAATGGATGCTCCGGGGTCAGGCCAGAGCGGGTCTGTCGACTCTGAAAATACCACTGGCAGAGACCATTCAAACCCGCTTTCCACAAACCTGTATGTGAGGTAGCCCAGCACATCTGTCATAACCCCGCTGATATGGTACCTCCTCTCCATCTCGCTTTCCTGCAACTGCTCTAGGGGTTTTGGTATCTCAAACTTTGCTGTATAATCTTCTCCAATCGTTCCGCATATCACTCATTTCAATCACCTCAAGTTCCTTGCTCCTAGGGTGAATAAAATAATTATGTCAATTTTTTTGACATATTGTAGAAAAATGGATATGTTTATAAACAAAAACCGACAAAATGTCAATATGCTCGATGAGAAAGATGAACTTATAGTTGAGGAGCTAAGGAAAGATTCTCGGATGTCAACTGTGGACATAGCTAGAAAAACAGGTCTGCCGAGAGTCACTGTTCATGAGAGGATAAGGAAGTTGAAGGAGAAGGGGGTTATAAAGCGTTTCACTGTTGTCTTGGATAATTCAAAGGTGGGGAGACCAACAACTGCATTCGTACTTGTCTCCTACGACCCTCATCAAGAGGTAACCCAGAGGAAGCTTGCTGAGAAGCTGGCGAAGCTTGATGGAGTTTATGAGGTGCACATACTCGCAGGAGAGTGGGATTTGCTTCTCAAAGTGAGGGCGGATTCTGTTGAAGGAGTTGGCAAGCTGGTGGTTGACAAGCTGAGGGAAATTGGCGGCATTGGCAAAACTGTAACGCTCACATGCTTCTCAAGCGTGAAGGAGGAGTTATAAAATTGTAGAGTGAAAAGGTGGTTATATGTATTCCAAAAAAATTCAAGAGAAGCTGAAGGAGCTGGGAATTGAAATTGGCGACAGGGTCAGAGTCAAGAGCAGGGGTGAAGTCTGCGAAGGAATACTCATGCCCAAGCAGGAGCTCGGCGACCCGAATGCAATTGTGGTGAAGCTTTCAAACGGCTATGCAATCGGCTTGAACTTTGAGGGAGCCGGGCTTGAGAAGCTTGAGGGGCACAGGAAGATAGGCTTCAAGAGCAGCGATGAGAAGTTGAAACATGTTGCTGGGAAGCCTACAGTGTCGATAATCAGCACCGGAGGTACGGTTGCGTCGAGGGTTGATTATACGACTGGAGGGGTTAACGCATCCTACAGCGCATCGGACCTTGTTAAGGCGGTGCCTGAGCTGGGGGAGTTCAACATCGATTCAAAATTCCTTTTCGGGATGATGAGCGAGGATATGAGGGCCGAGCACTGGAAGGAGATGGCAAAGGCAGTTTTCAAGGAGCTCAAAACAGATGCTAGAGGGGTTGTTGTGACCCATGGAACGGATACAATGCATTTCTCAACAGCAGCATTGAGCTTTATGTTGAAGGATTTGAACAAGCCCGTGGTATTCACAGGCTCGCAGAGGTCAAGTGACAGGGGCTCCAGCGACTCTTTCATGAATATGCTGTGCGCAGTGAATTTCGCATCAAAAAGCGATGTTGCTGAAGTTTCCCTTTTGATGCATGGCTCATCCAGTGATGACTTCTGCTATGCGCACCGGGGCACAAAAGTGAGGAAGCTCCACACCTCAAAGAGGGATGCATTCAAGAGCGTGAATGACGAGCCTCTCGCAAAGATATTCCCCAATGGGAAGATTGAGATGATTAACAGTAACTACAGGAAGAGGAGTGAGCGTGAAGTTTCGCTGGATGACAAGCTCGAGGAGAAGGTTGCGCTGATAAAAACTTACCCAGGCATGGACCCGGAAATATTTGATTTCTATCTCGGGAAGAAATTCAAGGGAATTGTGATTGAGGGAACCGGCCTAGGGCATGTTCCCACTGCCATTGAGAAATATTCGCTCATCCCCAGAATAAAGGAGGCGACAAAGGCAGGAATACCGGTATGCATAACTTCGCAGTGCATATTCGGCAGGGTGCATGAGTTCGTTTACGCAAACCTCAGGAAAGAGTATGAGGCAGGAGCAGTATTCTGCGGTGACATGCTCTCGGAAGTTGCATATGTCAAGCTAATGCATGTATTGGCTCACAGCAAAGATTTGGAAGAGGCTAAGAAGCTGATGCTCACCAACATTGCTGGAGAGCTCAACGAAAGGACGCCGGTGTTCGAATGAAGTGCGGCATTGAGATTCACCAGAGGCTTGCAACAGAGAAGAAGCTGTTCTGCGGGTGCTCTGCACAGCCAGGTGAGGAAAAGCCAATAGCAACAATAGAGAGAAGGCAGAAGGCAGTTGCTGGCGAGCTTGGCGAGGTTGACCTGGCAGCTCTGCATGAATACTCACGCAACAGAATTTATAGGTATCAGGTTTTCCCCGGCACAACCTGCCTTGTCGAGCTTGATGAGGAGCCGCCCCATGACATGAACAAGGATGCGCTTGAGACTGTTGTTGAGGTGTGCCTTCTCCTCAATGCAAAGGTAGTTGATGAGGTTCAGGTGATGAGGAAGACGGTCATAGACGGGAGCAACACCTGCGGCTTCCAGAGGACCGCCATTGTCGGGTCTGACGGCTCAATGGAAACAAGCAAAGGCGATGTGGGAATACAAATCATATGCTTGGAGGAGGAGAGTTGTGGCATAGTTGAGGAGAAGAACGGCGAGATAACCTACAGGCTGGACAGGCTTGGCATACCGCTTGTGGAGATAGCAACTGCGGCTGACATAAAGGATGCAAAGCATGCAAGGGAAGTTGCTGAGAAGCTAGGCATGATTCTCAGAGCCACAGGAAGGGTGCAGAGGGGCATAGGCACAATAAGGCAGGATATCAACATCTCAATTCCAGGCGGTGCAAGAGTTGAGGTGAAGGGGGCGCAGGAGCTAGGTCTGATTGAGACAATCGTTGAGAAGGAGGTAAAGAGGCAGGAGGGGCTTCTCAGAGTAAAGGAGGAGCTTGAGAAAAGGTTTGGAAAGAACACGCTTGAAAAGCCCGCCATGGTTGATGTCACCGAGATGTTCAAGAATTCCGCTTCAAAACTGCTCAGGAAGGAATGCGTGCTCGCAATGAAGCTTGAAAAGTTTGCAGGCCTTCTGGGGGAAGAGCTTTATGAGAACAGGAGGCTTGGGACAGAGCTCAGCGATTATGCAGTTGCAAAGGCGGGAGTGGGCGGGATAATCCATAGCGATGAGAAGTTTGAGAAATATTCGATAGGCAAGGGAGATGCAGATGAGCTTAAGAAAAGAGTTGGGGCAGGCGAAAAGGATGCGTTTGTAATAGTTGCTGGGGAGAGAAAAGCCTGCGAGAGGGCTCTGGAGTCGGTTTATGAAAGGGCACTGCATACTTTCAAGGGGCCGCAGAATGAGGTGAGAAGAGTCCTGCCAGATGGAGGCACTGCTTTCATGAGACCAATGCCCGGCAGCGCCAGGCTGTATCCGGAGACAGATGTGCCGCCAGTCTTAATAAGCAAGGAGTGGATTGGGGAGGTAAGGAGAAAGCTGCCTGAGAAGCCTGAGGAAAGGAAGGAGAAGCTCTTGAAAGTGTTGAATGAGGAGCTTGCCGAGAGGATAATGCTTTCAAAGAATTATCCGCTATTTGAGAAAATTGTGAATGGGCTGAAGGTTGAGCCGAAGCTTGTCGCGGCAACCCTTGAGGAGACGGTTGTCAGCCTCAGGAGGGAGGGCGCGCCTGTTGAGAATCTTAATGAGAACAAGTTCATGGAGCTGTTCATTGAATACAAGTGCGGAAAGTTTGTGAAAGCTGCAATTCCTGAAATTTTAAGATACGTCTCAAGGAATTCTGGAGAGAGCGTCTCTCATGCAGTGGAAAAGCTCAAACTTGAGAAGATGAGCGAAAAGGAGCTGAAGAAAGTTGCGGATGAGAAGAAGAAAGCCGGAAAGAAAGGGAAAGAGCTCATTGAAGAGATTATGAGGGAGCACAGGCTGAGGGTTGATATCTCGGAGCTCTCAAAGATAGTTGGGGCATGATTGTTCCACTACTTTTAAGATACGCCCCCACGGGGATGATGCGCCGGGGTTGAGGTTTCTTGTAAAGTAATAGGGGTTTTATTAACACTCAAATCAAAGCAATCTTAATATACTCTGAAATACTAACTACTTTTGGGTGGTTGAATGGATTGGAAGAAGGTACTGAAAGCATCATTTATCCCAGTGGCTGTTTTGTTTCTCATATTAATGATAGGCGAACTACTGTTTAGATCTCTCGCAGGATATACTCAATACGGACTTTTTAGTTACTTTGGAATGTGGTATTTAGGATCTACTTTCCTCACTTTTATTAGTATTGGCTATGCTGCAATAAGGAAATATAATCTAGAAGTTGGGGGGTTGATTTATATCACTGGAATCCTTGCTATACTTTTCTTCTTCATCGCACAAGCAGCAATGACATTATTTTTTCCAAGTACTATTTTATACCATACCCAAGGTGGTACTCTGCCTTTCGTATTTTTTGAAGTTTTTGGGCTAACCGTCGGATGGACATTTGCACTTACAGTCCAAAAAATAAAACCAAAAACAAAGAAGCCAAAGCAATCTTAGAAAAAGGGATTCGGACCCCGGGTCCGAAGCCCCAACACGCCCCCACGGGGATTCGAACCCCGGACTCCGGCTCCGCAAGCCAGCGTTTTATCCAGGCTAGACTATGGGGGCTTTTAGAATGGGTTATTATATTTTATCCTCCAAAATAACTTAAAGGTGATGCATATTCTGAAAATTTGCAGCTCGTGCGGAAAGCAGACAAGGCTATATGCCGAGTTTTCCTGCCCTCATTGCGGGGAGGGGGTCATTGTGAGATGCCCCCACTGCAGGGAGACAATAAACATATACAGATGCAGCAAGTGCGGCAAGGAAGGTCCTTAAGGAGGTTTTTGTATGGGAACTGCTGCTGTGATCATAAAGGTTTTTCCAGAAAGCCCTGAAATGCTGGAGAAGGTCAAATGCTCCATTCAGAATGAGCTGAAGCCCTACAAGCTTGAGGAGGAGGAAGTGGCTTTTGGGATGAAGGCATTGAAGGTGACGATTCTAGTTAAGGATTCCAGCGGGGGAAGCGACATTGAGGAGAAGCTGAAGAAAATCCCGGGAGTCAGCGAGGTTCAGACAGAGGAGGTAACGCTCATCTAGCTTCCTCCAGCATGCTTTTCACTTTTTCCACATTTCTCTTTATCCTTTCCCAGTGAGAGCCCTCCCAGAAGACTTTCTTGCATTTCTTGCACACCCAGAACACGTCATGCTTCGAAAGAAGCTCTGAAGGAACTTTCGTCTTCACATCCTTTTTTCCAACCTGTTTCAGCATCCCGTTGCAGAGGGGGCACAGCACTTTTGAAGGCGCATCGGATATGTCAAGCTTGAACCTCTTTATGAGTAGCACAAGCTGCTCCTCTGTGCTCCTCCTCGGAACAAGGAATACGCTCAAATCCTGCTTCCTGGCCCTTCTGCACAGCTCTGAATCCATTGTGAGCAGAATTTTCTTATGCTTCTTCGTGAATTCGATTATGTCATCGTCATCAATGGAGTCCGGGTATAAGGCTTCAACTCCCAGCAGCCTGAGCCACCTGGCCAGTTTCTTCAGCATTGCATCGGCAACAAACATATATTTTTTTAGTATTGCTTCTAAAATATAAGCGTGATAGATGGCATCTCCTTGCACAACTGGAAATCCCATGAGGATACGAGCTTCAAGTTTGGGAAAGGGACGAATATACTTGTAGGTCCGATGGGAAGCGGGAAAAGCACCGTGCTGGATGCATTATGCTTCGCCCTGTTTGGCAATTTTCCAGCATTGCAGCACAAGCGCGTGAAGCTCTCTGAGATAATAATGAACAGGCCGGCGAGGAAGGATGAGGCATGGGTCAAGGTTGAGCTCACCTGGCAGGGAAGCAAGTATGAGATTGAGAGGAGGATAAATTCCGAGGGCAGCTCGGAAGCCAGGATAAGCAGAGGAGGGAAGCTTGTTCAGGGGCCCCAGCCCCAAAGGGTAAATGAAGAGGTTGAGAGGCTGCTGAAGATAGACTACGAGCTTTTCACGCGGGCAGTCTATGCAGAGCAGAATGGAATTGACTATTTCCTCACACTGGGAAGGGGCGACAGGAAGAAGCAGATTGACGAGCTGCTGGGCATAAACAAGTTTGAGGTGATGAGGAGCAGCCTCAGCACCGTCTTGAACAGGATAAATGGGATGCAGGACGACAAGAGGGCTCTGCTCGGCAGCATGGATGCGGAGAAACTCAGGAAGGAGGAGGAGAGCGCTGCCAGCGATTTGAAAAGGCTTGAGAAGGAGACGCAGGAGTTCAGCAGCAGAGCCAGCGACATCGTAGTTAGGAAGAAAAATGCTGAAGCAGCCCTTTCAAAGATGAGCATGGTGGAGAGGGTATACAACGAGCTCAGCGAGAGGAAGGGGGCAGTTGCACGCACCATAGAGAACCTTGAGAAGGAAGAGGCAGGGAGGATGGCTGCGGTATCCCCTGAGGAGATAGAAAGGGCAGATGAGGCGGAGATGGGGAGGATTGATGAGGGTGTGAGGGAGGGGAAGAAGAGGGTTGCGGAGTATACGCGTGAGCTAGGTTCTACTAATGAGAGGATTAGAGCAGTTCAGGATGAGATGAAGGAGAGGGGGGAGCTTGAAAAAAGAATTGCAGAGTTCAAGGAGAGTGCTGCAGAGCTCGAGGGCAGGATAAACGAGGAAGAGAAGAAGCTGGAGGAAGCACGGGGAGAAATCGGCTGCTCAAAGCGGAGGGTTGCTGAGCTGGATGAAGTGATTTCAGAGCTCGGCAAGGATATGACGAAATGCCCTGTATGCGAGACGCCTCTTGAAGAGGAGAGAAGGAAGGAGCTGTTAGAGAAGAGGAAAAATGAAAGAGCTGGCGAGGCTGAAAGGATACCTGGTATGGAGAAGCTTATCGCAGATAATGAAAAGCTTCTGAGCGGCATTAAGGATAAGCTGAAGAAAGTGAGAGATGTTGAAGAAAGAATGAAAAGATTGAGAGGCAAGGAGGAGGCTGAAAGGCTGGGTTCCCTCCTCAGCTCTGTTGAGGAAAAGCTCAGCAAGGAGGAGCATGCCTTGAAGGATACTGAAGACAAGAGGGAAAGAGTGAGGGTTGCTCTGGAGATAAAGAAATCAAGGATGCGCATGGAGGAGCTCAGGAAGGAGGGAGCTGATGTTGAGAGAAAGCTGGGAGAGATTAAGTTTGACAGGGATGCCCTAGAGGCAAAGAGAAACGAGGTAGGGGAGCTGAGAACCGAGGAGAGGGGAATTGCCGAGAAAATTGAAGGGCTGCGCAATGAAATCAAGAGGGTTGAGGAGATTGTGAGAGGGAAAAGGGAGGAGATTGAGAGGTATGAGAAGCTCGGCAAGGATGCCGAGAGGTACGGCTCATTCTACGAGAATTTTGCGCTGTTCCAGAATGCAGTTTCAGAGACGCAGGCTGAGCTGAGGGAGGAGCTCATAGGAGCGATAAACGCCGCCATGGGGGAAATGTGGAGCACCGTGTACCCCTACGCCGATTACCAGGGCGTCAGGCTGAATGCCAACCAGGAGGATTACGAGCTGCAGCTCAATGCTACAGGAAATTGGGTGAGTGTCGACGGCATTGCAAGCGGCGGAGAGAGGTCAAGCGCCAGCATTGTCATGAGGATGGCTTTTGCCATGGTGCTTGTGCCGAACCTGAGCTGGCTGATACTTGACGAGCCCACCCATAATTTGGATGAAGAGGGTAGAAAAGCGCTTGGGAAGGTTTTGAGCGAGTATGCGCCGAAAATAGTGGAGCAGGTTTTTGTCATAACCCATGACGAGAGCATGAAGGATGAGGCAACTGCCAGGGTATATCACCTCTGGAGAAACAAGGAAAAAAATGAACCAACAAAAGTGGAAAGCGAAATGCTTTAAATACTGCTACACATTAGTTTAACGCGATTGGCGACAGTTGGTGAGACACGATGGAAGAAATTACCGAAAATGCACAGCTCGAAGTTCTAAAAAATTCTGGTTTGCTCTCCGAGTTTGTGCGCAACACCAAGGGAAATTGGAATCAAGCCGAAGTGGAGAGCCTGATGATAAAGATAAGGGAGCAGAATATAACAATTGCTCTCGATAAACTTGGGGCATTGCTTGAATCTGAAAGGGTCGCGCTTGCCCAGAAAGGCGCGGATGAAGGGGAAACTGCAGTAAACTTTGATGAACTGGGCTTGAGGAAGAAGAGGGAAGTCTTTGGAAGCGAGCTGAAGAAGAGGATAAGGTGATAAGTTGATTATAACAATTGCATCAGGCAAGGGAGGGGTGGGGAAGAGCAATTTTGTGGCAAACCTGGGTTTATGCCTGAGCGATTTCGGGGTTGACACCCTTATAGTTGACGGCAATTTGAGCAACGGGGACCTGTCATGCATACTCGGACCGCCTTTCCCGGAGTGTACAATACATGACTTGTTCTCCAATGATGCTAATTTCGAGGATATTGTATTCGCCCACCCTGCAGGAGTTAAGATGATAGCCTCAAGCCTTGCGCTTGAGGATGTTGAGACTGTGCCGCCGCAGCACCTCTGGAAAGTGAGAACACAGCTCAGCAAGGCAGCGGACATAGTCCTTGTTGATGCGCCGGGCACATTGGGGAACAACACCCTTGAGACGCTGAAAATAGCAGACAGGGTCATACTTATAACAACTCCCGAGATAACCTCATTCTCCAACACCTTGAAAACAAAGATGGTTGCAGACAGGAACGGAGTTGAAATCTTCGGAACCGTTCTGAACAAGGTGAGGAAGAACGAGAAGAGGGTGAGGAGGATTGCGAAGGAGTGGCTCGGCACCCCTCTGCTGTGCAGCCTTCCCTACGACAACAACGTGATAAAATCTTCTGAATATGGCAGAGCCGTCCTGAGGCACAAGCCAAGAAGCGCCTACAGCATCGGCATAAGGAAGTTCGGCGCTAAGCTGGCGAATGTCACTTACAAAGCTGGCAGGAGAAAGAAGGTGACACGCTCCCACTCGTGATGAAGAAGTGGGATTCCCATCACTTTTTAAAGTAGGCTTCTCAATTCGGCAGCAGCTTTTTCCGGCGGCATGGTGTTTATTATTATCTCGCTGCCCAGCTCAAAGCCCGCAAGTTTCGTGACTCTCGGGCATATCTCAATATGGAAGTGGAAGTCCTCCCCCTTAGGTGCAATGTGAAGGTAGTAGTTGTACGGTGGGTTTTTGAGCAGTTTGCTGAGCGCCTCCAGGATTTTCTTAAGCGCATCTGCCAGAGAGTTCTTCTCCTCATTTGTCAAGTCCGTGATGTTTCCTGCATGCCTCTTTGGAAGCAGCCACGCCTCAAACGGGAATCTTGATGCAAAGGGGGCGAAGCAGAAGAAGTCGTCGTTCTCAAAAATCTTCCTCTCAGAATCCATCTCCATTTTCGCTATATCGCAGAATATGCATCTCTTTTCCTTGCTGTGGTATTTCTTGTATGCAGCAAGCTCCTCCTCAACAAGAGTGGGGACCCTTTGAAGCGCTATCAGCTGGCTGTGCTCATGGGAGATGGAGGTGCCTGCCTCCTCGCCGTGGTTCTTGAAGATTAAGACGTACTGTATTCCGCTTATGGTGCTTATCTCGCATATCCTGTTGCAATACATGTCTATGACTTCCCTTATTGCGCCTGGGGGAAGATCCTGAAGGTTCTTGTTGTGCTGGTTCATCTCAACTATTACCTCATGCCTGCCGAATGCCTGGGGGAAATCCAGCGAAGTGGCGGGGTACATATTCTCAAAGCACCTGACAGTCCAGCCATGGGGCCCGCTTATGCTTATAATCTCTTTCGGGGTGAGATGCTCGTTCCCCGGGCAGAATACGCATACTCCTTCCTTCGCCTCGCACTGCTTCTGTATGAAGTCATGCGGCCTCTTCCCCCTGTTCTCTGTTATGAGAACCCACCTGTCAAGCAGGCAGTCCTTCCTCAGCTCGTTCATGTAAACACCTCAGATGAATGCTTCAACATCCTCCTTCTTCTTTTTGCTCAGCTCCTCAAACTTCTTTGCAAGGGTGTCTATGTCCTCGCCTTTTGAGGATTTCTTTGACTTCCTCTTTCTTATTTTCACGAAGATAGGGAAGTTCACGGCCTCTCCCACGATGAGGGCCTCCCCAACTCTCAGGGTGCTTATGCTTTTCAGCATATTCTCATCGAGGGCCTCGCACCCTTCCCCTATGTGCTTTATATCGTATGGGTTTGTCACCCTCATTATTATATGCGTGTTCGCCTGAGCCAAGGCGGTTGTGCTCAGCTGCACTGGCCGTTGGCTTATGAGCCCTATTGACGCGCCGAACTTCCTGCCCTCCCTCGCTATCTTCTCCACCACGCTCTTGGAGAGCATATCCTGCTTTGACGCCTTCTCCTTGGCGAAGTTATGCGACTCCTCAATCAATAGAATAAAGGGCGGTATCCTCTCTTTTTTCCTTGCAGAGAAAAGCTTCCTTGCGAAGTATGCAACTATGAGCTGCTTCTTTCTCAAGTTATCTATGTTGCTCAAATCAATCACAGAAAGCCTGCCAGGCTGGGCCAATTCATAGACACTGGGGTTGTCGTTCTTTGAGAATATCCTCATCGATCTCAAAGAGGAAAGCGTGGCCAGCAGAGGCGCCTTGCTGTTCTCCTTCATGTTGCTCTTCTCAACCCTCTCCATCAGGTCCTCCAAATCAAAAAGCTCTCCCTTGCTCTTTTTCTCCTGCCTCAGCCCAATAAGCACATTGTCTATATCCCTCTTCTGGGCAGAGCTGAGCTGCGGAAGGAATTCACCAAGTATTTGAGGCGATACCTTGTTGAGCCCTATGCGTATCTTCCTTCCCTCAAAAATTGTTGTATTCGCCCCATATTCCGGTGAGCTCTTGAAGCCAGTATACTCACCATGGACATCAAGCATGATGACGGCAACCCGCCCCTGCTCCGGCTTTCTCTCAAGCAGCTCCTCAATGATGATGCTCGCGAGATAGGATTTCCCTGCACCGCTCATTGCTAGTATGGCGAAGTGCTTCTGCAGGAGCCTGTTCAGATTGACTTTCACATCCAGTTTGTGATGCTCAAGCTCCCCAAGCTTCAGCCCCTTATCATCAAACCCCAGTATGCCGTTGAGCAGGCTTTCATCGGCCAAACTAACTTTTGAGCCGGGCGCTGTCGGGAAGGTGCTCCTCATCAGTATTCCATCCTTGTAAACGCCAAGGGCCCTGACATTTGCTATGATGTACTCCCAATCTGTTGTGGGAAAACTTTTGGAGAGGGACTCCCCTCCCCTCTCATACTCGGCAACACTCTCGGCCCTCTCAAAATATCTGTTCGCCCTGGTTATATCCGTTATGAAGCCTATGAGCAGCCCCTCTTCTGTCTCCGATTGGACATAGTGCCCTTTCCTCACCTTGTTGTTGCTCACAACGAATGAGAATTCGGTTGTTGAGGGACCTTCCATAGTTGAGATAACTGTCCCAAGTTCCATCGAATCACTTTACTCATTACTCTATTTAAAAGCTTGGATAGGGTAGATTTCCGATAATTGGCATGGCGAAAATGAGCACCAGAAGCACTGCAAGAAGGAAAGCCAAAAATGCGGTTATGGCAAGCGATATGACAAAGGAGATTATCGCTTTTACGGTATTGAACTCATTGACCTCGCGGATGCCTAGGAAGATGAGGAAGAGCGTGTAGGAGAGGATTAAGAGGTTTGCCACTAGCGCTATGAAGAGCCCGAAGACAGGCACTGCACCAAGCACCATGGCGAATATCCAGAGCGGGAACATTGCAAGCATTATGTATGAGAGGATGCAGGCCTGCTGCACATACTCTCCCTTGCCTCCAAGCAGCTTCGCAGGCAGGAAGTGTATCAAAGATGCAAGCAACCACCCAAGGATGGAAACTCCAAAGTAGAATATATTCACTATAAGAAATGCAAATATATTTTTTACATCAAACAGGTTGGGCTGCGCATTTATGCCGAAGGTGGTGGGCACCAGAGCAATAACGACCAGAAATATAATCCAGAGGGCGAGCATGAAGAAGTAAAGCACGGCGAGATTGACAACTCCTGTGAGAAGGGAGGGATATTCTTTAAGCCTTCTTATTGCTCTTTCAGGCTCCACGTAAAGCGAGCTCACAGCCTCCAGAATACGCGGTTGCCCCTTGCCCTTGTAAAGCTCCTGTTGGGAAATCTCATACGACGGCACGCTTTGGGGTGAGCGCAGAGGATTCCCGCACTTGGGGCACTTGCCGTTTGATGAGAGCGCGCAGTTGCCGCAATAAAGAAGGTTGCACCTCTCGCACATTGCTGCGGCATCCTTGTCCGGGTGGTTCGAGCATTTCATGCAATCATCTGAACGGCCTGCTGTCCCTCCTCAGCGGGAGGAATGAAACCCTTCTGCCTGCCTTCAGCAGGAGGTTCCTGCATGTCCTTTCTATCTCGGTCCTGTCCATGGCGGCGCGCATATCCGCCTCAATCAGTATGGCGGGGTATGCATATTTTTGGTTAATTGTGCTGAGGGAGTATATTAAGGATGCTACCTCACCGGCATTCTTCTTCGTCTTGAGAAACTCAATCCTGAGAGGCCGGTCATCCTTCACAGGCTTAATATACAACGCATTCATCTTGGCGCTCCATGCTCCCAGATCCTTGAGAACCTGGTGCTCCCTCTCCGCGCTGGAGTAGTGGAATTCGAATGTCCTCTCCCCCTCCTTAAGAAGGAAGTGCAGGAAGGAAGTGTCATGTGATGTCGCAAGAACCTTTTTATCATCATCTGGCAGAGTTTTCTCAAGAATCTCTATAAATCTCTTACCTCTGCTGTCCTTTATCACCCCAATGAGTTGGCACTCCTTCTCCTCGCAGAGCGAGTAAAGCTTGTTGTATCCTTCAAGCAGCTGGTTGTAGAGCGGTCTCACAGGTGAATCTTCAGAGGGCTTGTCTGAAATCTGCGGCACTATTGAGCCGTCAAGCAGCATGCAAGTTGGGGAGTATTTCTCAACAGTCTCTGATGCAACTGCTATCTCCCTCTTTAGCCTGGTGAGGGACTTGTGCCATGTGAATTCATGCGAGTCCAGGGAGGTTAAAGCGTCTGTCTCAGCCTCTGGTATGCGGGACGGGTGGTAGCTGTGCGACACCCTCTTTGAGTTCTTGTATTCGAATATCACTGCAAGCGCTCTTGTAAGCACCAAGTCAAACCCGTGAAATTCCTGGGCGGAAAGTCCTCCGTCAACGGCAGCCACCTTGCAGTTCAGCTCAACAGGCTCCACCTTGTGAACAAGATTCTTTTCCAGAGCTTCGGGGTAGAACTCCTTTCCCTCTTCCCTGAGCTTCTTGGCAAGCTCCTCCCTTTTCTCCTCAAGGGCTTTTATGTTGTCTATCAGTTCTGCAAGCCGGTCGTGCATAGATTTAATTAATTCATTACTGCATTTATAAGGTTTGGTTGAAATGAAACAGGTCATAGTTGTAAGGAGCGATTTGAAGCTCGGGAAGGGAAAGCTGGCAGCCCACGTCTCCCATGCCTCTCTTGCCGGCTATAAGCTGGTTAAAGAGAAAGAGCCGGAATTCGTTGATGAGTGGGAGAGAGAGGGGGAGAAGAAGATAGTTGTGAAAGTTGAGGGTGAGAGGGAGCTGTTCGAGCTCTATGAGAAAGTAAAGAAGGAGAGTCCCTGCGTGATAATAAAGGATGCGGGCTTCACCCAGATTCCGCCGGGAACTGTCACCTGCCTAGTTGTAGGCCCCTGGAAGGATGAGGAAGTTGATAAATTCACGAAGGATTTAAAGCTTCTCTAGTAAACAAACTCCAGCCAGTCGTAATACCTCTCATCCTTTCCTCTCAGTATGCCAAAGAAAGCAGACTGCAGCTTCTCAGTTATTTGACCTCTCTTTCCATTTCCTATAACCCTGTCATCAACTTCAACTATTGGAGTGACTTCGGCAGCTGTGCCTGTGAAGAAAGCCTCATCAGCAATGTAGAGCTCTTCCCTAGGTATGTCCCTTATTATTGTCTCAATTTCCATATCCTTGGCAATTCTCATTATGGAATCCCTTGTAACCCCTATGAGGATGCCTGCATGCACAGGAGGGGTGATGAGCTTGCCCTGCCTCACTATGAAGATATTCTCTCCGGGCCCTTCGGCTATGTAGCCGCTTATGTTCTGCAGTATCGCCTCGTCATATCCCGCCTTTGTGGCTTCCATCTTTGCGAGAAGGGAGTTAACATAGTTGCCGGCAGACTTGGCCTGTGGCGGCACAATGAGTGGGTTTATCCTGCACCAGGAGGATATCTTTGCCCTGACGCCCTTCTCACACTTCTCCCCGAAGTAGTGCCCCCAAGGAACCGCAATCAACGCAACATTCACACTCAGGCCTTCGGGCTCAAGCCCGATGTGTTCTGCGCCATAAAAGATAATCGGCCTTATGTAGCACTCCTTAACCTTGTTGGCTCTCAGCAGGCTCAGGGTTGCCTGCCTCAGCTCCTCCTTTGAGTATGGGATTCTCATGCAGTATGTCTTTGCGCTGTTGAAAAGCCTGTTGAGGTGCTCCCTCAGCCTGAAAACTGCAGGACCCTTCCCAGTTTCATAGCACCTAAGCCCCTCAAAAATAGCATTGCCGTAATGAAGTGAATGCGTCAGCACATGGATTTTCGCATCCTCAAACTTCACGAACTTTCCGTTCATCCAGATTTTTGGGAAATTCTTCACAGATACCACCAATATTATAAATTATCGAGACTTTATAATGTTTGAGGTAAAACATGGGATGGCAGGAGACGTTTGAGAAGATTGCTAGCGAGCTTATGAAGAACCCCACGCATGACTTTGAGCACGCCAAGAGGGTCTGCTCAATCTCAATACGCCTTGCAAGGGAGGAGCATGCAGATGAGGATGTTGTGAAGGCTGCCGCTCTCCTGCATGATGTAGGTTATTCTATTGATGAGAAGGAGCATGAGGGCAAGAGCATCGAGGTTGCAAAGAGCCTGCTTGAAATGACTGATTTCCCTGAGGAGAAGAAGGAGAAAGTTATCGAGTGCATAAGGGAGCACAGGTTCACCAAAGGAGAAAAAGCAAGAAGCCTGGAGGCAAAAATACTGCAGGATGCTGACAGGCTGGATGCAATTGGCGCGGTGGGCATTGCCCGATGCTTCTTATGGAGCGGGGAGCACAGGAAGGTTCTGAAGGAAGCCATTAAGCACTTCAATGAAAAATTGCTGAAGCTGAAGGATACGATGAATACTAAGGGTGGCAGGAAGATGGCTGAGGAGAGGCATGAATTTATGCTTGAGT
Source organism: Microcaldota archaeon (assembly GCA_013425335.1). Classification (GTDB taxonomy): domain Archaea; phylum Micrarchaeota; class Micrarchaeia; order Burarchaeales; family Fermentimicrarchaeaceae; genus Fermentimicrarchaeum. Next base: position 20,928 of record JACCLG010000012.1, read on the forward strand.
TCTTGGAGAAACTTGAAAGCGAGAGAGACGAAACTACTCCTCAAACTTCTGCCACAGGGCCCTCTTATCGTTGAGCAGCTCTTTTGCAATTGTGAGGAGCTGCGTGCTGACTCTCAACGCCTCATCCGGAGAGAGCTTTATCGCCTGCGCGCTTGCCGAGTTTATTATTCTTACTGTGATGATACCATCTCTTGGAAACCCGTTCACAAGCTGAGGCACCTCGCTCTCCAACCTGAGAGCATTCCTGTGGTTCTCCCCTTTCTCACCCTTCCACCAGTGCACGATTTCTTCCTCTATAGGCATATTGGTCGCCGAGTAGAGAGGGTTTTGCTTCCTTTATAAAGCTTAGGGAGGGGTAGCTTTCCAGTGATTAGCGCTTGGGCGGGTAATAAATCCTGTAGTAATCGCATAGATTCTTCAAAACGCAAATTTCATGCTTCGGATTCCGTGCCGTGCATATTGTCCTGCCGTGGATTATGAAGTTTATGTGGAGGCTCTTCTTCTCCTTGCCAGGAACAAGTTGGTTCATCAGCTCATGCGCCTTCTCAGAGCTCATCTTCTGCGGGACGATTCCAAGCCTCTTTGCAACCCTTAAGTTGTGCGTGTCAAGAGGCATTACTAGCTTGTTGAACCTGAAGATGAGCAGCACGGCGGCAGTCTTGGGCCCTATCCCCTTTATTGAGCGGAGGAATGCCGTTGCATCCCTCACAGGCGTCTCCCTCAAAAAATCAAGAGTGAGCCTTCCCCTTCTTCTTTTTATCTCGCCAAGCACGTGCTTTATCCTCCTCGCCTTTATTCCTGGAAGCCCTCCGGAACGTATGGTTTTTTTGATGCTCCTTGCATCTGCTTTCAAAACCGATTCCCAGCTGGGATATATTTTCTTGAGGTTGGCGAATGCGCGTGATGAGTTCTTGTCAGTTGTATTCTGCGACAGTATTGTCTCAACCAGCGCATCAATCGGGTTTCCCCTGTCCCTGTAATTGTGCTCGCCGTATTTCTTCTTGAGAAGCTGGATTACTTTTGTTATTTTCTCCTCTTTTTTCACAATTTATTTTAAGGAGTGCGGTATAAATTAATTAACATGAGGAAAGGCATCTGTGTTGTATGCGGCAGGGAGCTGGCAGTCTTCACCTGTAAGCTGTGCGGAGCTTTTATCGGGCCGGCATGCTACGATCCTGCAAGCGGCACCTGCATAAAGTGCAGGAAGGGAAGGATGATGCCTTGAACGTAAATGGAGTTGCAATTCCGCTTGAGGTTGAAATGCTAGCTGAAAATAAGCTTGTTGAAGAGCTCGATGACCTCGCAAAAAGACTGCCGAAGCTGTGACTAGCGGCGTTTTCTCTCGCGCCTTGTTTTCTCCAGCAGCGCCTTATCAATGTAGTAGAGAACTATGCCCATAAGCAGGGCGACAATCACTACCGGCCACACATCAATGAGCAGGTAGACTGAAAGGGCTGCAAATGTTATGATGCCGAGTATTGGGGGGATGGGGTAGAAGGGTATCCTGAATGACGGCTTTGTCCTGCGGTTTATTGCAATTGCGGCATAGTTCACAAGCAGATGGCTTAGGATAATCAAGAAGGTTGCAAGGGAGACGACGTATTTCAAATTGACAAAAAGGGCGAATATTGCCATGGGTATGCCTGTGAGCAGTATTGAAACGTAGGGAGTGTGGAATTGCGGGTGGATGTGGTTTATGAACCTTGGAATCTGGTGGTTCCTGGACATGGAGTAGATTATCCTTGAGACGGAGAGTATGAGCATATGCAGGACGGTGGCTGTTGCAAAAATTGCTCCGAGGGATACAACCCAGACAGCCATATCATTGCCTGTCACTTTCATCACATCAGCAAGCGGGGAGCCGGACATTGAAAGCACCCTGTAGTTGATGACTCCAACTGCGGTAAAGCTGACGAGCAGATAAAGGAATGCAGATATTCCCAGCGAGAGGAGGGTTGAGATTGGAAGCGTTTTCTGCGGGCATTCCACCTCTTCGGATATTGTGGTGACATCGCAGTACCCCAAGTATGCGAACATCATTATTGCCGCCCCTTCAATTAGACCGGACAGGCCGTTCGGCAGCAGAGGCTGGAAGTTTGAAAGCTGTATGTATGGTATCCCGAGCAGGACAAAAAGCAGAAGCAGCAGAACCTTGAGGATGACAAGCACGTCGTTTACTATTTTTGACTGCCTCGCGCCCACGAGGTTGATTAGTGTGAACAGCAGGCATGCGCCAACTGCAAGCAGATTTGCAGGGAAGGACCTGAAAAGAAAAGCCAAATAGTCGGCCAGGCTCAGGCTCACTGCAGCGCCTGCAACGATGCTTCCGAGTATGAGCATCCAGCCTGTCATGAAGCCAAGGAAAGGAGAAACAATCTTGAACACATATTCGTAGGCTCCTCCTTCTTCAGGAATGGCTGAGCAGAGCTCGGCAAAGCTCAAAGCTGTGAACAAGGAGACTATTCCGGCAATGATTATTGAAAATATAACTCCCGGGCCTGCCACGCCGGCTGCAGTGCCGACTACGACAAAAATTCCAGCCCCTATGATAACTCCTAAGCCAACTGAAACCGCATCAAATAGTGTGAGGTTTCTCTTCATCCTATACTGGCTCGCCATATGTTTTGGTATTGTCCGAAAGTATATAAATACGTGGCATGCTCCCACTTATAAATAAGTGCGGGCTTCCTGCTTCATTGACGTTGCCAATGCAACATCTCTCTCCTTTTGCAAGGAATTGCAGGTGTTACTTCCCGTCTGCCCGACGGTAGCTCTTGTGAGTATGTTACGCGCAGCATTGATGTCCCTGTTGACTATCAATCCGCAGAAAGGGCAGTTGTGCATCCTTTCTATTAGGTCTTTCTGGACTATCTGGTGGCAGCTGCTGCACTCCTGAGTCGTATACTTCGGGTTTACAAACACAACCCTGCATCCAGCTCCTTCCGCCTTGTATGCAAGCATGTTTGCAAACATATTCCATCCCGCATCATTTATCTGTTTGCCGTAATTCTCCTCTGCCATATCTTGTGAGGCAAGCTTTTCTAATGCGATGAGGGAATATTCATTCACTAATTCAATTGAAATCTTGTGTAGGAAGTCTTTCCTTGTGTCTGCTATTTTTTCATGCAGTTTTGCAATTATTATTTTTGCTCTCTTCCTGTTACTGCTTCCTTTATTTTTCCTTGAGAACTTTCTCTGGATAAAACCAAGCCTGTTCGCATATTGCTTTAGATGCCTTGGATTCTTTATTGTTTTTCCATTTGACAAGGTTGCAAATGTCTTCAGCCCCAAGTCAATTCCAACCGTTACTCCTCTATTCTCTTTTGGGATTTCCTTGGGCGTATCAACGCAGAAAACAGCAAACCACTTCCCTGATGCTTCCTTTTTCAGAGTCAGTGTCTTTATTCTACCTTTCATCTCCCTGTGCTTCTTTATTGCAATTTCCCCAAAAGGAGTGACTCTGAGTTTCTTATCCAACCAAAACCCACATTCATATTGAGGGTAATTCAGGCTCTTCATCCTGTCAATTGATTTGAAACGTGGGAAGCCGCCTTTTTCCCCTCTTTTCTTCATCTCTATCTTCCTATGGAGGGCATCAATCAACCGGTCTACAAGCTCCTGATTAACCTGAGAGAAAAGACCTGACTGTTTGACCATTTCCCTTAATGTTCTCTTTGTTGGGAATCTCTGGTAGTTGTTGTAAATCTCTTTGGTAAAGGCAAGCATTTCATTCCAGAGTTCCTTGGATACCCACAGGTGCCTTTGCATTTTCTCTTCCTGCTTCTTGGAAGGGTAGATTCTGAATTTGTAGGCTCGCATAGACGTTATTTACGTTGATTTCTCTCCTTATAAACCTCTGGGAGGGGTAGCTTTCCAGTGAAGGTGAATTTATGTGCAAAGCCCTAGGCTGTGAAAGGATAAAATGATTTGCCCCCAAATCGGTAACGGTGATGGCATGGGATTGAGTTACACAAGTATCAGAGTTAAGGATTTGAAGAAATCCGTGGAGTTCTACACGAAATATCTCGGAATGAAGATTATTGGCAGGAAGAGCTGGGTTCCCGGAGAGAAGATTGTGATGCTTCTCAGCAAGGATACGGGGCAGCGCATCAACCTGATGCACTTCTCAAAAGGCTGCATGTGGTATACTCCTTACAAGGAGAACGGCTCTGAGCTGGACCACCTCATGTTCGAAGTTGATGACGCCAAGAAGCTCTACAATAAACTGGTGGCAAAGGGCGCTCCTGCCGCAACAGAGCTCTGGGAGCACGGCGACATGACCATGGGGTATGTAAAGGACCCGAACGGCATAGGGATTGGGGTAAGGAGCGAAAGCAGAAAGAAGAAGTAGAATTCGCAGTTTATGCGCCAGTTTCAGTCGGGTATAAATCACGCCTTTGAAAACAGGTAACAGCATACCGAAAGACAGGTTTAAATGGCGAAAAATGCATAATATGGTTATGGAAAGGCATGCTGAAGTGCCTCGGGAAGAAAAGCCTATCAGGAACCATATAGAGGAAGTTCGGCAGAAGCCTCTCCTGAGAGAGCTTGCCAACTCGCTGAAACCATTTGAGCTCACTTCCGAAGCGCTTATTTTTACAAGGCATGGCTATGCATCAGCTCTGACTGAAAGTGCAGTCAAGCAGCTGGAAGAGCTGGCAAGGATGAGCACAAAGGTAGACAGGAAGAACGTCTACGAACTGAACATAAGCGGGGTTGGCGAGATTCTTGGTAAGGTTACACTCGTTAAAACGTTTGTTTTGCCTTCACAGGACAGGATTCTGGCTGTCAAAAGAGACGGCGATTTGGAAATTCCGGGGGCGAGAGTGCCGAGAACACCTCTGGAGGAGTACAAGAGAGAGGAGGAGGTGAAGGACCGCAGCACCATTGGCTCACTGCTTCTTGGAGTTATAAACAAACACGAAAAACGTGACATCGAACTGCTTGAAACATTTGAGGACCGTTTCCACGAGATATTTGTGAGGAAGGGCATTACGCTTGACGAGATTCTGAGCGCACAATGGGAGATGGTGGCAAACACTGGCAGATCTGCACATACAAAATATTATGATGAGAGGGTGAAGGAAGCAGGTGGGGCGGTCTTCGGCACCCACATACACCTTGAGACGCTGATGCCTTCACCCTATGATATCTATACGGATGCAGGGCCAAGGCAGAGCATTGAGTGGACAGGTATAATGCTCGTGCGAAGGCAGGGCTGGTGGGACACAACGATTAGAGATGAGAATTTCGCAGTGTTCCACTCGGATGTAAACGATCCCAGGTGGCTCAGGAAAATAGTGAAGGCGCTGAGCGATGAGAATTTCGTGGAGCCGTACTATATGCAGATGGATTTCTTGCAGGAAAACAGGGCAAGGATGACGAAGTACGGTGAGCTGCTGGAAAAATTGGGATAAATGAAAAGGTAATGGGAACTTTTGAGACTTTTTAACCCAAAATTAGGTGAACATTACGGGTTATAGAAACAATTTTTAAGCTATAGAAACAAAATTTAGGCATGAATAAAGTAATTGACAAAGAACCGCATTTATTCAACCCGTACTTCTTGGTGTGCCGGCAACCCCTTGAAAAGCCAGGGCAGATTACGACGTTCTGGGAGAGTACTACCGGCATTGATGGCAAGAAAAATCCAAGGTTTGATGAACTTGCATTCTCGATGAGAGTTGTAACAAACTCTGATAATGCCCTTCAGGAAGCTAAAATAAGCGACAGGAGGAAGCAGCTAACCGCAAAGTTTGACAAATGCTGCAATCCTGTGGAGGGTTCTTACGCTCCTGAGCATGAGCAGTTGGCAAAGGACTACGGAAGCAGACTCAGAATCTTTCTCAGTGATGTTGGCATAACCACGGAAGGACCTTCAGCTACTCCGCAGCAACTCTTCAAACCGCATGCAATGGGGAATGAGGGGCAGAAAACAAAGGCGGTTGCGCGCTCTTTTGAAATGACCGCAAAACTTCAAGCGGTAGGGAATATATATCGCACGACAATCCCTACAGAGGTAGCAAGAGCCATGAACCTAAGAGGCGGCATGCAGGTCGAGTGGACTCCTTATGAAAAATACTTCGCTGTTGAGCCTGTGGAAGGACACAGATATACGGCAAGGATATGGCGCAATGCGGAGAGCATGGTTATATCAGTAAAAACAAGGCTTGTGGATGAGATGGGGCTATCCGAGGGGATGAAAATGCATTGGGGTGGAGAGAAAGATAATCTAATCCTGATGAAAGGAGCGGACAATCCCTCTAACACTACGACCTTGCATAAAGGCCGGGTGTATTGGGTAGCAGCAAAAGCAGAAGTGGTGGAGAGGGTGCAACTCATAGAAGGACAGCAGGTTGAGATGGTTAGGCACGGAGAGGAAATCATTGTAAAGCCGCATGACAAGCCGTTATACTTCAGTTCTGTCATTGAAAGTAGGACCGAATTTCCGAGGTTTTATCTGGATATACCGGGAGAGATAGCTGCGGGAAAGGGTTTGGCGAAAGGCATGGAAATCGGTTTCAGAATAAATGAACAGGAACAGCTCCTCGTCATTCCAAAGCAGTCTTGACATGCCTTCATGAAATCCATTTAACCGACCGTTTTCACTTGGGTATGAATTACGCCTGTGGAACCGCCGGAACCGGTCGTCCGGTCTTAGCCGGCTCACGTCAGAGACACGGAAAAGTCTGTTTCCGCTTGAAACAGGCTCCGAAGGGAAACGGTCAACAGGCGGCTTCCGACGTAAACCGCATTTTTCATGCAGAAAAGGGCGTTCCTGTTTTCAGAATGCCATACAAGCCCGGTTTAGACCGGCTTCTGCCGGGCTTTTTAGGCGGGAAAACTGGCGGATTTGTTGTATGGAAATACAGATTTAGGCGGACTGATTTACCGGTTTTATTTACTGCTTTTTATACTGAATAGTCAGCAGAAGTCCTGAGTTACATAGACTTTATCATCTGAAGATATCGCTACGCCAATACCCTCTCGGTCATAAGTAACATTCAGTATATTCCCTCTATGCCCTGGACTTGACATCCAACCGCTAACGGTGGAACTTGCTATCTCATCTTGCGTATTCCAATCGTAAGAGGAGACTACCCCGTTAGTGTAAGTTACTGAACTGTAAAGATTATTTTGGAATATATTTTCACCCAATCCATTTGTGTAATAACTTCCATAGTTCTTATAACATGTATAACCTGCAGGAATTCCTCTAGAGGTCGGATCTTGAGATTCTAGGTTATAGTGACTAAAATAATGGTTTATCGCCATATCTACGCTATGCGCCCTTGCTATATCTGATAGTTTAGCATCAAGCTGCAAAGGCGCAAGTCCATTTTTTTGTCGCTCGGTATTTACTAGATTATGAATTTCTAGTTCTATTTCTGAGGTGTTGATTTCGGGCTTTGAAACACCTGTGGATATTGTGATATTTCTAGTAAGATTTTGCAAAATCTCTGTTCCTCTCTGTATATACTGGGGGTTAAGATAGAGGTAATAACAAACTCCGACAAAAGCCAAAATGAAAAGGAGTTTTTTAAGTTGGTAATTTTTGAAATAGAACCAGCGATACGAGAACCATCTTCTAGTTTTATCAAGAAAGCTTGGTTCAGGTGGAGTTGGCAGAGGTGGTTGAGTCGGATGTGGACGGGGTTTTAGCGGAGGGATGATTATCGGTTCTGCAGTTTTAGGGATAAACTCAGGACAAGGATGAGCGTTTTCTATTCTCCAAAGTGGTTCTTTGTCTATCCACGGAGGAGCACTTGTCGGTTTGGCTTGCAGGTGTTTATTGCAGTAATATTTCCTACAGTATACACATTTAGAAAGATTTTCAGTTTCATGACAATCGTGATAGGAGCATTCATTAACCCATGCCGTATACTTTTTCTTTGGTTGCAAATGGGTATAACTTCTTCTCAAAGGATGTTTCTTACGCACCGCTCACCACCAATTAGGATATGCTTATGAGCTATATTAAGATTGCTTTGGCTTCTTTTCCTTCTCCTGCTTCTCCGATTCCTTGTAGTGCTTGTATCTTTTATAGAAGTATCCAATAATGTAAAGGCAAATCCAGTTCACCAATAAAGCCCCTATGAGGATACCAACTCCAAGTGGAGTGATATGTCCAGTAATGAAGCCAAAGGCATAGTAAGGTATTGTTAGAAAAGCCCAGACGACTGCACCGACTTCTTTCCAATACATAGATAAAAATTTTCTCCAAGTAAATTGCTCCCAAATTGAGACCTCGCTTTCAGGTTTAGGTTTTTTAGGCATTTTCTACCACTTCACTACTAGATTCCAAAATTGAAAAGACCCCGCCTACAAGCTCTTCCAGTCAGTAATTATTCTCATCCCTGTTTTTCTCCTGCGTCCTCCCTTAGTCTTTTTCTTACCCTTCCTTTTTGACTTACTTTTTAATCCTAAAATTTCTTTTTTTACCTGAGCATTTGTCTTTTTACTACCTTTCAACTTATTGCACCTATGACATAACCATTGAAGATTAGAAGGAGAGTTGGTCCCGCCTTTTGCCAATGGTTTTATATGGTCGATGTCGCCATCATAAAATTCAGTTTCCCTTCTGCAGATAGCACATCTTCCTTTATATTTATCATATAAAGTTTTTTCGTATGTACGTGAAAACTTTACACGTTTTCCTTTGGTTTCTTCTTCACTCAGACCGGGAATTCGGATTGGTTTTATTTCTATGTCAAAAGGATTTCTCGTCATAACCTCACCCAGTTAGTAGTTAGTTTCTGGAAGTATATCAAGATTCCTTCAACTTCTCCAGAATGTCAATTGCCGCCTGCTTGTTCAGGTGCCTGTTGTTGTTCCCGCACTGCGGGTCCAGTATGCAGCTGGGGCATCCTCTCTGGCAACGGCATTTCACCAGCCTGTCATGAGCCATCTCTTCAACTCTCTCAAACTTCTCAAAGATAATCTTCGACAAGCCTACGCCATTAGGAGTTGAGTCGTATATATACATCCTTCCCGCAGGGTAGCTCACTCCCCCAATCTCAGAAGGGTCGGCCCCTGTGAGAGCAGGCATCATTGCTATAGAGACATGCTCAACCGCATGCAAACCTGAAGGAAAATCGTCTGTGCTGAAAACAACCTCCTCAGGAAAGTCAAACCAAACCGCGGTGCTGTCAAACTCGTACTGCAGCGGCTCGTCAAGCAGATTCCTGCTGTTTATTGTCTCCTGCAGGTAATCTTTCAGCATGTACCCGTATACCTCATCCGAGATGTGCACTTTTCCGTATGAGAGCTTCCCACCCAAAGAGGAGCGTTCGCCGAGCAGCTCAATCACTTCTGCCTCCCGGTTGCGCAATGCGACTGTATATTCCGAAGTTTTATGGCCAAGCTTACGGACAAAGGCAGCTCTCCTTTCCAAGTCAAGCCTCTCAGAGAGGTATTTCTCCCCTCCGTGCAGGTAAATGGCCCCGGGAAAGAGCTCGCTGTATGCCATTGCCTCCTCCCTCTCCCCGATGAATTTCTCTTCCCCAGAGTCGTATATGCGGATGGATTCGCCTGCACTGCGTATGCTCATCCTCCTCATTTGCCGCAGGGCCTTCTTCGTGGGAATCCAGCCCCCTGCGAACTCCTTGCACAATTCTTCCTCCCTTAGCTGCGAGAAGAGCTGCTCGCCCATTGGAAAAGCGAGAATTTCCTTTATGTCGGCAGGGTAATCGCGCATCATGGAAAGCAGATGAGGCTTCAGGATGAATTCGTTCTGCGGGTTCACATAGCAGCTCTCAGGCTCACCTTTCAGATATTCATTCGGGTTTTCGAAGTAGTACTGGTCAAGCGGGTTGTCGCGCGCAATGAAAACCGCATTTGCTTCCTTGCCCCTCCTCCCTGCCCTGCCAATCCTTTGCCTGACGCGCGTCACGGTTCCGGGAAAGCCCGCGAGAATGACGGAGTCTACAGCACCTATGTCCATTCCCAACTCAAGAGCAGATGTTGTCACAAGCGCGTCGGTTGCACCTGACTTGAACTCCTGCTCCAGCCTCTTCCTCTCCTCCTTATCCAAGCCAGCGCGGTAGATTTTCAAACCATGCAGATTTGTTTCCCTTGCAATGATGCCTATCCTCTCAACAACCGAGTGGCTGTTGCCGAAGATGAGCAGCTTCCTCCCTCCTCCCATGAGCTGCCTTGCAGCCTTCAATGCAAGTGCAGTGTAACTTTCCCTGCCTTCGGCTGTCTGATTTGGGTTGAGCAGGATGTGCTGGACTGTGCTTCTTGGAGCGTAGCGTGCATCCACCAGGGAAAAGGGCAGGCCGACGAGCTGCTCCGAGAACTCCAATGCATTCCCGACAGTTGCAGAGCAGCAGATGAACTGCAGCTGCTTCTTTGAATATTTTGAGTGAACTCTCCTGAGGCGCTTTATTATGTTTGAGGAGTGGCTCCCGAATGTTCCCGTGTAGGTGTGAATTTCATCTATTACAACGTATTTCAGCGAGGAGAGGAATTTCCTGAAGAGATGCGAATTCAAAAGGATGAAGTGCAGCATGTCCATGTTCGTTATGAGCACATGGGGCAGCTCTTTGCGGATTTTCTCCCGCATGCTTGAGGAAGTATCTCCATCGTATACTTCGCTCTTCACTCCAAGCAAGGCAAACTCACGGAAGCGTGCGAGCTGGTCCCTTGAAAGTGCTTTGGTTGGGTAAACAACGATGCTCCTCTCGTTCTGCAACGCAGCTTCAACTATTGGAACAACATATATCTCGCTTTTTCCAGAGGCAGTTGGAGCTGTTATGACAACATTCTCCCCGCTCCTCACCTTCTTTATTCCATCTGCCTGGTGCTTGTAGAGCTTCTCAATTCCCCTTGCTTGCAGCACATCCATTATCTCCTTTGGAATTTCAACCTCCCCGAAATGCGCAGCATCGCCCTTCTCAAGAAACTCCTTCATCTCGGCGTCTAGGGAAAGCATCAGTTATATTTTGCAGGAAAACAATAAACAAGCTTCGTTCGGTTTTAAATAGTCGGAAATGCAGAAGTTATCCATGGGTGTGGTAAAATTCGCAGAGGCGGGCTTCGCTGTAATGGAGCAGGAAATCAAGAAGGAGAACTACCTCGAGGTAAAGCTCAGGAAGGGAGTGGAGCTGGATGAGGAAGCCTGCAAGGTAATTGCCTCGAGGATTTCGCCAAAATATCACGGAGGGATATTCTTTGAAGGAGGAGTCACGCTAGCCTTTGAGAGATGGGGGAGTAGCAACGCCCATCTGCTTGGGATTGCCCTTGAGAAGGAAGGAGTCATAAAGAACCCGAAGCTGGGAATTTTGAAGAGCGCATTGGTGGGGCACCCAGCAGTTACCTACTATAACGTCACGTACGCAATTCCTGATGATATTATGATGGAGAAGCTGGAGAAGGCTGCGGAGGGAATGCAGAGCTTTAGGATGGAGATAGTTAAGAAGGAGCCTATGTTTGGAAAAATAAAGATGAAGCTTGATGGCGATGTGTGGGTTGGAGAGGCGCAGGAGGAATCCGGAGTGAGGAAGCTAGAAGTGAGAAAGGATGGCGGTCATCTGAAATTAAGAGTTGAGGTGAAGAGTAGGAGCGGAACCAGCGATGCTGAGTGCACATTCACGTCCGTGGATAGGGCGATGAGGATTACGGATATCCGCATGAACAAGCCGCAGTGGGTAGAAGGGATTGAAATAAAGCCGCGGGAAATGAAAAAGAGCCTTAAGGAATCCATCGAAAATGGTGAAGGGAGGAGGCTTGCCACGGGTCTTCAGGGCGTTAACCTTTTTGAAGTTAAGAAAAAAGTGAAGAGCAATGATAGAGAAGTTATTGCAAAGTATTCCGTGACCGAGAAGGGGACTTTGATGAGAGTTGACTTCATAAACGGCAATGAGGTGCCCCCTGTGAGCATAAGGCCGAATAAGCTGAGGAATCGGATGAGGGAGTTCGCCACGGAGGAGGTTGTCCGGGAGTGGTTTGGGAATAAGGAAGCAGTGGAATAATCTAGAGCCCTACAAAATCCTTCGATATTTTTCCTTTCGGAAAGGCAGTCCCATTCTTTGCCGAGACAGGAAGCTGGTATTCCTCGGCCAGTCTGAGAAGCTCGCTCATGTCTATGAACTTGTCAACAGACAGCACAGGATAGGCTCCAACAGGCGAGGGGATTCTCTTTATGACAAACTCCTGAAACTGCAGTGTGCCGGAGCGCATCACCTTTATGTCAATTTTGCCTGCCTTCAGTGCAACCTTTGAGATTTTCGGAAGCATCTCAACACCTCACAAGATTTTCAATTCCCTGCGCAACTTTCTCAAGAATATCAACAGGGGGCAGCACAGTTGTCCTGAGGTGCGAATCCAGCCCGAAGCCGCTTCCCCTTGTGACCCACACATGCTCCTTTCTCAATAATTCTGTGCAGAACTCCTTGTCATTCTTGAATTTAGTCTTGCTCAAATCAATCTTCGGGAATAGATAGAAAGCCCCCTTTGCCTTCTGGCAGCTCACTCCGTTGATTTCGTTAAGCCTCTTGTGCATGAACTCCGCCCTTTCCTTTATGTTTTTTACAATGTATTTCAGGTATCTCCTGTGCGCCTTCGCATTGCTGAGAGCCTCTACTCCCGCAAGCTGGGCAGGCGTGCTGGCGCACAGCCTCATGCTCAGAAGATTGGTGAAGCCCTCCCTGAGCTTCTTTGAGCCCTCATCATCCTCCGGCATGATGACCCATCCAATCCTGAAGCCTGTACCTCCCCAGTTCTTTGAGAGGCCGTTCATTATGATGTGGGGCACTCCTTTGGCAACCTCCCCGATGCACGTCATCTTCTCCTTGACAAGGATTATCTCATCGTAGATTTCATCGGAAATTATGAGCAAATCATTGTTCTTGGCAACCTCAACAACATCCTCAAGGTATTTTCTGCTGAACATTGAACCTGTTGGGTTATTGGGGTTGTTCACAAGCATGAACTTCAAATCCATTCCTGCACTTTTTGCGTTCTTTATCTTCTCCTCCAAATTCTCTTTTGAAGGAGCCCAGCCATGCCCCTCATCCAGCTCGCTGAGCACAACCGTACCTCCAAACAGCCCCACGGTGGGTGCATAGACAGGATAATAAGGATTGAACAACACTGCTCCCCTTCCCTTGTCCATGAGGGATTCCACGAGGAATGCGACAGCCTCACTAAGGCCCTGGGTGACGAATATTTTTGACGAGTCAATGTCTAGGTTGTAAAGCCTCTTGTATCTTTTCGCAATCTCGTCAAGGAAGCCGAAGTCGCCGGGTGGGCGGCAGTATGAAGTCTTTCCCTCCTTCAGTGCTTTGCGGTATGCCTTCACCACATAGCTGGCAGTTCCAAGGTATGGAACAGGGTCGCCTATGCTGGCGTTGTATATCTCGGCGCCTGTCTTCCTTATTTCCTCAGAGAGGGGGAAGAGCTCCCGTATTGGGTAGCAGGCATGCTCCATCCTTTGGGATAGTGTATCGCTCTTGAATGGCATATTCACCAACCGAGTTTAGTTAAGAAATACAACATATTAAAAAGTATAGCATCCGCACCACGGCGCGCATGAACAGTAATAAATGCTTTTCTGAGAAAATACATTTGGAGTGAATTGGTGTTGGAATGGCTAAGTCCGAGCTGAACTACAGGAATACCGGGGAGATAGAAGTCCCACAAAGACTGGTTGACCAGGTAATGGGGCAGGACAGGGCAGTGAATATAATAAAGAAGGCGGCAAAGCAGAGGAGGAACATACTGCTCATGGGTTCGCCCGGCACTGGAAAGTCAATGCTGGCGCAGGCAATGGCAGAGCTGATGCCCGCTGAGGAACTGGAGGATGTGCTTGTCTATCCCAACTCGCTTGACGAGAATACTCCGCTTGTGAGGGTCGTCAAGACATACCCTAAGGACAGGAAGCTGCCGAAGGGGGCTCCGGATATAGGAGAAGGGAGAAGGATTATTGAAGAGACCAGGATGAGGAGGATGACCGGGGGAGGAAGTTTCTCTCCATCATTTCTTATGCTGATTGTGCTGGTTTTGGCATTGCTATACTTATCATTCTCAGGGTTTATTCAGGGAGACAACAAGTGGGTTATAGCCGCAGCAGTTCTTGGTTTGTTTGTATTTGGCGCTGCAATGGTTCTTGCCTCAGGAGTTTCCAGGAGAGTTGGGGGGTTTGAGAATAATGAGCCAAAGCTCATTATTGATAACTCGGGCAAGAAGACAGCACCATTTGTTGATGGGACTGGCGCGAAGGCAGGCGCCCTGTTTGGAGATGTCAAGCATGACCCCCTTCAATGCATCCCGAGAGGAGAGAATGTTGTTCTGGATAACGGAAACCTTGTGCCAATAGAGAGGATAGTGGACCCATATTTTACATCATCAGATGAGGGGGAAATCATCCTGCAAAATTCGGGAGTGAGCATCCTCGGAGGGGTTGACTCGAGATTCATGTTATCACCTGCCGCTATAAGAAGGGTTTACAGAAGAAAGTACTGTGGAAAGCTTGTAAATTTGAAAACGAGGGGCGGCAGTTTTATCAGAGTAACACCAAACCACCCGATAGCGGTTCTCGATGCAGATGGAAAACCCACATATCAAGTTGCAGGATGTATGAAAGTCGGAGATAGAGTAGTTATACCAGAAAAAATAGATTGCGAGAAAGGAGCGTTGATATCTAGAGAATTGCTTATTTTCATAGCGGATTTGCTAGCAGACGGTTACCTTGGGGAGAGACATGTTGAATTCAACTTCAAAATCCCTTTCAAAATAGAGAAGGTTCAAAAGGATGTACGAAAACTTGGATTCACACCCAGATTAAGGATTAGGAGGGATGGTGCAACTCAGATAAATCTGAATTCTGCGAGTCTCTGCAGGGATTTCTTGAAACTCGGAATTAAGGATGGGAAAGAAAAACTGGTTCCTGGCCTAGTTTTCAGGCAGAGTAAGGAGATTATTACAGAATTTCTATCAAGGTTGATTTCCCTTGACGGTTATGTAAATGTGCAGGGGCAGTTTGAGATAATGTCTTCAAGCAAGAGGTTTACTCAACAAGTCAGGGCTCTGCTCTTCATGCTCGGAGTTAATGCGAAGTATAAAACACGAAAAGACAGGGGTTTTGCGAAAGGCAAAATCCAGCACGTATTGCGATGGAATCATTTTGAGTGGGCAAAGGAATACAGAAAGCATACAATCAACCCAAACCATATGAGAAATCTTGATAAGTACTTATCTGTTACAAGTTTCAACAAAGAGTGTTATGACGATGTAATGCCACTGAACTTTGATGTTTTGGATGGCATTAGGGTAAAATTGGGGATATCAAAGAAAAAGACCCACAGAGACTTCTGGTCAATAAATCCACAGGTTAATGGAAATACAAGACTTACTAGGAATTTACTTAAAAAAGTGGTAGGAAGATTTCTTGAGCTAGACCCAAGTAATGAGGATGCGCTTAGGCTCAGAGAATTGTCTGAAGGATACTACGCCTTTGATGAAATAGTTGAGGTAACGGCGGAAGATTATGATGGATTCGTATACAACCTTACAACTGAAAGCGGAAATTATTTTGTTGATTTCGTTTTGACACACAACTCGGGCGGACTCGGCACTCCCGCGCATCTGAGGGTTGAGGCAGGGGCAATCCACAGGAGCAACAAGGGAGTTTTATTCCTTGATGAGGTTTCCTCGCTGGTGCCCAGGTCGCAGCAGGAACTTCTTACAGCCATGCAGGAGAAGAAATATTCGATAACAGGGCAGAGCGAGATGAGCAGCGGAGCAATTGTGAAGACTGAGCCTGTCCCTGCGGACTTCGTGCTTGTTGCAGCCGGCAACCTTATAGACATCCAGAAGATGCACCCTGCGCTGCGCTCTAGGATAAGGGGCTACGGCTATGAGATATACATGGATGACACCATGCCTGACAATGAGGAGAACAGGAACAAGCTTGTGAGGTTTGTTGCGCAGGAGGTTGAGAAGGACGGCAAGATACCTCATTTCACGAAGGATGCTGTTGATGAAATCATTGAGGAGGCAAGGAAGAGGGCAGGCAGGAAGAAGAGGCTGAGCCTGAGGTTCAGGGATTTGGGAGGGCTTGTGAGGGCTGCAGGGGATGTTGCAATAGAGGAAAATGCAAAGCTTGTTGACTTGAAGCATGTGCTGAAGGGGAAGGGGGTTGCCAGAACCCTTGAGCAGCAGGTCTCCCAGCAGATAATTGACGTCAGGAAGGATTACAAAGTGTTCATGAACCGAGGTTATGCAGTTGGGAAGGTCAACGGTCTTGCGGTGATGGGCGACGGCTCATCGGGCATAATAATGCCCATAGTTGCTGAAGTCACTCCGGCCTCCTCAAAGAGCGAGGGAAAACTCATAGCGACTGGCAAGCTGGGGAAGATTGCCAAGGAGGCGGTTGAGAATGTCAGCGCGATAATAAAGAAGCACATGGGCAAGGATGTTTCCCAGTATGACATGCACGTGCAGTTCCTGCAGACTTATGAGGGAGTTGAGGGTGACAGCGCAAGCATATCCATAGCGGTGTGCGTCATATCCGCAATGGAGGGAGTTGCCGTTGACCAGAGCATTGCAATGACAGGCTCGCTCAGCGTTAGGGGCCAGGTTCTCCCTGTCGGCGGGATAACTGCAAAGATAGAGGCTGCAATAGAGGCGGGCATGAAGAAAGTCATAATCCCGAAGGCAAACGAGGAGGATGTTTATTTGGGCAAGGACAAGGTTGGGAAGATAAAAATAGTTCCCGTGAGCAACATCACTGAGGTTCTGCAGGAGTCTTTAAAGGAAAGCAGCAGAAAGGATGAGCTCATAAAGGAGATGAAGGGAATTATAAAGTAGCTATTTAATCAGAACTCTTTCCCCCACATCGGAAATCCTGTCAAAGTCGAAATCAATCTTGTGCCCAAAAGGAGTCTGCACTATGATGAAGTCCTTCCTCTTGTCGACTCCAACAACCTTTCCTATGTAGGCCCCTAGCTCGGTGAGCACCTCCTTGTTCTCAAGCTTCATTGAGGTGAGCAGCCTCATCTTCATCCACTCCATTATCCTTATTGATATGAATGCTATGACCATACCAGCTATGAGCGTTGCCACAAAATCCGAGAAGTACACATCTGCAACGACCCACTCACTGGCAACGGTGAACACTGCCCAGAGGATGAACACGCTGATTGCATACAGCCCGTATTTCACAACAGCGTATTTCTTCCTCTCATGCAGCAAGTCGAGAATTCTCCCGAGTATCAAAAGCACAATTGCCCATGGCAGTATGAGCAGCATCTTGAGCAGCACGTAGGCAGAGAGCTTCAGAGTTTCCGGCGTCTCGAGAATTCTTGTGAGGAACTCCTGGTAGCCCAGAACCAGTGAGATTATGATGAGCGGCAGGGCAGAGAGGTAGAGTATGAAGCTTATCTTCTCAACCGAGAAGTGGAACCCGGAGAAAGCCCGTATGATGTTCTCCTCAAGCCCGGCAGCCATTATGAGGAAGTACAAACCTAAGGCAATCCCGGCAAGCCTCCATCCATAGCCGAGAAACTCGCTTATTATGAGCATGAGGATGACAAGGGCGGGTATCCCCCAGATGATTCTTGCGTAGTGAGGCTCCTTGAGCTTCTCAAGAAGGACAAAGTATGTTTTCTCAAGCTCCTTGGCCTGCTTCATCACCACAAGCTTCACAGAGTCTATCTTCACCCTTGACTGTATGATGGGTATCACCTGCTCGTCACTGGCGCCGTCAGAAACAAGTATGCAGGAGTCCGCTCTGAAGTTTCTCAATACGCTGTCGAGTTGCTTGGTTATCTCCCTGTCCGCAAAATAGCCAAGGCTTTTGTCCCCTGTGAGCGTGACAACCTCGGCATTATCCTCCTTTGAGATTGAGTCGTATATGTTGACTGCCTCGAATATGGCGTTAGAATCCGCCTCCTCGGGGTCTTTGAGGATGAGCTTTGTGGCTGCCTCTATGTTGGCCTGTCTTCCCACTACGGGACCTGGAATCTTCACCTTGTCGTAGAGGTCGTTGTCTCTGTCCACGCAGAGCACAAGTATCCTTTTCTTAGCCATTTCACCACTTAGGAGTATATGAAAAAAGGTATTATAATATTTACCTACTATTCTCGGACGATAGGTTTAAAAATAACTCCTCATAATTATTAGAGTAGTCATTGAAATAATGCTAACATGAGGTGGTTTGGATGAGAAGAGGACAAGCGGCAATTGAATATCTGATTATACTGGCAGTGGTTGTCATAATAGCCCTCATTGTCATTGGTGTCATAGGAGGATTCCCAGGCATGACAAGAGGAATCAGTGAGAGGGATTCTGCAGCATACTGGGCTGCAGCTGATGTAGGGGTAACTAGGTATTTCGTGTCCGCTGTACCCAGTAGCAGCTTGCTTGTTGTGAGGAACAACAGGCTGTTCTCTGTGAACATCACAGGTATAACGATGGGGGGTACCGCAGTAAATGGAAGTTTAGCTACATCTCCGCTACCACTGGCTCCAGGTTCTTCGGCTAGCCAGTACATTACTGCACCTGCTTGCACGGCTGGGCAGTCTTACTCGTGGACGACTGTGATAACCTACAAGGATTCAGTCTACGGCAATGCCTACACATTCACAGGGGAGAAGCCTTTGGTTGGAACCTGCCAGACCTAGGGTTTTGATTTTTTACTTTTAATTTTTAAAATGATATAACATAATGGGGTGGTTTGGATGAGAAGAGGACAGGCGGCCATTGAATATCTGATTATACTGGCAGTAGTTGTCATAATAGCCCTCATTGTCATTGGTGTTATTGGAGGCTTCCCAGGCATGACAAGAGGCATCAGTGAGAGGGATTCTGCAGCATACTGGGCTTCAGCTGATGTAGGGGTAACTAGGTATTTTGTATCAAACGGAACACAACCTTATGGCAGCCTGTTGGTTGTAAGGAATAACAGGCTGTTCGCGGTGAACATAACAAACATAACGTTGGGTGGTAACATAGTATACCCATTGAATCCGGGCTTAGCACCCACAACTGCAGGACTACCGCTTGCTCCAGGCTCTTCAAGCAACATGACGATTAATACGACCACATTGAGTCAAACTTGCACACCTGGGAACTCTTACTCAGTGACGACGGTCATAACATATGTGGATTCAGTATACAGCAATATTTACAAATTCACTGGAGAGAAGCCGTTGGTTGGAACCTGTCAGACCTAGAGTTTTGATTTTTTATTTTCTTTAATTTTTAACAGCCTAGCACAAGCTATTTAAAGAGTTTATGAGAAATTATTCTACTCATTTTTGGAGTGATACATATGGGAGAATTCTCAACGCCAGGGAAGCTGCTAGGGACTGAGGAGGAATTTGCAGTAGGAGACGGTGTATACAGCGAGGAGGGGAGGCTGCATGCCCTCTGCACCGGATATGCATTAATTGACGGGCAGAAGGTTGTCTCAGTGAAGCCTTCCAATGCGGTTCCAAAAATGGTGGCGCCCGGCATGGTCGTTTACGGCAGGGTTGAAGACATATTCGAGCCCATAGCGCTTGTGAAAATAATTCCTGTGGAGCAGAGCGGGGTGAGGCAGACGCAAGGGGACTACTTCAGCGTGCTGCATGTATCCAACATAAAGAGAGATTATGTGGAGAGCGTGAGGAGCGAGGTGCATGTGGGCGATATAATAAAGGCTGTTGTTTCAGAAATAAGAAGGGGCGAGTTATACCTGGACATGAGAAGCCAGGACTGCGGAGTTGTGAAAGCATACTGCAGCATGTGCAGGAATCCTTTATACCTCAAAGACAGAATACTTGTGTGCCATTACTGCGGGAACAGGGAGGGCAGGAAGCTCTCCAAGGAGTATTCGAATATAGAGAGGTGATGGTTTGAAGCTCAGAGTGGTTAAGAAGGAGAAGAACTTTCTTGAGCTGGTGCTTGAGGGTGAGGAGCACAGCTTCCCAAACCTTCTCAGTCAGACGCTGCTTGAGGATGATGATGTTGAATTTGCTTCTTATGTGGTGGAGCACCCGCAGCTGGGCAACCCGAAGCTGATTGTACGTACAAAAAGCAAGGCGCCAGAGGCTGCTATAAAGAGCGCCCTTAAGAAGATTGAGAAGAAGGCCTCTGATTTCGAGGCGCTTCTGAAAAAGAAATGATACGATGAAGGCCGGAGCGAGAGTGCTTGGCATTGACGACTCGCCCTTCACGGAGAAGGATGAAAGCGTGCTGGTTGTTGGCGTGGTGTGGAGGAGCGGTGTGGTTGAGGGGGTGCTGAGCACACATGTCAAAAGGGATGGGCTGGATAGCACGAAGAAGCTTGAGGGAATGGTAAAAAAATCAAAATTCCGCCCGCAGCTGAGAATGATTGTCATACACGGAACCACCCTTGCCGGATTCAATATTGTTGACTTAAGGAAACTGAGCAGAAGTCTTGCCCTGCCCGTCATAGCGGTGACGAAAAGGAAGCCGCATGCAGGAACGGTGAAAAATGCCTTGAGGAACCTGCAGGACTCTGAAAGGAGATGGAAGCTGCTGGAGTCTGCAGGGCCTGTGCTCAAGATTGGAGGATTATACGCGCATCTTGCAGGCATTGGTTCAGAGGATGCGAGGAAGTTCCTGTCCGCCTTTGGAGGCATGCCTGAGCCCGTGAGGCTTGCCCATCTTATAGGCTCTGGAATTGTGAGAGGGGAGTCCCATGGCAAAGTTTGAAGAATACCTAAGGAAGAATGCAGGCTACCTGCTCATACTGGCTCTTCTCGCAGGTTATATTCTAACCAAGTTTATTCTCTTCGCAGTGCTCTGCGGGCTCTCCATAGTCGGGCTGTTTGTCTATGAGACATACAGAGGGGTTCAGGAGGGCGGATGGAAGAAAGAGCTGGAGGAGATTATTATTGCAGTTGCTGTTGGTATTGCCGTGTGGTACGGAGGGGGATTCCTCCTTCATACATCGGCACCGCTGGATTCAATTGTCTCCTGCAGCATGCTCCCGCGTATGGACAGGGGGGACATGGTTGTCCTGAGCGGCAGTGAGATAAACGCTCCTCTTGTGGAAGTCAGTGCATCAGAGTGGGGGCAGATAAACGATAGCATGCACACCAACTTCACCTGCGGCCCGTGCACAGGGCAGGCAGGCTACACCCCTTACAACTTCTCCATATGCAGAGTAGGCTGCAGCAACTCCTGCCTCATTGCAATAGACGGCAAGCCCGTCTTCTCAGGCTCCAACAGCTCCCTTTTCAGCTACAACTACGGGTTATGCACGCTGAAGAGGGGCAGCGGTGATATAACAAACGATGTCTGTGTGAAGTCGGTCACAATAAAAGGGAAGACATTCTACGAGAACTTCAGCAATGACATTGTTGTCTACGAGCCGTTGGAGAAAAGCGTGTTCTCCGGCGCAATAATACACCGGGTGCTTGTGAAAGTTTCGGTGGATGGAAAGCCGTACTACCTGATAAAGGGGGACAACAACGAGGTGCTGGACGTGCAGGCTCCGAGCAAGGGGGTGGAGTCCGGAAACGGAAAATGCCTATTCTTTGCAGACACTGCGCAGAACAAGCCCGTGCCCCAGGAGAATATAAAGGGCAAAGTCATATTCAAAGCTCCGTACGTGGGATACCTGAAGCTTTTCCTGTGGGGCTACGTGGGAGAGCCTTCGGGATGCGACAGTGTCATAGAGCCAGCAAAGCAATAAAAATGTGGAGGTAAAAAGATATCATAGAGGTGAATGAGATGTTAGAAATAGAGGTTGAGGACGCCAGGTATTGGAAAGGTTGCATTGATTCCATAGTCAATCTCATAGATGAGGGCAGTTTTGAGATTTCTGCTAACGGCATATCATTGAAGGCAATGGACCCTTCTCAGATAGCAATGGTGAGCTTCTCTATCCCAAAGAGCGCTTTCAGCACATACAAGGTTGATGAGGCAACAAAGGTGGGCATAAACTTTGACAACATGAGCAAGATACTCTCAAGGAGCAGGGGCAAGGACAAGCTTTCCATGATGATTGACGAGAACAAGCTAGTGCTTGAGTTCAGGGGTGAGGACAGGAGGAACTTCAAGCTCCCGCTCATAAACGTGCAGGAGGGCGCCCAGAAAGAGCCCAAGATAGAATTTGATTCGCTTGTGAAGATAAAGGCGGGGCAGTTCAAGGAGATACTGGGCGATGCTGCGCTGCTCAGCTCTCATATAGTTCTTGAAGCAAGCAACAAAGGGTTCTTTGTAGAGGTTCATGGAGACTCCGGTGACCTGAGGGTTGAGAGGGATAAGACGGGGGAGGCAACGCAGCAGATTGAAGTGAAGAAGGATTCAAGGGCAACCTTCCCGCTGCAGTTCATGGGGGACATTGTGAAAGCCTGTCCTGATGACGAGCTTCTCTCGCTGCACCTTAAGACAAATTCACCAATAAAGGTTGAGTACAGTATTGGAGAGGCAAAGCTGGTGTACTACCTCGCCCCAAGGATAGAATCGATGTAGCACGGCATCAATTTATATTTTCTTGGAGTATTATATCCGCCCATAGTGCAAATGCTCTTTGGAGGATGCATTTTCGCGGAAGGGGTCAGATGGAACTTTCATTCTACAGCAAGTACCCATTCACAAGGGGAGCCAAGGAGCTGATGAGCTCTGCCAAGGTAAGAGATGAGTTTCAGCTCATGGGAATCGCAAAGAGAAGGGTAGTTGACGCAATTGGGAAGGGGAAGATTCCGCTCATGAGCGTGGAGCTTGACGACTCGCAGCTTCTGCTTCAAGTTGCATCGTATGCAGTGAGCAGAATGATTGTTTCCTTGCTGAAGAGCAGGTACTACGTAAACAGGTATGCAATTGCAGAGGCGAAGAGGGCCAGCTCCTACATGGCAAGCGACAGTGATGAGAATGTGCTCTCTGTTGCCAGGGAGCTCGGAGTGGAATGCGAGATTGACAATTACTACTCCGTGAGCTTCCAAGATTACCTGAGGTATGCCCCTAAGTCTGTTGACTACAAGCTTGTGAACAGGAGGCTTTCAAGAGGCAGGGTGATGCTCAGAAGAGACGAGTTCGTAAGGATTCTTGAAGAGGCGGTGAAGCTCAAAATAGAGTCTGAGCTCCCCCTAAAAACTGAGGGAATACCGGCAGATATAAATGAGGCTGCAGAGGAGGTGAGGAGGAGCATCCCCAAGGAGCCTCAGCCGGTAGCTGTATCAATTGAGAATGGGGAGTTTGCTCCCTGCATGAAAAAGCTCCTTGAGGATTTGAAGACTGTGGAGAACCTCAGCCACACGGCAAGGTGGGCTTTGGCGGTATACATGCTCAACATAGGCATGAAGGTTGACGAGGTTGTCAAGCTGTTCTCCACATCACCGGATTTTGACGAGTCTGTCACAAGGTACCAAGTAGAGCATGCAGCGAAGAGGGGCTACAAGACGCCAAGCTGCGCCAGCATGGATTCATATGGACTCTGCGTATCGAACTGCGGCGTCAAAAGCCCTTTGGCGTACAGGAGGGGTGTATTTGGAAAATCTCCAGCTAAGCATGACTAACCCTGAGGAGATGTATGTAAGGAGCAAGTTCAGGGAGCACTACGAGAAGGCAGAGGTGCAGGCTCCTGGGGAGATTGAGAAAAGGGAGTGGGGAGTTGGAGGGTGGGAGAGGAAGATAGAGGCAAGGCATATGCGCATGGCAAATCCGCAGGAGCTCGGGGGCAGGCTTGTGATGGATGCGCCGCTTTTCATTTCCTATTCCGTCGCATACTACGAATTCCCGGACATGCGCCCCATGGAGAGGAAGAACTGGCTTGGGGCGGATTTGGTTTTTGACCTTGATGCAGACCACCTGGAGCTGCCGTGCAAGAACAGGCACGGGTCAAAATGGGTTTGCGAGGAATGCCTCAATGCGGTTAAAGATGAAAGCATCAAGCTCATAGAGCAGTTCCTCATCCCGGACTTTGGCTTTTCAAAAAAGGAAATTGGGCTGAACTTCTCCGGGAACAGGGGGTATCACATACATGTAACTGACAAGTCTGTGAGGGAGTTACGAGCCTACGCCAGGAGGGAGATAGTAGATTATTTGACAGGCACTGGGATTGACTTTAACTCAATGGGATTTGAATGGGTGCCTGTCCCCGGGAGGAGGGAGAGCAAACTGCTCGGGCCGGCACCAACAGATCCGGCATGGCAGGGGAGGATTGCACAGCTCGTCAGCAAGCTTGTTTCGGAGAGAAAGCTTGAGGAAGTTGGAGTCAGCGAGAGAGACGCAAGAAGGGTATACAAGAAGAGCGAGCAGTTCCTCACATCCATAAGGAGCGGCAAGTGGGATGCAGTCAAGCTTGACAAGAAGGAGCTGTTCTGGAGGGATGTGGTGGGAAAGCTTGGGGTTAAGCTGGGTGACAGGATAGACCAGAACGTCACAGCCGACGCGAGCAAGCTCATAAGGCTGCCGGACAGCCTGCATGGAGAAAGCGCGATGCTTGCAAAGAAGATTAGCAGCATTGACAGGTTCGACCCGCTGAAGGATGCGGTGGTTTTCGGAAAGCAACCAGTAAGGATTAAAATCAAGAAGGCACCAGAATTTAGGCTAGGTGAACAGACCTTCGGCCCCTTCAAGGATGAGGAGAAGGAGCTGCCGGAGTACGCAGCTTTGTTTTTGCTTTGCAAGAAGGAGGCAGTGCTATGGAAGAGTTGAGCTATGACGAACTCAGGAAGATACAGGCCAGGGAGAGGGCAAGCCCTGTTCTGCAGAGCATACCTGAAGGATTCTACGCCTCAGTGGTGAAGCTCATAAGCAAGAAGAATGAGGGCTTGAAGAGCAGCTTCAGCCTCACGGAAGCAAGGGAATACGAGAGCATCCTGAAGGTTGCGGAGGACATCCATGAAAGGAGGATGCAGAAGATAGTGCTCCGTGCCATGAAATCCGGGGGAGGGCAGGAGGAAATAGCCCTCACTGGGGAGGAGGCTGAGCTTTTCGAAAAGATAAGCAAGGCGGTTTCAGAGGACAGGGAGGGATTCAACGGCATGATTGGAGGCAAGGAGAGCAAGGCTGGCGAGGAAAGGATTAAAAGGATTAAAATTTTAAAAAACCTTCCTAAGTTTGTTGGGACTGACTTGAAGGTTTACGGTCCTTTTAAGGAAGGAGAAATGATAGAGCTGCCGGAAAAGGAGGCGCAGCTTCTTGTGAACAGAGGAATTGCAGAGCAGATAGGGGGTGTCTCGAATGAAGTTTCCAAATGAAATAAACGCATACTGCCCGAAGTGCAGGAAGAAGACGAAGAACAAGGTGAGGATGGCATCTAAGGGAAGGCCCAGGAGCAGCGCCTGGGGTAACAGGCAGCACGAGAGAACAATAATGGGATATGTGGGCAAGGTTGCAGGAGAGAAGGCTGTGAAGAAGCTAGGCAAGAAGCAGAAGGTAATCCTGGAATGTTCAGTCTGCAAGAAGAAGCAGGAGAGGATTATTGGAAAAAGGACCAGCAAGAAGCTTGAGCTGAAGAGCTGAGGTGAGTTTTGATGAGCAGATTTTTGAGAGTGAAATGCGAGTGCGGGAACGAGCAGAACATATTCGGCAACTCCAGCAGCAGTGTGAGGTGCATCGTATGCAACAAGGTGCTGGCTGAGCCGACAGGCTCGAGGGCAAAGGTGCACGGAAAGATACTGAAGGTTTTGTGAGTGGGCAAATGAACCAGAAGGATAACCCAGAGCTGGATGAGTTCGTAATTGCTACCGTGAGGAAGATACTTCCCTATGGGGCTTTCTGCACCCTTGACGAGTACGGAGACAGGGAGGCATTCATCCACATATCTGAAGTTGCATCAAGGTGGATAAAGAACATCCATGAGTTCCTCAAGGAGGGCCAGAAGGTCGTTGCCAGGGTCTTCAGGATGGTTCCGGAGAAGAACCAGATAGACCTCTCGCTGAAGAGGGTGAGCGACATCGACAGAAGGAGGAAGATTGAGAGCTACAGGAAGGAGAAGAGAGCTGCCAAGCTCTTTGAGCTCGTGGAGAAGAGGATTGGCAAGCCGCATGAGCAGGTCTGGAGGGATATGGGGGAGGTGCTTGTTGAGAAATTCGGCACGCTTTACTCTGCCTTTGAGGAGGCGGTTATGAGCGAGTGCTCCCTGGATTCCATAAAGGCCCCGGAGGAGTGGAAGAGTATATTCAAGGAAGTTGCTGCGCAGAACATAAAGAAGCCCAGGGTCAGGATAACTGGCACATTGACATTAACCTGCAATGATGCTGACGGCATTGAGATAATAAAGAGAGTGCTACACGGAGCTGTGGAAGGCCTTGGCGTTGAGGAAGAGGCCCGTGTGACGTATCTTGGGGCACCAAGGTACATGGTTGCCGTGACTGCTCCTGATTACAAGAAAGCCGAGAAGGCTGTTGCGACGGTGTTCAAGAATGTAAAGGACGGGATAGAGGAAAAGCAAGGATGCGCGACATTTGAGAGAGAGGAAAAATAGATATGGAAAGGCTGAGAAAGTGCATCAAATGCGGGGTATACACCATGAGGGAGCAATGTCCGAAATGCGGCGGGGAGACGCGCATGGCGCACCCCCCGAAATTCTCTCCAGAGGACAAGTACGGGAAGTATAGGAGGAGGGCGAGGTTCGGTTTGGAGGCGATCTGATGAAGGGCACCATAGTGATCTCAAAGAAAGGGGTTAAGCTGAAGAATCCCATCCTGCTGGAGGGGCTGCCGGGCATAGGGCTCGTGGGCAAGCTGGCAACAGAGCATCTCATAAAGGAGCTCAAGGCAGAGAAAGTCGCGGAAATTTACTCGGAGCATTTTCCGCACCAGGTCCTCATGCTCAAGAAAGGCACTCTCAGGATGCTGAAGAACAGGATATACGCATGGAAGAACCCAAAGAAAGGAGGAAACGACTTGCTCATGCTGGTTGGGGACATACAGGCCATAACCCCAGAGGCGCAGTACGAAGTATGCAATGTGATACTCGACTACTTTGAAAAGATGAAGGGCAAGAGGATATACACCCTGGGCGGCTACGGAGTCGGCAAGATTGTTGAGGACCCAAGGGTGCTGGGCTCTGCAACGCACAAGGAAGTTGTGGAGGAGCTCAGGAAGTACGGAGTTGTATTCGGGGAGGCAAACGGCTCAATAATAGGAGCTGCCGGCCTTCTGCTTGGGCTCGGCAAGATAAGGAGGATGAGCGGGGCATGCCTCATGGGCGAAACCCACGGCGGCTACATTGACGCCAAATCCGCAAAGAGCGTTGTGAAGGTTCTTGCAAAGATACTCAACATAAAGGTTGATTTGAACAAGTTTGATGAAAGGGTGAAGGAGACTGAGAACTTCATGAAGAGGATGGAGAAGGAGATTGAAAAACAGAAAGGCGGGGGAGAGGGAGCGATGAGGGGGGACGATCTGAGCTACATACGATGAACGCGGCCGTAATCTAGAGGCATTGGCATATGCCCGTGCCGGATAACCTGGTGGGCTTGAAGCTTCGGCTGACAGCCCGGGAAGTAGGATCTGAGCTTCCCAAGCTCATTGCCCGGGTTCAAATCCCGGCGGCCGCACTTATGGTGAGGGAATGGGAAAGCTTGTAAAATTCGCAATTGTGGTTCTGCTCCTAGCGCTGCCCTTGTATGCAGGTGTGGCGTCCATGCAGGTGCCTGCAGTCTTCACGACACACGGTGGGGAGCTGGTCACGCTTGAGGTTGAGATAAGGGCGGGCACAGGCGAGGTATATGTGGCAACAAGACCGCTTGTGGGAATCCAGACCCAGGATTCGGCAAGAACTGCCTTCACAGTGGCAAGAAGCGTTGAAGGAGTTGGGGATACCTACGATGCGCTTATCCGCATGAGGGACCAGACAGGCTCCGCATCTGTTGACGGGCCGAGCGCCGGGGCGGCGATGACGCTGCTCATGCTGTCCATATTCGAGAACAAGAGTGTGAGGGACGATCTTACAATGACCGGCACCATTGAAAGCGGCGGAACTGTGGGTGCAGTCGGATCGGTTGGGGAGAAGACAAGGGCCGCCGTTGACGAGGGGATGAAGGTCATACTTATACCAACGGATTCTGATGTGTTTGACAAGATGATTTTGAGCGTACTGAGCAAGAGATGGAACATATCTATAATAGAAGTGAGCAATATAAGCGATGCGGAGGGGCGGGCATTCAGCTTGAAGAATGTCACACTCCAGAGCAATATCATGGAGGTCAAGCAAAGGTCTCCAGTGAACGTTACGGCAACTGGAATCAACTGCACAAACTGCCACATTGACGAGTTCAAGGCCCTTGCCAGTAACATAATTGAAGAAAACCGCGCGCTGCTTGATGAGGTCAGCAGCCAGAACAGGAGCGAGTTCTCTAGCTTCATAAAAATGATAGAGGTTGACATTGAGGATTCTGAAAATGCAGAGAGTTGGAACTACCCCTACACCGGGGCGAACTCTGCATTCCTCACGGCAATAAACCTGAACTTCCTGAAAGACAGCAATATCACGTATGACATGTTCATGAGCCGCATGCTTGATGTGGGCAAGTGCATAAACAGTACAAACAGGCCCCAGATGACTGCGGATAATTTCGAGTGGATTGCAGGGGGGGATGAGAGGCTGGCGTGGTCGAGGAAGAGGCTCAATGAGATATCCAGCCAGAACTACTCGAGTGGTGATGATGAGACGATTCTCCTGCAGTACAAGCAACTCCTGACTGCAGAGAGCTGGTGCAGGGTTTCACAGGATATGTATTCCTTTGCAGACATGATTGGCGGGGTTCCTGTGAATGAGAGCAACCTCAGGGCATTCGCAGCAGGAAAGATAGCCGAGGCGGATTCCAAGGTCAAGACATTCGGCGGCGCAGACTTTGGCGATGCGGCATGGCGCTTTGAGGCTGCAAAGGACGAGTTCAATAAAACCTTATTCGTGGCAGCCGTATTCGATTCCGAATATCTTATAGGCACCATACAATCCGTAAACAGTACTACGAACATAGCGAGCTTCTTAAGCACGGAGTTTGGGTCCGCAAAATCATGGCACGGGATGTGGGCTGCGCTCTACGACAACCATGCTAGGTATGTGCACCTTGCGGCGCCTGGCGCTGCTACGACCTCAATTATACTTGAGAATTACGCCAATCTTCTTGACAACGACACTGTGAAAATGAAGGAGCTTTTGGAGACTCCTGCGGTTGTGCCTACGGGAAATGTTACTGGCACCGTTGTGCAGACAGCCGTAAACTATGACAATGATCTCGCGCTACTCCTGATATTCTGCGTCATTATAGCAATATTCCTCAACCTTGTCCAGCTTTTCAAATCACCTGAGTGAGCGGATGCATTCCTCAAAAGATATAACAGGAAGCAAGGGCAGTGAGCTTAAGGGCAGAAGGATTGCCCTGTGCATATGCGGCAGCGTCGCTGCGGTCAAGTCCCCTGAACTGGCGAGGGAGCTCATGAGGCACGGAGCTGAAGTGCTGCCTGTGATGAGCTATGCCGCAACCGGAATGATACGGCCCGAGCTCATGCACTGGGCGACCGGCAATGTTCCGGTGACAAAGCTCAGCGGGGATGCGGAGCATCTCATGCTCTGCGGCAGGCAGAAAAGCAGGGCAGACCTTGTCATCGTGGCTCCTGCAACAGCCAGCATCATAGGGAAGCTTGCAAGCGGAATTGACGATACCCCCATAGCGACAATACTCATAACCGCGCTCGGAAGCAGGATACCAATTATAATTGCGCCTGCAATGCACCTGTCAATAGGAGAGAACCCTGTCGTGAGAGAGAACATAAAAAGGCTGAAAGCCCTGGGGGTGGAGTTCGTTGAGCCGGCAAAGAGCGAGGGAAAGGCAAAGATGGCTGATATTGACCTGATAACCTCTCTTGCCATGAGGATGCTGTACAAGAAGGATTTAATGGGAAAAAGGGTCCTTGTAACTGCCGGTGCCACCAGAGAGTATATAGACGACATACGCTTCATTTCCAACCCGAGCAGCGGGAGGATGGGCGTGGAGCTTGCAAGAGAGGCATACCTCAGGGGAGCGGACGTGCTCCTTCTCTACGGGCATGTGGATGTGGAGCTGCCCAGGTGCATACGCAGCAAGCATGCTGAAACAACAGAGGACATGCACCGCGAGGTGCTGGCAAACTTGAGGGGAAACGACATCGTTGTCCTCGCAGCAGCCCCTGCGGACTTTGCCCCGAAGAAGAGGAAGGGCAAAATCTCCTCAAATGCATCTCTGAAGCTCACGTTGCGCCCTGTGCCGAAAATAAGCGATGCAATTAAGAGATTCAAGAAGTCAGCTAAGCTCATATTGTTCAAGGCAGAGAGCCATGTCACGGAATCTGAGATGAAGAGGATTGCACTCAAGAAGCTCAGGGCATGCAATGCTGATATGATAATTGCAAATGATGTCGGCAAGCACGGCACGGGGTTTGCGAGTGAAACGAATGAGGTCATGCTGATAAAGCCCGACGGCTCTGTCAAGAAAGCTAAGGGAAAGAAATCCGAGATAGCAAAACTGGTTTTTGATTCCTTCTAGCGTCTCCTGAATTTTTCCAGCTTTTTCAGCAACTCGGGATTGCTCGTTGCAAGAATTTCAACTGCAAGAATTGCGGCGTTTTTTCCTCCATCTATCGATACTGTGGCAACAGGCACCCCGCTGGGCATCTGCATCGTGCTAAGCAACGCGTCAAGACCGTCAAGCTTCACATTCACAGGAACGCCTATGACTGGGGTTGTTACTCTTGAGGCGATGAAGCCCGGCAGCGCTGCTGAAAGCCCTGCTATGGCTATAATCACCTTTGCATCCGCACCTACGATTATATCCTCAACTTTGCTGGGAGCTCTGTGAGCAGACGCCACATGAAACTCGCATGAGACCCCGAACTCCTTCAGCACGGCAACTGCATCGTCAGCTATTTTCTTATCGCTGTTGCTTCCTGCAATAATCAACACATCAGCCATCAAACCACCTCAAACTTCTTCCCAGTTATAATTTCGTATGCTTCAATATATCTCTTACTGGTTCCGTCAACAACTTCAGGAGGCAGCACCGGCGCCGGGGGCCTCTTGTCCCAGTTTATGGACTCCAAGTAGTCCCTCACAGGCTGCTTGTCAAAGCTTTTCTGAGGCCCTCCAGGAGAATAGGAGTCTGCAGGCCAGAACCTTGAGGAGTCGGGAGTGAGCATCTCATCGATAACTAGCAACTGCCTGTTAAGAGTTCCAAACTCGAATTTCGTGTCTGCTATGATTATGCCGTTCCTCCTAGCCTTCTCAGAGGCTTTCTCATATATTTTCAGGCTGGCTTCCTTCAGCTCTGCGGCAACATCGCTTCCCACGAGCTTTTCCAGCTCGGCCTGGCTTATGTTCAGGTCATGCCCTGCCTCTGCCTTTGTTGACGGAGTGAATATTGGCTCTGGAAGCTTCCCAGATTCGAGCATCCCTTTCGGCAGGGGGATTCCGCAGACCTCTCCTTTTTTCTGGTAATCCTTCCACGCAGAGCCGGAAAGGTAGCCGCGCACAATAAATTCTGCATGTATCGGCTGCGTCTTCCTGATGAGCATTGTCCTTCCTTTGAGTATGCTGGAGAACTTCCGGGCTTCCTCTGGGAAGTCTTTCACATCTATTGAGATGAGGTGGTTGGGCATGATATCTTTTGTATAGTTGAACCAGAATGCGGAAAGCTGGTTGAGCACCGCCCCCTTGTGGGGTATGCCGTTTGGGAGGACAACATCAAAAGCGGATATTCTGTCGGTTGCAATCATCAGCAGCCTATCCCCTATTTCATAGGTGTCGCGCACCTTGCCCCTGCTGAAGAGCTTCAGCCCCTTCAAATCAGTCTTCAGAATCGCACTCATATTTCCACCTCAATGCGCCAGAAGCGCCCCCAGAAATCCCAGGAGAGCTATGAACATTGCAGCAAGGCTCAGGTTCCTGCTCGCTTTCATGAATTGTTTTGAGGGTTTCCCAAGCGAGTGCAGCGCAATATACGCCAGCAGGACATCATTGATGAGCACCGGCACAAGATAGGATAGATTTCCCCTGTAGGGGTCGATGTAGAGGTATGGCAGGATACTGAGCGCTATGCTTACCATATAAAAGATAAATGACAGGAGGAGTGAATTCCTCGCACCTATGAGCATCGGCAGCGTCTTTGAGCCTCTGCCTGCCCTGTCGCCGCGGATATCCCTCACAGTCCCCATTATCTCCCTTGCCAAACCGCTCACGAAAGCTATTGAGCTGAGCAGAAGAACTGCAGCAGGGATGTAGTCTGCAACTGCAATGCTGCCGTAGACAAATGGCACTGCCATAGTAAGCGCGATGTAGATATTCCCGATGACTGCGATATCCTTAAGCCTGAAGCTGTAGAGGCACGCCAGTATTGAGAATGAAAGAGTGAGCAGGAAGCAGTTGAAGTTTATTAAGATTGAAATCAGTGTTCCCAGCGCGAAAAGGAGCAGGGAAAGAAGAAGAGCGTTGCGAGGAGTGATCTCACCGCTCACCAGTGGCCTGTCCATCCTCCTGTTTATCCTGTCGCTCTTCAAATCGAAGTAGTCGTTTATTGCAAAGCTTGCAGCTCCCACGAGCATTGGCGGAAGTATGCTCAGCAGGAGGAGGTTGTACTGCGGCACCGCATGCAGAGTTATCACTTCACCTACAGCAACTGCAACTGCCAGCATGAATGAATGCTCAAATCTCACAAGCTTCCAGCAGGCATCAATTTTCATCTGCTACCCTCTCTACCACTCATATTTTAATATTGGATTACAAATTATAAAAGCATGGGTAAGTTGGTGTTCATACCCGAGATGGGATGCTCTGGGGATATGGTTCTCGGAGCTCTTGCAGACCTCGGTGCAGAGAATGAAATGAAGGAGGGCGTAAGGACTGCCCTGGGATACGAAATATCGTTCAAGGATGCGCTGAAACACGGAGTGCATGCGAAGATTCTTGAGACTGATTTGGACGAGAAGTGCTCGCCAGCCCGGATGATGGAGCTGATACGCTCGTCTGCAGACATACTGGAGTTTGATGACTACCAGATGAAGTTCGCCTGGGATACTTTTGAGACAATTCTTGAGGCAGAAAAGCTTGTGCATGGAGCTGATGAGAGGCGCCTCGGTGGAATGGGCAATATCGACACAGTGGTCGACATAGTTGGAGCCACCATTGGACTGGGGGCTCTTGGAGCTTTCAGCTCCGAGGTGATAGCCGGGCCTGTTGCCGTGGGAACTGAGCCGGCACCGGTAGCCATACAAATATTGAAGAAAAAGAAATTCAAGTTTTACAAGAGGGATATAAGGCATGAGCTGTGCACACCCACGGGGGCGGGCATAATGGTGAATATAGCGCAGGGAGTCGGCAAGATGCCTGATATGAAAAAATACAAGAAGGGATGCGGAGGGGGAAGCAGGGATTTCTCCCTGCCGAACGTGCTGAGGTTGAGGATATTGTAAGATTTGGATGAGGTTATGAGATTGCTGCATTCTAGACCGCCATATAACTTTCCGGGAATCGAGCCTGAGCTTTCAGCATTTGAAAAGGCCAAGGTAGTTGTATTCCCTGTGCCCTACGACTCGACAACATGCTACAGGAGCGGCACAAGGAACGGCCCTCATGCAATAATCACTGCATCAAGGCAGATGGAGCTGTATGATGAAGAGCTTGGCTATGAGCCTGCCCGGGTTGGTATACACACCCTTGAT
The DNA here is from genome assembly GCA_013425335.1 of Microcaldota archaeon. Classification (GTDB taxonomy): domain Archaea; phylum Micrarchaeota; class Micrarchaeia; order Burarchaeales; family Fermentimicrarchaeaceae; genus Fermentimicrarchaeum. Next base: position 54,530 of record JACCLG010000012.1, read on the forward strand.
GAATTGGAGCCGTCCATGAACTCACCTAAAGAGACTATTGACAGGGTTGAGAAAGTTGTTGCTGGGATAATTGAGAGCAAGAAATTCCCGCTTATGCTTGGGGGGGAGCATTCCATTTCCCTTGGAGCTGTTAGAGCGCTTTTAAAAAGCCGCAAGGACATGAGCGTGCTGCAGCTTGACGCCCACGGCGACTTGAGGGACGAGTTTGAAGGAACTAAGTTTGGGCATACCTCAGTAATGAGGAGGATTTCAGAGCTCTGCGACACTGTGCAGGTCGGCATAAGGGACATGAGCCTGGAGGAGGCGGAATTCGCAAGGAAGAAGAAGTTAAAGATATTCTACGCAAGGAATCCGCCAAAGCCGGCTGAGATTGTCTCACGCTTGAAGAAGGATGTGTATGTCTCCGTAGATTTGGATGTGTTTGACCCATCAGAGGTTCCCGCAGTGGGAACCCCTCAGCCCGGAGGGATGCACTGGTATGAGGTGCTTGCAATTCTGAAGGAACTTGCTTCAAAGAGGAATGTTGTTGGTTTTGATGTGGTTGAGCTATGCCCAATAGAAGGCGATGTCTCTTCCGATTTCCTGGCAGCGAGGCTTGCATATAAATTCCTGGGCTATGTTTTTAAGCCTCGTTAAACCAAGTTATAGCATGGATTGGATGCCCTCCTATCAAAATGCTCTTGCCTATGCCGAGAGGAATATTGTTAGGAATACTCTATTTGCATATAATGTTAACATAGACGCAGTAAAGCATCTGAAAGGCGGAGAGAAATTTCCAAACAAGATAGCAGCACTGCTCAAGAGATGCGTTAGGAAAGGCAGAGAAAGCGAGGTGAAGATAGACAAGAGGACCCTGCAGTCCCTCATGAAACAGGGCTGTGACGAGATGCGCATGGGGGGGCAGGCAGGGAACATGAGTAATGTCGCATCTGCCCTTGGTGTCCTCTGCTACACCCATGTCCCGTCAAAATGCAGGGAGCAGATGAAGCTTTTCGAGCACCCTGAGAACATTCTTGTTGCAGACGGCAGCTTCAAGACTCCTGATAAGGTGAACAGAAGGTGTGATGTGCCGATTCATTTCGTTATGGAGTTCGCCAAGGGCTACAGGCTTCAGAATGCCGAGGCGCCGGTTTCAAACAGGCTTATTGCATCGTATAATCCTCCATGCGCTGTACTGGAAATCGACAGCGAGTTCAGGAGGCTCGCTCCGAGGATTATTGACACTGTGAGCAGGGCAGTAATATCCGGCTTCCACAACCCTACCTTGTGCAGTGATTTTGCAGTAAGAAT
>JACCLG010000034.1 GCA_013425335.1 Microcaldota archaeon
TCTCTTTGCTATCCTCGGGGTATTATCCGATGAGTTATCTGCGACTATAACCTCTCCCTTGAGATTCATCTCTTTAAAAACTTCTTTGGCTTTTTTAATGCACTCTCCTATTGTCGCCTCCTCATTCATCGTTGGTATAACCACAGAAACATTCATGTCTGCACCTATTTCTCGCACCCAATAAGCATTATCTGAGCAAGTAACGCCTCAAGCTGTATCCTCTCATTTGCACCTTCCACCATGCGGAAGTTGTATTCTCCAATCCTGTCAACCAGATTCACCTTTGCCTTGTCCGGTATGTCTAGGGAAGTGACTTCCCTGTAAATCTGCAGCAGCACATCCTCCCCGCCCATCCCATAGTTGACCATCACATTGTCTAATTTGTTTCGTGCTTCAATGAAATTTCCTTTCAAAGCAAGCGCGAGCATCTCCCTTATCTCCTCTGGCTTTGCCCTTGAAGAGATTTTGAATATGTTTTCTTTCGTTATCTTCTTCCCCGAAGCAGCCGCACCCTGCAAAGCGTTTATCAGCTTTCTCATGTCTCCTTCTGAAATATATATGAGAGCTTCCACAGCCTCATCATGCAGCTCAATCTTCTCAGCCTTTGCAATCCTCTTCACCATCTCCTTCATGTCGTGCTCGGTGAGAGGCTTGAAGCGGAAGACGGCGCACCTGCTTTGCAACGGTTCAATAATTTTACTGCTATAATTTGCAGAAAAAATGAAGCGCGTCGCACCCGAAAATAGTTCCATGGTTCTTCTTAGGGCATGCTGCGCGTCAGGTGTAAGAGCATCAGCCTCATCAAGCAGTATTATCTTGAAAGGCACGTCTGCCAGCGGCAGTGTCCTTGCAAAGTCCTTAATCCTGCCTCTGACAACATCAATCCCTCTCTCATCGCTGGCGTTGAGCTCGAGGAAGGATCCCCCCACATTATCCTTGAACAGGTCACGGGCAAGAGCCAGTGCGACAGTGGTTTTGCCAATGCCCGCAGGGCCTGCAAAGAGCATGTGAGGTATATTCCTCGTCTTTACATACGCCTTCATCCTCTCGACTATGTCTGCCTGCCCAATAACATCGTCAAGAGTCTTGGGTCTGTATTTCTCCGTCCAAGGCAAGTCGAACTCCATACAATCACAAAGAATATTATTTCTACATAAAATTAAATATCCTGCTATTTAAATATTGAGAGTCAGTGATTTCATGGACGAAGCGTTCATAATCCAGGCTTTAGGGGCCAGCGTAGTGCTGATTTTCATACTGTGGTTCCTGAATCCTTTCCTGCCAGCATACGACCTGAGAGCAAACCTGATTAACTTCGCCATGCTGTTCTCATGTTCTCTGATGTCACTGGTCATGCTGCAGTTTGGCGAGAAAGAGTTCAAAACACATCTTACTCTTGAATCATTTTCTCTCTTTACCGGAGTCATAGTGCTCTCAGCAATTCTGTCCTACAGCATACTAGAGTACGGCACTCCGCTATCCGCAACTCCGTACCCGCTCCTACCTGCAGTATTCTTTCTGATTCCCATAGTGCAGCTTTTTGTGAGAGAGAGGTTGTGAGATGTACGATGCGCCCAAGCTGGAGAAGAAAATTCACAAGTTCTGGGAGGAGGAGAAGATATACAAAAAGGTAAAGGAGATGAGGAAAGGCGGAGAGAAATTCTATTTCTGCGACGGGCCTCCCTATGCGACAGGGCAGATACATCCTGGTACAGCATGGAACAAGTGCGTGAAGGATTCCATATGCAGGTACAAGCGCGCAAGAGGCTTCAATGTTAGGGACCAGGCAGGCTATGACACACACGGTCTTCCGATAGAGGTGAAGGTGGAGCAGGAGCTCAAGCTGAAGTCGAAGAAGGACATACAGAAAATAGGCGTTGCCAACTTCATAAAGAAATGCAAGGAGTTTGCGACAAAGTACATCGGAGTCATGGCGGAGCAGTTCAAAGATTTGGGCTGCTGGCTGGATTTTGATGACGCTTATGTAACCTACAAGAATCCCTACATAGAGTCTGTGTGGGGCACGATAAAAAAAGCTCATGAAAAGGGGCTGCTTGAGAGGGGCGTTTATGTGTTGCCTTTCTGCCCACGATGCGAGACTGCAATAGCCAATTATGAGCTTGAGTACGATGAGCGAGTTGACCCTTCGATATATGTAAAATTCAAGGTTCAGGGCAAGGAGAATCAGTACCTTGTAATATGGACAACCACCCCCTGGACACTTGTCGGCAATGTCGCCGTGATGGTCCACCCAAACTACCAGTATGTCAGAGTCAAAGTTGAAAATGAGGAATGGATTGTAGCGAAAGACAGGCTGGATGCAGTTATTGCAGTAACAAACAAGATAGGATTAAGCCCCGTAATACTCGAGGAGTTCAGCGGGTTGAAGCTTGACGGTTTAAAATATGTCCATCCGCTCCTGAGCAAGGTGCCTAAGCAGAAGGAGTTCAAGGATGCCCACCGGGTTGTCATGAGCGATAAGTTTGTAACCATGGAGGATGGCAGCGGTTTGGTCCACTGCGCCCCCGGGCACGGACCCCAGGATTTTGAAGTCGGGAAGCAGTACAAACTACCCCTCTTCTGCCCGGTTGGGGAGAATGGGAAATACACAAATGATGCTGGCGAGTATGCAGGCCTATACGTGAAGGAAGCAGATAAACTGATAATTGAGGAGCTTGAGAAAAAAAGCCTGCTCATCCACGCTGGTGATATAAAGCACAGGTACCCCCACTGCTGGAGGTGCAAATCCCAGCTTATTTTCATAACCACAGACCAGTGGTTTATACGGATAACCAAGATAAAGGAGAAAATGCTG
>JACCLG010000050.1 GCA_013425335.1 Microcaldota archaeon
TGCCTTAAGAGCTCTCCTTATCATCTCAATTCTCTCCCCTGCAGTGAACAAATCCATCCTGTCAAAAGAGCGCTGGGTACTTCCCACTGCTATGATAAGCTCATCGCATCTCTTCAGCGCCCACTCAATCCCTTTCAAATGGCCGTTGTGGAACGGCTGAAACCTGCCTATGAATAAACCCCTCATGTAAGGAGTATTTGCCTGCATTGTTATTTAATCTTTCCGTGACATGCTCCCACCCCTAAAGGATGTGGGGTTTCTCGCTCGCTTCTGCTAAAGCACTTTCGTAAAGCTGCATCAGTCTCTTCCCACAAACTTTTCTGACATCCCTCTCAAGTACCAACCTTCCTCTGGAGAGCACGGCAAGTCTCTCGCAAATTCCGCAGAAGTTTTCCAGCTGGTGGGTTGCTACAACAACTGTTTTCCTCTCTTTTTTGAAAAGCTTTACAAGTCCCAGAACCTCTCTTGTTGACTCCACATCAAGCCCTGCTGTTGGCTCATCAAGAAGGATTATCTCAGGGTTGTGGAGAAGGCTCACAGCTATCTCCAGCCTCTTTCTAGTTCCCGAGGAGAGACCATCCGCATTATCATCTAAAATTTCATCAAGCTTCAGCACCTTAACCAGATTCTTGCCCCACTTTGCATCCCTTGCATCGGTGAGCTGGGAGAAGAATGCAAGATTTTCGCCTGCAGTAAGCTCCTCGCTAAGCTTGGGATGCTGGTATGCATAGCCCAGCCTCAAATTTCTATCAATCTCAACCATTCCCTTGCTTGGTGCGAGCACTCCTGCGATTATGCTGAGCAGAGTCGTCTTTCCGCTTCCGTTGGGACCTGCTATGCAGAAGATGCATCCTTTTCTGATTTTGAGGGAAACATCAATGAGGGCAGGCCTGCTCCCGAAGTACCTGCTTACGTCTTTTACCGCAACTGCGTCACCCATCTCTAAACCTCCTCACGAAATAATAGAAAAGCGCAAGGGAGAGGATGAACCAGATGACGACTATCCCGATATAATCTTCCAGCAGGCTCTCCGCAGTTCCTTTCACAGCAAATCCCCTCAGCACCACAAGCGCATAATACGTTGGAAGTATCTTTGGAACCGGTTGCAGATATGAGGGAAGGAACCCCGGCGGGTATAAGGCCCCTGAGAACGCAGTTATCACCCCGAATAGCAAGGAGCATATGTACCTCGCAGTATTCGAAAGCTTTAAAGCAAATGCAACGAATAAGCCGGTTGACGTGAATGCAAAAGATATTAGCACCGCTGTTAACACCGAGGCTGTGTTTACGCCCATCACAGGCATCTCAAGATAGTACTCGGTTGCCAGCAGTATAACTATTTGAATCAAAGCAATGACAAGCGAGAAGAGCAGCTTGCTCGCAATGAATTCCCAAATATTCACGCTTGACAGCACACGCGACATCATGTCGCTGTCCTTCATTGAGTTGAAAGGCACAATGAGAATGCCGGCAATTGCGAGCAGAATCATAAACACCCCCGGGGTGAAATACTCAATTGGCATGATGCGCCTCCCCATCTTCTCCACAGTTATCTCCGGGTTGAGGCCAACTTTCCCAAGCTCGTATTTCAGTATCTCGACAACATAATCCGAAACTTCCGCAAGAGGCGAGAGGGAATGGTCAACGTAGATTGTTAGATTTCCTTTGCCCTCTCTTATCCCTGCTGGAACTGAAACTATGAAATATGACTCCTCCCTGCTGAGCTTCCTGAATGCATCCTCCCTGGAATCAACTGTAGGGGAGCAGAACTGGGAGAGTATGGTGAATGTTGCAAATCTCATATCTGCATCGCTCACATTTGCATCTGCTTTTATGACAGATGCGGGGGTGCTCTTGGGTATTACCTCCTTAAAACTTGCAAATATTATGCTAAATGCAACCGGCAGCAGGAGTATGAAAAGCAGCATCAGTGCGTTTCTCTTGATTACGAGGAAATCCCTCCCAACCAGTGCCCTCAGCTTGCCAAAAGAAGCCATGAGTTATTTTCGCAAGGATATTTAAAATAAGTGCGCGCCAATCAGAAAACCTGCGAATAATCGAAAACCTGTCCCTTCTCCCTGTACTTCTTCTCAAGCAGCGCTTTCCCTATCTCGCTAAGCTGCTTTTCAGTCAGCTCCCCAATCGCTAGAATTCCATTTTTGCTGACATTTGGAAAGTTCTCCCTGTTATCTTCAACAAACTTGACAACCCTATCCACGAGTTCCTTGCTCGCCTCATAATACCTCCTGAACGTATTAACCATTATGATTTCTTCAGGAGAAGCCTGTTTGAGAAGTTCCGTATACCTCTCCATTGTTTCCATCATTGTTATTCTGGGTTTCTCGACAAGAGAGACCAAGTCGCTGACCATCTCGCGCTCCGAGGGGTTGAACTTGCTCTCCGCACTCACATTAGTCAAAGGTGAGCCTCTTATCAAATAGATCCTCCTGCCCCCTATCTGTATGGTCTCAGTCTGGAAACTCCTCTCCCCATACCTCTTTATAGAAACTATCTTCTCCCCAAGCTCATGAGCTTCATACATACCCTCGGTGTCATTTATGACCTTCTGAACCATCATCCCTTTATGCTCGCTGCCACCTTTCATATAATCCTGGATGATTTTCATATGTACTATCCCAGCAAGCGTAGCGAGCGTGTTTTCTGGGCTCTTGTTCTTTGCATATTCCTCAAACTCTGCTCTGCCCAGCTTGTCAAACCCGTCTACCAGCCCCTTCTCCTGCTCATCCATTCCATTCAATTTTTTCTCAAGTTTATCAACCAGTAACATGCATTCATGCACATTACTCCTTACAACCACTATGCTACTGTTTGTGAATGTGCTCGAGTAGCCTGCCATATATGGCGTAGAGCTCTCCACATCCTTCAAAAAATCAACTTTCACGCCCATATCACCATAACCTCTAACCTTGCTCTCATCAATCTTTCCAAACAGGTACCTGAGTCCGAATTCTCCCCTAGTTTCCTCTGCCTGGTTGAAGCTTGTCTGCCCAGTTCTCTCCCTCTCTCCGCTGAACTGAGTAACGATGAATACATAACCATTCTCCCTGAAGAAGTCCTGTATATCCTTCATATAGGGATGCTGCATTCCTGCCGCAATGCCTGTTGCAAACACTGGGTTCTTGTATATTTCATTTCTGAACCGGAGAATCGCCTCCTCAAGCTTGGGGTCATTCAAGCTTTTCGCAGATGCGTTGAGCTTGTCAAGCTTCGTCGTCTCCTCCTCAGTCCCTCTCCAAACCCCTCTTGTCGAATTCAGGTAATCAAGAATCCCTTTAATGTCAGAAAAAAGAGCCTCAACCTGTTTTGTCCTCTGCTGCGAATCTAAAGGTTTTATGGATCTGAACTCCGTTGGAGGAGGTTGTATAACTTCCTTCGGGGGTGCACCTCCCTCCATGATGTACATGCATAAATTCTGGATTTTGTTTTATTTAAAATAGATGGTAAAAAGAATAAAAAAATAAAAGGGGAATAGCGCTCCTAGAGCGCTATTTTCAGGCCAAGTTCCTTCTTGAGCTCCCTGTACCTGTTCCTTATTGTCACCTCAGTCACTCCGGCAACATCTGCCACTTCCTTCTGGGTTCTCCTCTCTCCAACCATTGCGCTGGCTATATACACAGCTGCAGCCGCAACTCCGGTTGGACCCCTTCCGGAAATGAGCCCTTTCTGAATTGCCTTCTTGAGCAGGTTTATTGCCTTCTCCTGCACCTGCCCTGAAAGCCTCAGGGCTGCCGTGAACCTTGGCACATAGTGCGTCGGGTCCGTCAGAGGGATTTTCAGATCCAGCTCATGCGTTATGAACCTGTAGGTTCGGCCAATTTCCTTCTTCTCCACCCCAGAGATTTCGGAAATTTCATCCAGTGTCCTAGGTATCCCATAACTCCTGCAAACAGCGTAAAGAACTGCAGAAACAACGCTCTCAATCAACCTTCCCCTTATCAAACCCTTCTCAATGCATTTCCTGTAGAGCAATGCTGAGGATTCCCTTATGCTCTCAGGCAGACCAAGGTAAGAAGCTATCCTGTCCAGCTCGCTCAAAGCAATCGCAAGGTTCCTCTCCATTGAAGAAGCAATGCTTGCCCTCTTGTGCCACTTCCTCATCCTATACAGCTGAGCCTGCTTCTTTGAGGGAATTCTTGCACCTCTTATATCCCTATTATACTGGTCAATTTCTGTAACAAGACCCTTGTTCGGCCTCATGTACTTCACAGGAGCCCCTCCTCTGGCCCTCTTCTCCCTCTGTTCCGCGTCAAAAGCCCTCCACTCAGGACCGGAATCAACTATATTGTCTGCCACTATAAGCCCGCAGTCGCCGCATACGAGCTCTCCCCTTTCATAGTCTCTTGTCAGCTTTTTACTTCCACATTCTGGGCATTTTTCTTCCATTACAACACCTCTATTTTTCTCCCATATATGTAGGAGCGAAGACCGCCCCTAGCAATCTCCAAGCATTTTGTTTCGATTAGGTTTCCTAAGCTCTTTGTTCACCTCGAAAAAGAGCACAAACCTTTTAAATGATAGAGCATAACTTATATAAATACTTTTCGGTTTCGAGGGGAACTTTTGCTGAGTTTTTCCATTCTACGCCATGAGGCACTATTTCAAAACTTCCCATAAATCCACGATACTGAATGATATAAAAAATACCATTAAATATACTATAGTATACTACTCAAAAGCACTATTTTGATAAAAAGGTTTAAATAAAACTTTCCGCAATTGATAATGGGGTGAAATTATGGAGGTTTCCAAGCTGTATTCTTTGCCGAAACTGAATTATGATTACAAGGATCTGGTTCCTTACCTCTCCGAGCAGCAGCTCACAATACACCACCAGAAGCACCATCAGGCTTATGTCAACGGTGCGAATGCCATTTTTGAGAAGCTTGACAAGGCAAGGAAGGATGGGACGGATATTGATATAAAATCCACCTTGAAGGAGCTTTCCTTTAATATAGGGGGTCATCTCCTCCACTCCTTATTCTGGGACAATCTGACTCCTGCTGCAAAGAGCGGAAAGCCAGGAGGAATGCTTTCCGATTCAATAAACAAGGAGTTCGGAAGCTTTGAGAGGTTCAAAAAGGAGTTCTCGCAGGCTGCAATGAGCGTGGAGGGTTCCGGCTGGGCAGCCCTGAGCTTCTCTGAGCAGGACAGACCCATCATAATGCAGATAGAGAAGCACAATATGAACGTCTACCCGACTTTCAAAATTCTCATGGTTCTTGATGTTTTCGAGCATGCCTACTACATAGACTACAAGAATGACAGGGCCAAATTTGTTGAGGCATTCTGGAATATAGTTAACTGGGATGAAGTGGAGAAGAGAATGGGGTAGTTGCCATGAAAATTCTCATAATCTGCGGCAGCAGGAGGAAGAGTTCTCTCACGAGGAAGCTCACAGACATAGCATTTGAGTACGCAAAGGGAAAATATGAAGATGTAAGCTACCTGGACTTGGGCAAAAACGACATTGAGCCATTCAGGGGGTTTGAGGAAGACTACAGCAAGGAAACAGCAGATGTCATCAAGCTCATGGAAAGCACTGATGTCTTCATAGTGGGCTCCCCAGTCTATGATGCCCTCCTTAGCTCTGGGGTAAAAAACCTCTTTGAGCATGTCAACTATAAAGCGCTTGAGAAGAGCGTTGCAGGCTTCATAATAAAGTCAAACAATCCCGGCAGCAACCAGCAGGTGAGAGGGCATCTGGTTGCGCTGGCGAACTACTTCAACATACTCAGCAACCCCAGGCCGGTATTCTCAATTGACGGGGACTTTGATGATAACGGAAATCTGAAGAATGAGAAGATAAGGGAGAGAATAACGAACCTGGTTGACTCAACGGTGGAGCTTAAGAGAAAGTTGCAATAGATTAAGTTGCAATAGATTACTAACTTTATGTTCTAAATTGAGTTCTGCCTCCAATAATATTAGTATAAATACTAATAATGAGTAAGAAATACGTGAAACTGGCTGAGAAACCGCAGGGAGAAGCTGAAGCTCATAAGATAATAGTGGGCATATCCAGCCAGAATCCCTCATTCGCAAGACAGCTTTCAGAACGCCTGCGGCAGGATAAGCATCTCTCTATTATGAGCAATCCTTCAGCAAGAGATGTATACGACAGGATGCGGAATATTATTCTGGCTACAGATCAGGCGTTCAGGACAAATGCCGACTGCGTCATCTCGGTGAACTGCGATAACCCAAAGAACTGGACAGATTTCAAGCCGCTTGAACTTAATCCAAAGCATAAGCTGTATGTAAATGTGCTGAGCAACCAGCTTTTGGTGGCAACCGCCCTCTGCAAGGATAAGGCATACGTCAACAAATTTCCTGGAGAAGTGGAAAAAGAAATAGTGGAGATAACGGAACAATTGGCTCACAACGGGAATAAGCAAGTGCCGTTTGCATTACTGGGCCACGAGATGCTTAAAGAGAAGAAGAGCATCAAATTGATTCACCACGAGCACAGAGCGGCCATGAAGAGAATATCTGAAGGGAAAGTTTTTCTTGAAATCAACGTCCCGCTCAGAGGCGATGAGCGCGCAGATAGAGCCGCAGAGGACTGTGCCATAGTAATAGACCGCATCTGCAAATTCAACTCTGCCAAGAACGATGCTGTGCTGAAGGATTCCCGCCTGCTCCTCAGGTAAGGAAAGCATTATATCTCTGGAAAATGGTTTGCTGCCGGAGGGATTCCAGCCAGCCCCGTACATAAGAGCCTTTTCAGAACTGATGAGGATAGACGACGCATCACCAGAGGATTTTGAAAAATTTGCCGCAGCGCACAAAATTGAGAAATACATTCCTTGGTGGATAGAGAGAGAGGCGAGCAATGTCGCAAAAATACACGACATAAGCAAATCCTACGGCCATCTCATAGGGCAAAATCTGACTTTGGATGGAGGGCTGACCGACAGGGGCACCGTATCCAAATCCTCCAAAGAAGGCAATAGGCAAGACATCACAGTCATGCTTACTTCAGTTTTCAACCGGTCTGAAACTCTTTCGTCAAATGCTGCAGAAAACCAGAAACTTTTTCTTGAGAAGTATTTTGAAAAAAGAAAAAACATAGGAGAGGAGGAGCTGGGCTTCCTTCACTCGGAGTCCCTCTCAAAAATGGATGAGTACAAGAGAAAAGCGGCTGGTGAAAAGGATGGATCGAAGACCAGAGAGCTGCTCCAAACCGAAGCCCTTTACAGAGAGATCAGCCAGGTAACTGCAAAGGAATTTGAAAAGAGATCTGGAAAATAAGCTGGCATATCTGCAGGCAGATTACTCCGCCACCTCACAATACATAATTTTTTTACAAATTATCAGCATATTTTTGTAAATTTTACTAAAATTACTCCATATAACCATTAAAATTTGGAATATATGCACATTTTGCCAGTAAACTTATAGATACAACCTAGTTATAATTCGCTATGGAGGTGGTGAGGCACATGAAAAAATGTGTATGCTGTGGGAGATTGTTCGACCCTGAAAGAGACAGGTCATTCGTGTATTGTGGGAGTTGCATCAAAGATGTGGAAGAATTACTCATCGGCCCTGCGAGAGTTGAGAGCTAGTGGCATGCATTGAAGCAAGCGAGTTCTCTTTTCTAGTATATATAATCTCAAAAAACATAGTTAAATATTTTAGTGCGAAATCTTATTTTGGAAGGATGAAAATATGAAACTGAATGTTGAACAGAAAAGAGCCAAGGCGGACAACTTACTAAACGAGCTGATGAAGGACAAGGAAACACTTGATTACCTTGCAAAGAAGATAATTCAAATGAACCTAGCGGACAAATTTAACGAAATATTTTTCAGTAGATTATAGTAGATTATGTTTCATCTATATTAAGAAAATTTTAATGTAGTAATGAGAGCCCTCTCGGTTAGATTGAGCGGTTCCAGGGCTTCCATCAACTGTCTGTTGGAGCGCAACTCTTCAATTACTTCCTTTAGTGGTTTTTCTCTGCGGAATTCCATTTTTTTCTCCATGCCTAAACTATACCTGTTCTTCTATTTAAAACCGCAAGAAACTGAGTCTGTCTCCATTTAGTTTTCATAAAACTTACCTCGACTTTTTACCGACTCAGTCTTTATAAATCTCATAAACCCAACCATATCTGGAACAGGATTGCCTTGGCAAGTGGGGAACTGAGCCTATGGCTCAATGCTCCGACCGCAACCAGAGGATTAGGCTCAGTTTGTCATGATGCATAAACATGTAAAATTCGCATAAACAAATATGCAGGCTTGCAGCGCGTCTATTTCTCCAACATCCATTTCCAGACAGGCTTTACTACTATCCTCCTTCCTCCCATCTTAAATTCATCTTCTTGGTTGTAAGTGAGTATCAATCCATCCCTTAATTTAAACTCTTTCAAAGGTTCCAGCATCCCATCAAGCTCCCTCTTTTTATTTTCCTCGTGCAATTCGTAGCAAACTTGAATTGCAGAACTTATCCTGCCGTTTTCTCTAACCAAGAAATCGCATTCGTTCTCTTCCCTGAAATAGAAAACATCCCTACACTTTTTTCTTAAGTGAAGAAATACCGCATTCTCAAGCATTCTTCCCCTATCCGAAGAGAATGAAACCGAATTAACGCTTGAGAGACCGTTGTCAATCGAATAAACTTTTTTGGGGTTGACCAGTTGCTTTTTGAGGGAATAGTCGAATTTCGGAACTGTGAACAGCAGGTAGCTATCCTCGAAATAAGAAACAAACGCTATTGCGCTGTTTGTTGAGCCTAAACTGAATGTTTTTTTCAAATTGTTGTACGAGAACTCCCTCCCAATATTTGTTAGCAGGTACAGGGCCATTTCTTTCACTATTTTTGGATTTCTCAGCTTGTGCCTAACAACAATGTCTCTTGCAATTATGTCGTTCAGCAATTCCCGGAGTATATCCGCCTTGTTGTATTTGAGATATTCGGGAAAGCCGCCTTTGTTAAGATATTCCTCGAATGAATTCACGCTTGGCTTCTTGTTTTTGAGAGCCAGCATCTCGCCGAATGAAAAGGGGAAAAGTTCATATCTCAAGTGCCTTCCGGTGAGCCTTGTGCCCAATTCCCTGCTAAGCAGAGATGCATTGGAGCCAGTAATCACAAACCTCTTTTTTCTGTCAAGCATGTTTCTTACAAAAGTCTCCCATTTCTGCACGTTTTGTATCTCATCAAAAAAATAATGGCTGTAATCTCCATACTCCTCAGCAAAAACATCGTTTAGCTTCTGGAAGTCTTCGACTTCGAAACCTGCCGCGCGCGTATCCTCGAAATTAAAATAATAGCATTCACCCACCTTTTCCATCAGCTGGCGCAGCAAGGTGCTTTTGCCGCATCTCCTAACGCCAGACAAAACCAGCGCGTAGGGCAGACTCAAGTCTATCTGGTTTAGACTTTCCCGCTCCACGCCGTATTCAAGCAAAGAGAGGTCAGCCCGCTGTGATCTGACCACCTGCCTCAAGGTTTCCTTTAATATCATGGTTTATACATTACCAATACTATTATTTAAATCTTTTCATTAGTGATGAACAATATCATTCATTAGTAATGAACAATCATCCAAACCAGTGATAACGCGGTTGTCGCCGAAATCTATCATACAGAAATGCCGTATTCTCTAAAAATAGCTGCCCCCTAAAAAATATGTGGACCCCAATTCTTCACAGGCTAACGTTGAACTTTACCAGCTAGTAGTCACCTTTAATGCAAATATTTATAAATAGTAGTCACCCAATAACATCATGCACCTAGAGATTCGGGAAGGGGAAGGCATAAAGAAATATTATCTCGCCCACTCCATCAGAAAGGCTGGAAAAGTCAGAAAGCTCAGGGTATACCTGGGGTCTAACCTCACTGAGACTGAGCTGCAACTACGTATGCAGGATGCAAGGAAAAAACTGAGCGCACGGGTGGATGCAAGCAGGCAAATTCCCGACCCCTTTGAGACTGTTTTATCAGCTGAAGAGCTCGAAGAACTAAGGACTCTGGAGGCAAAGGCGCACATAAAAATAGCGCACCTTTCCGAGGAAGACTGGATAAAGTTCACGGAAGCTTTCACATTCAACACCAATGCAATTGAAGGCTCCACTATAGAACCAAAAGAAGTTGTGGAGATACTCGAAAATGATAAGTGGCCGGACAAATCAAAAGGCGATATCTCGGAAACTTACGGGGTAGCAAAGGCCATCGAATTCATCAGGAAAACCGATGACCATCTCTCGCTGCCGCTCATTCTTGAACTGCATCGGATTGTTTTTGAAAACTCAAAGCCTTTTGCCGGCAAGTTAAGGGAGAATGGAGTGGAAGTTGTGGTAACGGACGGACACGGAGGAATAGTCCACCAAGGGGCGTCTTCAACACGTGTTCGAGTCCTGCTTCTGGGGCTTGTCAGATGGTATGATAAAAGCAAAAACCACTATCCGCCGCTAGTTTTAGCTGCAGTAGTCCATAACCAATTTGAGAATATACATCCGTTTCAGGATGGAAATGGAAGGGTTGGAAGGCTCCTGCTGAACAACATCCTTCTCAAGCACAAGATGCCGCCAATCAACATCGAACTCAAGAACCGGCAGCAGTATTACGCAGCATTGCAGGCTTACGAGAAAAAACACAACCTGCGGCCGACAATTGAACTGATGCTGAAGGAATACCGCGCGCTCAAGCTGATGCTCAAGAAAAGGTGACTACAAAATCCGCGAGCGTAGTCACCTCATTTCTTCAGAAACGATGTTTTTCCCGACGCAGTCTATTTAAACCTTGCCACTCAGAACCACCCTCAGGAACAAGGCAAAATTGCTTGGGCAGGTGGCAACCTGAGCCTAGGGCTCAGTGCTCCGACCGCAACCTGAGGCTAAGGCTCAAGGTGGAAAAGGGCAGGTAGACACGAAAGTGCGGAATCCTGCACCAAGCAAAATATAGACTTGTTCCCAGAGGCATTACCATGAGAATCAGCGGAGGCTCGATATACGGAAGCACAACAGATTTGGATGCGGCCCTTGCCAGGCTGGAGAAGGATGAAGCAGTGCTGCCCCAGAACAGGCAACTTATCCTCAAATTCGCCAACACATGGCTCGCCAAGGGGTTCACAAAGGTGCGCGTTGTGAAGCTGGTCTACTGCCTCCGCAGGCTGTCGGGCTGGCTCGGGAAGCCGTTCGAGCAGGCGACGAAAGAGGACATCATAGCCCTGGTCGGCAGCATCGAAAGCAAGCAATACGCGGAAAACACCAAGTACGACTTCAAGGTAATTCTGAAGATGTTCTACAAATGGCTCAAAGGCGACGATGAACAAATGCCCCGCGAGGTCTCGTGGCTCAGGCCGCGCGTGAGAAACCACAGCCACAAACTGCCCGAATCCCTGCTCACAGAGGAGGAAGTCCTGAGGATGGTGGAGGCTGCAAAGACACCCCGAGACAAGGCCATGGTGCTCATCCTGTACGAAACAGGCTGCCGCATCGGTGAGTTGCTTTCCCTAAGGATCAAGAACGTCTGTTTCGACCAGTACGGCGCAACCTTGAGGGTGACTGGAAAGACCGGCGACAGGCGCGTGAGGATCATCAGCTCCGCACCTGCACTCGCCTCCTGGCTGGAGCACTATGAAGGGGCAAAAGACCCGGAAGCGGTCCTCTGGCCGCCAAGATCGAACAACAACCACGCGACCAATCTGTCTGCGATGCACCGGTCGGTCTACAAGACCCTCGAGACGCTGGCAGAAAAGGCGGGGATAAAGAAAAAGGTCTACCCGCACCTGTTCCGCCATTCCCGCGCCACCTTCCTCGCCTCCAAGCTCACCGAGGCGCAGATGAAGGAGTACTTCGGCTGGACCCAGAGCAGCGACATGGCTTCCGTGTATGTCCACTTGTCAGGCCGGGATGTCGACCAGGCCCTCCTCGCATTGCAGGGCATGGCGAAGCCCGAGGACAAGAAGGAGGAGCAGATGAAGATCTGCTTCTGCCCCCGCTGCAGGGAGAAGAATTCCCCGGTAGCGAAGTTCTGCCTGCGCTGCGGCACGCCAATGGAAGTGCAAATCGCCGCCAAGATTGACGAGGAAAGGAAGAACGCCGACGAGATCATGGACAGGCTGATGAGCGATCCCGAGTTCAAGAAGATGGTCCTAGAGAAAGTTATTCAAAGCGGGCTTGCGGGCAGACTTTGAGAACCTTGAAACCGAAAGGTATTTAAATATCATTTGAACAATATGTTCAAGTGATAAAATGAGGCTAGAGCGCTGGCAACATGAAGGATACGTTACACTTTTCAGCAAATTCGGTACTGGCAGGCATTTCAGGGTCGGCGAGGCGCAGGAACTATTGGCATATGACCCATCCATGACCTATAAATTCCTCAACGAGCTTGAGCATGTCGGCCTGATAGAAAGCAAGAGGAGCGGGGAAAACTGGAGGGTCAAGGAATACAAACTCAGCGCCCAGCTCAACGAGATCCCCCTGATGGACCAGCCGATACCGACAGGCAAGCCGCTGCCGCCTGCCCCCCTGCTGGACAGGCTGGGCTACGGCACGACATCAACCGCATCAGTCTACAGCGGCAACATCGGGAGCGCCTATGAAAAATTTTATGAGCCGTCCGGCAGGTACACCGCCATACTGAAAAAGGGGAAATACAGCGAAGTTGATTTCGTGGCGGGGGAGATAAGGAAATTCAACGTTGATTTCACATCAAGGGCGATACAGAATTTTGATGAGATCGATTGGGGGAAGGTCATCCAAAAATTGAATTCCTTCCAGAAACGGTATCTGGGGGCAGTGATAGATCTGCTGCTTGGGAAAGGATATGAAAATGGCAAGGCAGCCAACCTAACCGGGAGGTTATTCGAGGATACAAAAACCGATGGCAGGCTGTTCGGGGTTGGCTTGCAGGAAAAAGAACCCCCGGAATTCAGCAGGACAGGCAAAAAATGGAGGGTTGAGCTTAAAATATCGATCGGGGAGGTCGAAGTCCTATGAGAATCGAAGATCCAAGGAAAATAGAGCTTAGATCGCTGGAGCTCGTGGAGCACCTGAAAGACATCCTTAAAAATGTTGATTTCATGGTGATCGGCGGGTGGTGCACAACCGCCTATGCCGGCAATATCCGCCTTACAACCGACGTGGATATGGCCTGCAGGCCATTCAGCCATGGGCAGGTCATGGACTCATTCGACAGGAAAGAATTCAATGTCAAACGCTCAGGATTCGGGGTGAGGGCGAAGCACAACGAGACCGGGATAGAGGTGCATATCGACGCAGGAAACAAGGTCCATGACGGCAGTACAAATACCGATATCAAGATTCCGGATTTCATTTTTGATAAACCGAGTATCGGAAGGATTACCGGCATACTGAACAGGAGCAAGTCGGTCGAGATTCCGGTATGCGATCTGGAATTCTTCATGGTCCTGAAAGCAGTCCCGAATGTCCCGAAGCACGACTATGATTTTGCGGTGCTGCTGACCCAGCCGCTTCACCTTAGAGAGTTGTCTGTTGAATACTCCCCTGGCAGATTTGCCGAGCTTCTCAGATCAAGCGTCAAAAACATCACGCCTTTCAGGGAGAAGGAGAAGCGCCTCAGGGACAGGAAATATTTCAGGGGTTTAGGCAATGCGCTGGCAAATCCCCAATTGCCTTGCGCAGGGTAACATAGCTCTTAAGCCCAGGTCCGTGCGTTTTTTCAGGGAAATCGTATTTTTTAGCTAGGTCTTTTCGAACTCCAACTATGAACACGCGCTCCCTGTCCTGCGGAATGCCATAGTCTTTTGCATTTATTAGCCGCCAATCCACCGCATACCCTTTTCTCTTGAAATTGGCAACCATGTCCTTGAAGATATCTCTGCCATAGCCAGAAAGCAAGCCTTTCACATTTTCCGCAAGGAAATATCTTGGCTGCGTTTGCCCTAGCGCCCGCGCATATTCCTTATAGAGAAAATTGCGCGGGTCGTCTTTCCGCCTTAGACCATACAAGCTGAAGCCTTGGCATGGATAGCATCCAACGAGAAGATCCGCCTTGGGGAAATGAGGCACCTTGCGAATATCCGCGCAAACGGGCGTCAGCTTCATGTTTTCCTTATAGGATGCGCACGCCCAGGCATCAATATCGTTTGCCCAGACTATGTCATACCCTCCCTGCTCAATGCCAAGGTCTGTCCCCCCGCAGCCGCTAAATAGAGAAACTACGTCCATAGTTAACCCTGTCTTTAAATTCTAATTAGATGTATATAATATATGTGGTCAGCGTAAAATGTTGGTGGTTCCACGGATAAGATTTCGAAGCAAAAACGCTCTGCAATAATGTCGGCAATAAGGTCAAAGCACACTTTGCCCGAAAGAGCATTAAGGAAAGCTTTGAGGCAAGCAAAAGTCAAGTACAAGCTGCATTATAGCAGGGAAAAAATTGATATCGCCATTCCGTCAAAGAGGCTGGCCATTTTCATTGACGGGTGCTTTTGGCATGGCTGCCCAAAGCATGGTCACAAGCCAAAGACGAACAAAGGATATTGGCTGCCAAAGCTAAGGAAAAATAAGATGAGGGACAAGGCAAAGACTGCAAGGCTCAGGGCAGTTGGCTGGAAAGTCGTCAGATTCTGGGAGCATGACGTTCAAAAACGGTTAGTTTGGTGCGTTAATAAAATAGCAAAATTGGCAAGATAGCACAACTCTTCACCTACTCTTTCCTTGCAAATACAGTGCCCCCTAGCTATCATCAAGGCACCAATGCATTCCCCCTCAGTTTCTTGGAATTCCGGCTTTCATAAGAGCCTCCGGCGGGGCAGTCTATTTAAACCTTGCCACTCAGAACCACCCTCAGGAACAAGGAAAATTGCTTGGGCAAGTGGGGAACTGAGCCTATGGCTCAGTGCTCCGACCGGGATTCGAACCCGGGTTGCAGGCTCGAGAAGCCTGAATCCTTAACCGGACTAGATGATCGGAGCTCGGCTTGTTTATTATCAAATCTAACATTTAAAATGCTTATCCGAATGGGCCCGCCCGGGATCGAACCGGGGATCTTCAGTGTGTGAGACTGACGTCTTACCACTCGACTACGAGCCCCTCCTTACTTTTAGGAGCAAAACACTTTAATAAATCCTCCTAGTTACCGGCACATATTTTTAAACATCCGGTGAGATATATTATGCATGAGAAAGAACGAGGTAATAATCACAGTAATAATCCTCATGTCTTTTATCCTAGGCGCCTTATTCTACCCGCGGATGCCTGAGAGCATGGCCTCGCACTGGAATGCTATGGGCGAGGTTGACGGCTACGTGCAGAAGTTCTGGGGGGTCTTTCTGTTCCCTATCATAATTATCCTGGTATTTTTGTTTGTCATCCTCATACCGCGCATAGACCCGCTTAAGGCAAACATTGAAAAGTTCAGGATTTACTATGACGACTTCTCAGTTGTCCTCATTCTTTTCTTCTTCTACCTCTACGCCCTGACACTGCTCTGGAATCTCGGTATAGCATTCAACATGATGCAGCTCCTTTCACCTGCTTTTGCAGTGCTGCTTTACTACTCAGCAGTTATGATGGAGAACTCGAAAAGGAACTGGTTCATCGGAATACAGACTCCCTGGACGCTGAGCAGCGAGAAGGTCTGGAATAGGACACACAAACTTGGAGGGAAGCTGTTCAAGATGGCTGCCGTTGTAGCATTATTGGGAATACTCCTACCCTCCTATGCTATTCTTTTCATCCTACTCCCTGTGGTTCTGGCATCAGTCTGCGTAGTGCTCTACTCCTATTCTGAATACCAGAAGGAGCACTGAAAGCAAAAAGGCTTTAATATACTGTTCGATAAATCTGTTTTTCATGGGAAAGAAAGAGCTCATACAGAAATTCCAGAAAGACCACGACAAGTACTGGAATGTTGAGCTTTTTGAACGGCAGGGTTACAGCAGGAAGCAGTGCAAAAAATGCGGGAAATTCTACTGGTCTGTTGGCGGGAAGGATACATGCCCGGATGCCGCATGCACGAGCTATGGCTTCATAGGCGACCCCCCTACAAAGAAGAGGTTCAGCTATGCAGACACATGGAAGGAAATAGAAAATTTCTTCGTTTCAAAAGGCCACACATCCGTGAGGAGGTACCCGGTTGTCTCGCGTTGGAGGCCTGACCTGTTTTTCACGGTTGCATCAATAATTGACTTCCAGAGGATAGAAAACGGGCAGGTTGCCTTCGAGCTGCCTGCAAACCCGCTCATAATACCACAGGTGTGCATGAGATTTTCAGACATACCCAACATAGGTGTCACAGGAAGGCATTACAGCTCCTTCGTAATGGTTGGCCAGCATGCCCTTGCCAATGAAAAGGGCTACTGGAAGGATAAATGCATTGATTTGGATTTTGAGCTTCTGAACAGCGTTTTCGGCATTCCCAAGGAGGAGATAGTCTTTGTTGAGGATGCATGGATTGGCTACGGGGCGTTTGGCTTCTCCCTTGAATACTACGTGAGGGGTTTGGAGCTTGGCAACGCAGTATTCACTCAGTTCCTTGGCGACATGGACAACTACCGGGAGATGAATGAGAAGGTCATTGACATGGGCGCAGGGCTGGAAAGATTCACATGGATAACCCAGGGCACGCCCACAAGCTACGATGCAGTATTCGGTTCCATCGTTGAGAAGATGAAAAAGGATGCAGGCCGCGAGTTTGACATGGAGCTGTTCAACAAGTATGCCAGAATAAGCGGTTCGCTGGATATGGATGTCTCACAGGATATAGGGAATGTGAGAAAGGGGATTGCGAAATCACTTGGCATAAGCCTTGAGGAGCTGGAGTCAAAGATTGCGCCGCTGGAGGCAATATACTCAATATGCGACCATGCCAGGACGCTGGCCTATGCCATAAATGATGGCTCTCTGCCAAGCAACACAGGAGGGGGCTACAACCTCCGCGTAGTGCTCAGGAGGGCTCTGAGCTTCATAGAACAGTATGAGTTTCCGTTCCGCATGGATGAGATAATAGAGCTGAACTGCAAGGAGCTGAAACCGCTCTTCCCAGAGCTGCTTGAGAACCTCCCGTACATGCAGAAAATAGTAGGTATTGAGGAGGGCAGGTATAACTCAACAGTGAAGACATCCAGGAGGATTGTCGCGGACATATTTGGCGAGGGCAGGAAGTTCTCCTCAGAGCAGCTCGCGAAGCTCTACGAGTCCCAGGGCATAACTCCTGAGCTCATACAGAAGGTTGCTAGGGAGGAGAAAATCGACATACAGATTCCGGCAGATTTCTACGATTCGCTCACCAAGAATCACATTACGGTAAAGGAAGAAAAATCCCCATTTGACGCAGCAGGCCTGCCTGAGACCCGAGCAGTC
The DNA here is from genome assembly GCA_013425335.1 of Microcaldota archaeon. Taxonomy (GTDB): domain Archaea; phylum Micrarchaeota; class Micrarchaeia; order Burarchaeales; family Fermentimicrarchaeaceae; genus Fermentimicrarchaeum. The sequence goes on from JACCLG010000050.1 coordinate 17,325, forward strand.
TATTATGAGGATGCTGAAAAGCTCGAGCTGGACGCCACTGTCGTTGCAATGAGGAATGGTGCTGTTGTCCTGGATGCTACGATATTCTACCCCGAGGGAGGGGGGCAGGTTGCTGACCTCGGCACAATCAACGAAGTCAAGGTTCTGGACGTGCAGAAAGTCGCAGGTGTTGTATTCCACAAGGTTGACAAGCTTGATTTCACCGAGGGGCAGAGGGTCTACCTCCATGTGGATGCCGAGAGGAGAAGGGCCCTCATGAGGCACCACAGTGCAACTCATATACTGAACTACACCTGCAGGAGGGTTCTCGGCAACCATGTCTGGCAGGCTGGCGCAAAGAAGGAAAAGGACAGGGCGCATCTAGACATAACCCACTACGAGAAGCTCTCCCCGGAGCAGATGAAGCAGATAGAGCTTGTCGCCAACAGAATTGTCCTGGAAGACAGGAAAATAAGCATAACAACCATGGAGAGGAGCGATGCTGAGAAGAAGTTCGGGTTCACAATCTACCAGGGAGGCGCATCCCCAGGCAAGCTAGTGAGGATAGTGGAGATTGAGGGCGGGGTTGACGCAGAGGCATGCGGCGGCTTGCACATGCCCAACACGGGAAAGGTCGGCATCATCAAGATAATAAAGGAGGAGAGAATTCAGGATGGGATAAGCAGGATTGAGTTCGCCGCAGGCGAGGCAGCCCTGGGCTACATCCAGAAGGAGGATGAGGTGCTGAGAGAGGCTTCGGAAAAGCTCAAGGTGTCTCCTGAACAGCTCGCCTCAACTGAGGAGCGCTTCTTCGCTGAATGGAAGGAGAGGGGTAAGAAGCTTGTGGAGCTGGAGGACCGTGTTGCCGAGCTGGAGTCTGAGAGGCTGCTGCCTGAAGCTAAAGGCGGCGTTGTGAGAAAGGTGCTTAATGTTGATGCCAAGCTGCTGGAGAAGATTGCCCTGTGCATATCCGAGAGGGATGTCACCGCAGTGCTGGCGAACCAGAACAACGACGTTGTTGCAGCAACCTCTGAGGGCTCTGAGATGGATTCGAGCAAGCTGCTCTCCCAGCTATACTCAAAGTTCGGCGGTGCAGGAGGAGGGAACAAGAGGTTTGCCAGAGGCAGAACCAAAGAGAAAGTCTCCTTCTCTGCCTAAGTTTTTATTATTCTGTAGCCCTCCAGCCATTCCTTTGCTTTCTTCTTTATAGAGCTGTGCTTTGAGCGGCTGGCGAGCTCCCTAACATATGATATTTTCTCCTCGTTCCTTACGTGACTCCTCAGTATGAAATTGAGCGTTCTCTTCGCAACTGAGAGGTGGTCGGTGTGCGCCCCTATGTAATTGGCGCTCTTCAGCTTGTCCTTGTCGTCCAAGCTGCTTTTTTCTATGTAATCCAGAGCATCTATGGCAACCGGCTCATGTGTCGAAAAGCTGGCAATGAGCCTTGCCTTTTCAACTTTATCGCTCTCAGGCATGGCTGCTACTTCTATCCTCTCCCATGCATTCTCAGCGACTGAAAGATGTGGCGCGAATATGGCGGTATCGCCAAAGTAGTGGCCCTTGTCCCATTCCGAGAGCATCTTGCTGCCTGCAATGATGTCAACCGCGGTGCGCCCAACTCCCTCGTCGCAATGAGTAACCGCAGCCTGATGGAGTTTCTTATAGTTGCTCAGAAACAGCCCTATCCTATCGGTAAAAGATGCCCCCTTGCAAGTCCTCTTTGCCATACTACCTATTTTTAAGAATTCATCTATATTAAATTATCCTATTCGAGACGCCTTGGCAAGGGGCAGGCTGGGAAATTCTTGCAGAGTGAGCAGCATGGATGAAGTGATAAGGGTTGAAGACCTTAGGAAGACGTACCTCATGGGAGAGTACGAGCTGGAGGTGCTGAGAGGCATAGACCTCGCCGTAAAGAAAGGCGACACGCTCTCAATAATGGGCCCCTCTGGAAGCGGAAAGAGCACCCTCATACAGATAATGGGGTGCCTTGACATACCAACGAGCGGTAAGCTTTACATAGATGGAGTTGATACTTCAACAATGAACTCTGACCAGCTTGCGGCAATACGAAGCAAGAAGATAGGCTTCGTCTTCCAGTTCTTCTACCTAATCCCGACCCTCAGTTCGCAGGATAACGTTGAGTTGCCAATGGTTTTTAACGGCTTATCACATGAGGAAAGGCATAAGAAGGCATATGAGCTCCTTGAACTTGTCGGGCTTGCTGAGAGAGCGGATCACCGGCCGTCAGAGCTCAGCGGGGGTGAGAGACAGAGGGTTGCAATTGCAAGGGCGCTGGCAAACGACCCTCAAATAATTTTTGCAGATGAACCAACAGGTAACCTTGACTCGAAATCTGGCCAGGAAATAGTACACCTGTTGATGAAGCTTAATACAAAGGGTTACACTATCATAATGGTATCGCATGACTTTGAAATAGCGAGACATGCGAGAAGAATAATTTATGTTAAAGATGGACTTATAGAAAAGACTGAGGTGGTCAAATGAGAAAAGAAGCTTTGTTTATGGTGCTGCTTGCGATGGTAGCATTCGTATCGGCAGACGCGCAGATAACATCATACTCTGTGCTGCCTACTACTCTTAAGCCTGGGGTGACTGGCTCAGCAACAATAACTGTCTACAACCCCTCAACTACAACCTTAACAGGAGTTGTGATATATCAGGGTGGGGAGCAGTTCACGTTTAATTCAAATAGGGTGCAGCTAGGAGACCTTGGTGCTCTAGGCTCGACAGTCATAACAATACCATTCACCATAAAGGCAGATGTACCCCCAGGAATATACAACTTGAGGCTAGATGCATTCTGGACAGAGGGCAGCGAGACCTTAACAAAATCATTCTCGATACCCATAAATATTACAAACCCGCCGATATTTCATTTCTCTTTCGCACCACTTAACCAAATAACGCCAGGGCAGAGTTTCATAGTGCATGGGCAGATAACGAATGACGGAGGCAGCGTGTCAAAGATAGTGATAACTCTGAACTCAGCATCATTCTTCCTTGATGGAATATCCCAGCTTTCTCTGGGAAATCTCCCAAGTGGAAGCAATGCATCTTTCACCATCCCACTTGTTGCAAGTGCGTCGGTAAGCCCAGGGGTTCAGTCAATACCCCTAACCGTGGCTTATCAGGACCCCCAGGGAGCATTACAGCAAACGACAATAAGCATAAACCCTGTCCAAGTGGCTAAGAGCTCGGTTGACTTCCTACTTGACGCGCAACCTGACAAAAAATCGCTATCACCGGGGGATAAGACGCGGCTCTCAGTTAACATCACAAATAATGGTAACAGCAAGGCATACTCGGCAAAGGTCACTGTCTCAGCAGCCTCCCAGTATTTCACATCGCTTGGCTCTTCCGAAAGATACTTCGATATCATCAGTCCGGGCTCCGAAGAGCACATGGAGTTTGAAATTGGAGTAAGCGGAAGCACACCGGCGGGCTACTACCCCCTCATCGTAACCATCAACTACCTCAACGTCAATGGTGAGACGCAGACCGCAATACAAAAGCAGATTGGTGTCGAAGTGGGCGGTACCCCCGAGATAACCATAACTCCAAATACAAATCCATCACCGATATCTTCAGGAAATAAGTACTCGCTTTCGATGCAGTTCTCAAATACTGGCAATATAAATGTAAGAGCGCTCGGAGTGACGCTAACAAGCGATTCTTTTGAGATTCTTGATCCCCCGACAAGCTATATCGGTAGCTTGAACGTAGATGACTACACAAGCGTCCAATACATGATCTACTCCAAGAAAGATTTGAAGCCAGGCATATATCCACTACATGTTTCAATGCGCTGCAAGGATGCATATAACATCGAGTACAATATAACACGGGACGTGATGCTGGAAGTCGTGTCATCAGACATCGCAGCCCTTACACAGACGTCGGCAGGCATGAGTCTAGCATCAACAATCCTGATAGTCGTCGTGGTGGGAACGGTCGGGTACTTCGTGTACAAGAAGTACCTCAAGAAGAAGGCGAAGTAGATGCAACACTTGGACCTGCTGAATTATTCAATAAAGAACCTCACAAGCAGGAAGCTGAGGAGCTATCTTACCATCCTTGGTATAGTCATAGGCATAGCCGCGATAGTCACCCTCATATCAGTTGCTCAGGGAGTCAATGATTTCATAATGGACCAGCTTGGAATGCTTGGGGGGAACTGGATAACCATAACTCCTGGAAGCCTGAGACAGAGCATAATGGGGGGCACTACTGGCAAGGTGACCACACTGGATGGAAATGCTTTAAGAGCAATCCCCGGAGTTACGGATATTATGTACGAGCTCCAAATTATGAGAGTGCCGGTCCAGTACAAGAACGAGACTGCAAATGCAATTGGAGGCGGTTGGACCACAAATGTTTTCTCATTCACCTCGCTTATAGAGATTGGTGAAGGGAGACCATTCAAGGAGAATGAAAGACACGTGGTAGTTATAGGTTACAACCTGGCAAACGATCTGTTTAAAGATAAAATCCAAGTTAACCAGCTAATAAAAATCGGAAACACAACTTTCAGAGTTGTCGGCATAACGAAGAAAAGCACTGGACTCGCCGCCGCTACCGGCAGCATGGTTGCTATGCCGCTCGATGATGCGAGGGAGTTTCTGGGAAATCAAAGACTCCCTAATCAGGTTGATGAGATTGGTGTATTAGTAGCGGATGGATACGATGTAGATAAAATTGGTGAGCAGGTAACGGCCAAGATGAGACAGCTACATCACGTGGGTGAGGATAATGAAGATTTTACCGTAATGACCCCATCTTTTATAGCAGAGAGAGTCAACTTGATAACTGGCACTCTTGAGCTCTTCCTTTCTGGTATAGCGGGAATAGCGCTGCTCGTTGGTGGGATAGGCATTGCCAACACGATGTTCATGTCAGTGATGGAGAGGACAAAGGAAATAGGAGTACTCAAGGCGATAGGAGCTACCGATAATATCGTGCTTGAGATGTTCCTTCTCGAATCGAGTATCATCGGACTCGTGGGTGGAGCTATAGGGCTTATGCTCGCAGCCATTGCAACTCTTGTGCTCAACTACTTTGGGGTTCCAACTGAAATATCACCTGAACTTGCAATCTTCGGATTGTCCTTCTCCGTAGTAGTCGGAGCTGTTTCAGGCTTCTTCCCAGCAAGGAGGGCGGCAAGGCTCCTGCCTGTGGAAGCACTGAGGTACGAGTAGCCTTTTATACCGCGGCAGCAAAAAGTTTACCATGGTCAATCCTAAGAAAGTTGCAGTGAAGACAACTGCGTTAGTCTTTGAATTCCTATCATTCCTTTCTGGTATAATCCTTGTGCTTTCGCTCTGCGCAGTTTTGGTCATGCTCATTTTCCCCTCGCAATACTTCTCAATTTTCAAGAATTATGGCAGGCAAGTCTTCCTTCAGGCCGGGGATTCGTGCGATGGGATGAGCGGCTCCAATATTTTTTTGCTTCCCCCTCTTGACATAAACCATCTTGACATGAACCAAATGGAGGAATACTGCATTGGGTGGGATAAAATCATTATGTTTATAGGTTCTGTGACGTTTATCCTAACCGTATTATTTGAGGAAATAATCAGGAAGAGATACTTGAAAATAGCTCAGGTGTAGCTGACCTTTACCCCGGCAGAATTGCTAAGGCTGAGAAAGTCCCTCATTGCATAGGTGATTCCCTGCCCCAGCGAGGAGAGGATTCCTCCGAATGGGTTTGTGCTGCCCATCTCGCATACTACAGGTTGATTCTTATATGACATATTGGCTAGGTTTGCTGCAGTTGTGAGCGCCAGTTTCTTATTGCCAATCTCATCAACAAGACCAACCTCTTTCGCCTGCCTCCCCGTAAGCACCCTCGCATCCAGAATCTCATTGAACTTCTGCTCGTTCAACTTGCCTTTCCTTCCCTCTTCAACAACGGTCTTGAACTCATCAAAAATTTGGTTTATCATGGTCTGCATTATCTGCTTCTCCTTCTCTGTTGGGGGCCTCGTGTTTGTGCCCATGTCCTTGAGCTCTCCAGACTTGAATATTGTATAGTTTAAACCGAGCTTGTTGAACAGCCCGCTCATGTCCTCAAACGTTGTTGTAACTCCTATGCTGCCAGTCAAAGCGTCAGGCTCAGAAACGATGTAATCCGTAGGTGCGGATATGTAATAGGCGCCAGATGCAGCAACCTCCCTGAAATAGGCCACCTTGGGCTTCTTGATGTCTCTGACTGCTTCATATATCTCCCTGCTCGCTACAACAGAGCCTCCGGGCGAGTTGACCTCAAAAACTACCGCCTTGACGTTACCGTTGTTTTCTGCATTGTTTATTTGATTGACGATATCATCAGAGCCAATTGTCGGCGTCCCAAACAGCCCGCCGCTGGAAGTCTGCGTGCTTATCTCACCATTCACTTGGATTACCCCAACGCATTCAGTGGGTGTTGCGAGGTAATAAATGGCGTATACTGCCACTATTGTGCCGGCAACCATCAAAGCTCCTATGGCGACAAGTAGTATTGTTACAACAAGTTTGTCAGTTTTCATATTGTAATAAATACTTTTGTACCCTTATAAATATTGTGGTGTAAGATGAATCTTGTTCAGGCATTGCTTTTCATACTTCCCGCCTACATTGCCAATGCAACGCCTGTTATTTTTGGGGGCGGGATGCCCGTTGATTTCAGGAGAAAATTCAAAGACGGGGAGAGGATACTCGGCGACGGGAAAACCTGGAGGGGCCTGCTTGCCGGGCTCTGCTTCGGAAGCCTCACCGGGCTGGTTGAGGCACAGCTGTACTCATCTGCAATGCTGCAGGGAGTGCCAGGCATGAATTTTTTGCCACTGGGCTTTGCTCTCTCGCTTGGCACAATGCTGGGTGACCTGACAGGGAGTTTCATAAAAAGGAGAATGAGGATAAAGAGAGGGCATCCATCGCTTATTCTTGACCAACTGTCATTCCTGCTTTTCGCACTTTTGTTCTCAGTCCCATTTGCGCCATCTGGATTTTTTGCTCTGGATTCACTAGTTTTCCTGGTTGTGCTGACATACCTGCTTCACGTCCTCACAAATATTTTCGCAAATAGGCTCGGCCTTAAGAAAGTTCCCTGGTGAGGAGCTAGTTACATCCAGAGCAACCATCGCAGTCGTTTCCGTTATCCGATATGGTGTTTGATGTAAATGTTGGGTTGGAGTTGTAGCAGTAAATCCCATACTGCGTGTGGTGCCTCACAATATTCTCAATAAGTATATCGCTCGATGAGTCCATGTATATGCCATTCTTGCCGTTATCCTCAATCATGTTTTTACTGAACTCATCGGAATTCGAGGAGCTTGTGCGCACTCCGTAAACCTCGTTGGAGGAGATGACATTGCCCCAAATCTTGTTTGATGTGGAGTTGTACAAGTCTATGCCGTACTGGCTGTTCTCTCTAATGGCACTGCCGGATATTACGTTGGAAGATGAAGAGCTCACCGTTATGCCTACGTTATTTTTGTTTACCTTGTTGCCTGTAGCGTTGTTCTCGTATGCGAAGTGGAACCATATACCCTGTGAATTGCCCCTTAGTTCATTCCCATCTAACAAATTCAGGTGCGATGAGTACAGCCATATTCCGTAACTGCTGTTCAGGATAGTATTCGAGAGCAGGTTGTTTGACGTGGAATTCATAAGACTGATGCCCAGGTTGTTCCCGTCCAGACTGTTGCTCAACAGCGTATTGTTCTGCGAACTCTGCAACAGAACGCTCTGTGTGTTCTGCTCTATATCATTTCTGTCAATCTCATTCAAACTTGAGTATAATATGCTAATTGCATTCCTGTTGTTGCTGAGAGAGTTGCCAGTAACGCTATTGCCGTTAGATGACTGTAGCTTGATTCCATCCGTGCAGTTGGTTATGTTGTTTTTGCTCACACTGTTATTCGTAGATGAAACCAGTGATACGCAGCTAATCGCATCTGAGCTCACATTGCTCGATCTTATGGTATTGTTTGATGAGGATTGCAGAACGATGCCCTCATAGCTATTCACTACTTCATCCGCATCCACCACATTGTAATTCGAGGAATTCAGGTATACCCCGCGGTGGTTGTTGGAATTCGCATTATTGCTAAGCACGTTGCCTGAAGAGCCGGATATGACCACCCCGGTCTCGTAATTGTCGTATATCTTATTCCTGCTTACATGCGTGCCTTCAGATGCCGGTGAAAGGTATATCCCAACATTGTTGTTGTAAATCACATTCCCTTCAATTAGGAGATTGCGCGTCAGACTGCGCGCATACACTCCGTAGACGCTGCCGGATATCGAATTACCCCTCAGCACCACGCCCTCCGCGTCTATGACCAATCCATAGATGTTTCCGTTGATTAGGTTCCCTTCAATAACAGAATTCTGAGCCCCGATGTACGGACCTTTCATGCTCTCGGAGAGTCCAGAGCCCAGATTCAACAGCTCGGAGTTTCTCATCTCAAATTTTGCATCCTTGCGGGCAAATATGGTGGTGCTAGCCGTGGAACTATTGCCGTTCTCTATGATGCTCATGTCATAAATTGTGGCTGTGTTGTTATCGTTGTCAAGCACCCTAAGCTCTCCTCCCGGAAGCACCTCGATTATCCTCTCATTGTTGGTCTTCCCATCCATTATAACTGTAGCATTCCTAAGAGTGAGCGAGCCGCCAGGCAGAACAGTAATTCTACCGCTCATATTTATTGTTCTATTCGCGCATATTGTGTAGTAGGATATATTCCATCCGTCAATCTCAGGCGAGCAAGGCTGATATCTTTCTTGCGAGAAAACGCCGAAATAGTATAAAACTGCTAGTATCATTATGATTAGCCATAAAACCCATCCATAGGCATGTACAACCTCGGCTGAAATCGGCTTCTTGCTTGGCATTCTATTTTCACCTAGGGGTTCATGTGATAACTAGTTAATCCAGCTTGGTATTTAATACTTCTCTACTCCACCTTTGTTATCTTGCCGTACTTGCCTGCGGACAGTTGCGAGTTGCCCCTGAACTCGGAAACCCAGCCGTTCTCTATCTTTATCTTATCTCCAATTGCTATCCTACTTATGTCGTCCCCCCAAAGAGAAAGAATTATCTCGCCGCTGTCATCCTTTATGGTGGCGTTGGCCACTCTCGTCTTCTTTCCGAACCTTGTGAGCACATCTCTAGGTTCCTCAATTGCAGTTACTTCTGCAACTTCAATAGTAGCATTACCTGTTCCCGGCTTGAGCTCTGAAATCTTCATCTCTTCACCTCTTCCTTGTTTATTAACTTACTAATTTTTATACATTTCATTTGCGCTTTCTCAAAGCAGCAAGCATAAGAGGAAGAATTACAGTTGCATCCCCGTCTATCGTCACCTGCTTCGCCCTCTCCTTCACTTTGCCCCAGGAGATAGCCTCCCTCAATCTTGCACCGCTCAAGCTGCCGTCATACTGGCTTGCAGTTGTAATATAGACTGCGTAATCAAGCCCTCCCTTGAACTGGTTCCACCAAATAGTATGATGTTTCGAGATGCCCCCCCCAATCATCAATGCCCCTCTTCTCTTGCTGTCGAAAACAATATCGCTGAGCTCCTTCTCATCTTTTATTAAGTTAAGTTTGAACTTGTGGTCCTGGGAGAATATCACAAGGTTTGTCCCAAAGGCACCGTCCAGTATGCCCGGGCAGTACACAGGTATGTTGTGCTTTGCGGCCTGGTAGAGAATTGAGTTTTTATCATCAACCCTCTTGCCGAACTCATATGCCAATTCCCTGCTGCTCCACTCCTCGTTCTCTTTTGAAATCTGCTTGAGAATAGGAAGCATCCTCCTCTCCAAGATGATGCCGTAGCTTGAGTTCGGAATCAACACATTGCCGAGCCTGTTCACCCCGATCCTGTGCAGCATCTCATCGTCAAGCTCAAAGCTCCCCTCAAAATAGCTCCCGCCCCAAGCCCTCGCCAGGTCGTGGTCAAAAGTCCCGCCTGTTGTAATGACAACGTCAAACTCCTTTATGAACTGGGCAAGAGCTCCTCTCAATCCAGTTGCAACAATGCACGCAGGGAAGGACAGGAAATTCGTGCACTCCTTGTCTGCAAGCATCTCCCCAAGGATGCTCACTCCGCTGGCCAGATGGCGCGCCGTGAAACCCCCTGCACTGCGCATCTCCTCAACAAGCTCAGCCGCTCCCATGTTCTCCAGGAGTTTCATATCCCTGATTCTTTTTTTAGGAAGTCTCATATAATCACTCGTACTTTTCCAGTATGACCTTCTGCATCTCCACTGCCTCCATAGTTCTTGAAAGCTCAAGCGCCATGGTGAGTTTTGTTTCGCTCTCTGCAATGATGTCAAACAGCACATCGCCAACCTTCACCTTGTCCCCCTGCTTGACATGCATGTACACCCCGGCACCCTTGCTCTTTGGGGCTCCTGCAGTCCTGGCGATTCTGGATATAATCCTGTTGTCAACGTGATGTATCCTGCCCTCCTTCTCCGACTTCACCTCTGCCTTGAAGTTGCCAATGGGTATGTCATCCACTTTCACCTTCGGGTTCCCGCCCTGGGCCTCTATTATCTCCCTCATCTTCTCCAGCGCCTTTCCGGATTTCAGTATGTCGGTTGCGACTGCATAGCCCTTGCCCTTCTCCACCTTGCCGCACAGCTCAAGCAGGGCTCCTGCGAGCACCAGCGACTTCTCAGTGAGGTCTGCCGGGCCGTCCCCCTGCAGCACTCTCAGCACATCCCTCGCCTCAAGAGCCGGACCTATGCCGTTGCCGATGGGCCCGTTCCCAACAGTTATGTAGCACTCAACCTTCATATTCAGTTTCTTACCAATCTCCAGGAAATCCTTGGCCAGCCCGTTCGCAATGCGCGTGTCCTCTATCTTCGCACCTCTCCCGACAGGTATGTCTATAACAACGTATTCAGCTCCTACAGACTTCTTCTTTGCCAGTATGCTTGCCAGCAGCACTCCTTTCGGGTCAAGTCTCATGGAATTCCTTATCCTTATCAGCTTGTCGTCTGCAGCTGCAAGGTCCATTGCTCCTCCCCACACGATGCACCCGTGGGTCTTGAGCACGACATTCTTCATCTCATCAAGCTTGAAAGTCACAGGAGCCAGCACCTCCATTGTATCCGCGGTGCCTGCAGGAGACGTGATTGACCTTGCCGAGGTTTTCGGTATGTAAAGGCCAGCTGCAGCTATTATCGGGACAAGAATCATTGTAGTCCTGTTCCCTGCAACCCCGCCTGAGCAGTGCTTATCCACAACCGGGTGCACCCCCAAATCCAGTATGCTTCCTGAACCGACAATTGCATTTGTGAGGTAAACAGTCTCATCGTTGCTCAAGCCCCTTATGTACAGAGAAGTAACAAATGAGGCGAGCTCAGTCTCGCTGAGCTTGTTCTCCATAATTTCGTCTATGACAGTCTTTATCTCCTCATCCCCCAGGCTCCCCCCGTCCATTTTCTTCTTTATAATCTCAATTGAGGCAGGGTTGCTTGTTATGCTCACCTCAATCATGTCGCCTCTCTTCGCGCCTATGCCGCAGGAAGTGTCTGAAAAAAGCCCTATCTCCCCCCTTTTCACAAGCGTGTCGCTGGAGTCGACAATTGCGGTGCATCTCTTCTCCCCGTTCTTCAGCGAAACCCTGTCCCCTATAATCATATCCATATCATGTGCCTCATCCTCATTGAGCACGACAATATCCTTCCCGGTCTCAATGTCAAATGTCCTGGCTTTCAGAACATAGCTTCCTTTCTCAACCATGCTACCACCTAGTACAACTTTTCAATTCCTTCCCTCATGACAACATTCAGCAGGCTTTGCGGGGTTATGACACCCATCTCGGTTATGTAAGCAGTAAGGTATCTTGCAGGGGTGACGTCAAATGCCGGGTTCCTCACCTCAACTCCCTTCAGCTTCTTTGGGTTTGTTATCTCCTCAGGGCTCCTCTCCTCTATCCTCTCAATTCCGCCCCACAGGGTGAGGGGGTCGAACTTAAAGGTCTCCGCAGCAGAGTACATCCCTACACCATGCTCATGGGCTATCATTGCAATTCCGCATGTGCCAATCTTGTTGATTAAGTCCCCTTTTGCAGTTATTGCATCTGCCCCAACCACAACAGCATCAACATCCTTCATGAAATGGCTCACTGCAGAGTCGACTATGAGGGTGACCTTCAAGCCTGCCCTGCTGAGCTCTTTTGCCGTAATCAAACCTTGGAATCTGGGCCTCGTCTCGGTGCATATCACCTCCATGCCCTTGCTCAGCTCATTTGCCCTTTCAAGTATAGACACCACAGAGCTGCTGTGGCAGTGAGTGAGTATCACAGAGCTTCCTGAGAGCTCCCTTCCCCCGTACTCGGCTATCCTCTCCTCATCCCTCTTCATCCTCCTGAAATACTCCAGCTCCTCCTTTTCAACAAGCTTCCTGAGCTCTACAACGTCCCCCTTGCTCCTCCTCATGTGCGCAAAAAGAGCTCTCAGAGCATTTCTGAGCATGGGCTCTGTAGGCCTTGCTGAAGCCAGCTCGTCAGCTGCAACAAGGAACTCATTCACAAGCTCCTCCCTGCTTTCTGCCTTGGATTTTCTGGCAATGACGCCCATTGCTGCCATTGCCGCCTTTGCGACATTCCTGGCTCCCTGTATCCTGAGCCTCTTTATATCCTTTCTTATCCTCTCAACCTCTCTCTGCAAATTACCACCGTTGAATAAAATTATGCCTGCGCTATTTAAAAATTAAGGGGCTTTGCGCATCTGTTTTATGAATTTTTTATATTCTTTTTCATCATCAAAAATTATGGGCATGGCCTTCTTCTTGCATCTCTCGCAGTAGTACATTCCCGACATTTCAGATGCGCCCGGGACTCCTCCCTCACGCAGCGAAAATGCCCTTATCCTCAGGCTGCCGCATCTGGGGCATGCCCTTATTCTCCTGTCGCTCATAAACAGCTCCTTCGTTATTGTATTTTACCACAATATTCTTAAGCTATAAAATTAAAAATACTGATGCAATGGCAATAAAGGTTCAAGCAGCCCTGGAATCAGAAGCCACTTATGCAGAATTTGTAATGAAGAGAAAAGATGATGAGTGGAGCGGCACAGCTGAAGAAAAAGTTGAAAAAGAGACTAGAAACAGAACTTTGAACGTAAAATACGTCAAGGGCGGGGGGGCAGACCTGACTGAAACAACCAGATACCGCAATGCACAGGGAGAGGTAGGGACTGTGGTGAAAAAGATGCACATCAACCCGGGAGGCAGAGCTGGCTGGGCCGATATTGAATTCATTTTCGGCGGTTGGAAATATCCCATACATATTGAAGTGCAGAAAGAGGACGAGCGCATTGACAAGTCATCGCCTGACATAGTGAAAACTGACTTCGGCACTAAAAAAATAGAGGGCAGAACTAAACTCTTTAGTGGGAAAGGGACTATTCTCGGCTCCCAGCAGGATTCAATATACGCCACTCTGTCAAACAAGGACAACCTAATCTGCTACACAGAGACAATTGATGGGGCCATAAGCGCAACCAGGATAACCATTCATCTGGAAAGGCGGTATAATCATGAGAGCAAGGCACTTGAATCAATCTCAGCCGACATATCAGTGGCTGACGGCGTTGCAAAACTTGCGCTTGATGCATCCCTGCATATTGATTCTGAGAAAGACAAATTTCTTAACTTCCTTTCCCAGCAGCCGGTTGACAGCTGGAGGAGGGAGATGGAGCTGAGGACGGGAAATCTTGGGTGAAAACCGAAAGCATATAAAGCTTAATATATTAAAAGTTGTATCACAAGAGGGGATACTTTGATTGAGCAAAATTTTGTTTCTAAGGATGATGAGGAGCTGCTGAAGTTCATAGAGAGCTCAGCTCCCAAAATCTATGTGGTTGGGACAGGAGGCGGAGGCTGCAACACGCTCAACAGGATATTCGAGGTGGGGATAGAGGGTGCGTCGGTCATAGCAATGAATACGGATGCCCACCACCTTGTCAAGACGAGGGCGGACAAGAAGCTTCTGCTTGGGAAGAACACCACAAAGGGATTGGGAGCAGGCAGCAACCCAACAGTCGGTGAGGAGGCTGCAAAGGAGAGCAAGGATGAGATTGCCAAGATTATACAAAACGCACAGATGGTTTTTGTGACATGCGGGCTTGGAGGAGGCACCGGCACGGGAAGCGCCCACATAATAGCCGAGCAGGCAAAGAACGTTGGTGCTCTAACCATTGCTGTGGTTACGCTGCCCTTCCTCTCCGAGGGAAAGGTGAGGAGGGCCAATGCTCTGGAAGGGTTGAACAAGCTCAAGAGGCAGGTTGACACTGTCATAGTCATACCGAACGACAAGCTGCTCGCCATAGTGCCCGACTTGCCGCTCAATACTGCTTTCAAGGTTGCAGATGAGGTGCTTGCAAGCTCTGTGAAGGGCATAACCTCGCTTGTCACGAAGGTCGGGCTGGTGAACCTGGATTTTGCAGATTTGAAGACTATTCTCAAGGATGCCGGCTGTGCAGTGATAGGGTTCGGCGAGTCAGCTGCCAATGCAAAGCCTGATGAGAGGGCGGTAACTGCCGTTGAAAATGCGCTGAACAGCCCGCTGCTTGACACGGACATCTCCGAGGCAAACAAGGCCCTGGTCAACGTCACAGGAGGGGCGGATATGACCCTGCGCGAGGCTGAGCTCATCATAGAGGAGATTTCAAAGAGGATTCACCCGAATTCTCACATCATATGGGGCGCCCGCATAGAGCCTGAGACGAACAAATCAACCCTGAAGGTTCTCGTAGTTATCGCCGGGGCAAAGCTTCCCAATTACGATAAAATCGATGTTAAGACAGAGTCTCCTGAAATAGACCTTGACTCCATAATATAGGTGCTTGCATGTCCGTATTAGACCAGGCAAAAGAATTCATACAGAAGGCAATGAGGGTGCTCAGGGTATCCTACAGGCCTACCTCTGACGAGTTCTACACCACGCTAAAGATTACCGGGCTGGGCATGATACTCATAGGCATGGTTGGTTATGTTCTGACCATCATATTCGGCTTTCTTGAAAAGGGTGGAAAATCTTGATATTTGTATACCGCGTGACAGCAGGGCAGGAGAAAGTGGTAGTTGATGTGCTGAGGAATAAGCTAAGGAAGGACAACCTGCCAATATATGCAATTGCGCTCCTCGAGGACATGAGGGGCTACCTAATACTTGAGGCAGAGGACGAGGTTGTTGCAAGGCAGGCAGCCATGAGGATACCGCACATAAAAGGGGTGCTGGCAAAGAGCATGGGCATAGAAGAGATAGCCCCGCTCATTGAGACGAGGACGACAAAGCTGCAGATAGCCAAAGGAGACGTGGTTGAGCTCGTAAGCGGGCCGTTCAAGGGTGAAAAGGCGAGGATAATAAAGATAGACGAATCAAAGGATGAGGTGACTGTCGAGCTGCTTGAAGTCGCAGTCCCGATTCCTGTCACTATAAAGATAAACATTGTCAAGGTATACCAGAAAGCGGAGTGAGGTGTTCAAATTGGACAAGATAACCGTGCAGGCGCTTGTTGACGGAGGAAAGGCAACTCCAGGCGCTCCTTTAGGACCGACTCTCGGGCCTCTCGGCGTTAACATAGGGCAGATTGTTGCAACTATAAACGAGAAAACAAAGAACTTTGAAGGGATGAAAATCCCTGTGAAAGTTATTGTTGACAAGGACAGCAAGACTTTTGAAATTGAGGTTGGAACCCCGCCCGCCAGCGCGCTCATAAAGAAGGAGCTGGGCATAGCGCTCGGTGCAAAGGCAAAAGGCGAAATTGTGGGGAATCTCACCATGGAGCAGGCTGTGAAGGTTGCAAAGATGAAGGGAGAGGTGAGCCTTGCCAAGGGCCTGAAGGCAACTGTGAACGAGATTCTTGGGACATGCGTCAGCATGGGAGTCACCTGCGAAGGCAAGAGCCCCAAGGAAGTCATAAAGGAAGTGAATGAGGGAAAGCACGACAAGCTTCTTTCCTAAACCTTCTTCTCTGCAACTAGGAACCAGTCACGCAGTAGGAGCGACTGCCCGCCGACAATCGCATTTGCAGTTTCATGCCTCCACTCTTTGACTGTGAAGTTTTTCTCCAGCAGCTTTTTATAATTCTCAAAATCTTCATAATCAAAGAAGTTTCTCGGGAGTCCGCTCAGGCCATCTCTTTCAAAGCCGACAAGCATGACTGTTTTTGAAGATTTAAACTGCTTAATTCCGAGCTCGTATAAATCGCTCTTAGTGGAGGGGAATGCTGCAATGAGAACTCCTCCATTTTTGAGAACCCTCTCTATCTCACTGAGGCATTTTTCCACGTCATCTCTCTTGAGGAATGAGACAGTTCTGAAAAATATTGCCCCGTCAAAGCTCCCATCCTTGTATGGCAGATTCACAGCATCCGCTATAATCTGCTCCCCCTTCAGGTCATGCTCCTTCTTCTCCTCCTTTATCAGCTCATGAACTTTTTTTGAAAAATCAAGAGGAGTCACCTCAATCCCCCTTGCGGCAAGCGCAATAACGTACTTGCCTGTGCCGGGCCCTATATCAAGAATTTTCGACCCTTCTTTCAAATATCTCCAGGCAGCTTCCAGGACACAACGGCTCGTGGTGTCCCTGCCGTTTCTCAGCTCGGCTATTTCATCCCAGCTTTTCCTCACATCAGGGCTTGAGAACCCATCCTCAAAAGAATTTTCCTTCAGCTTTTTCATGCTCTAATTCTGGATTTTTAAGTATAAAAAGCATCCTGAAATCATCAGTATATTTATATTAACAACTTCTATAATGAATTGGTGTGCCAATGAGGAAGCTTTTCTTAATACTGCTCTTAATGCCTCTTCTGGCAGCGCAGCAGTCTGTCGGAAGGGAGGGTCTCAAATGGGTGTTCAGCACAGACGACTACGTCATCTCCTCCCCAGCAGTACACAATGGTGTTGTATTCTTCGGCTCTGCAGACGGCTACTTTTATGCGCTTAACTCGACAAATGGAACTCCCCTCTGGACATACGGGAGGGTCGGCAGGATACAAACCTCGCCTGCAGTCTCCGATGAGATGGTCTTCTTCGGCTCAAACGACGGATACCTTTATGCCCTTTTACTCAACGGGACGCTTGCATGGAAGTTCCAGACGGACGACATAATTCTCTCCTCTCCAGCCTTGTCAAGCGGCATGGTCTTCTTCGGCTCAAACGATGGATACCTTTATGCCCTTTTACTCAACGGGACGCTTGCATGGAAGTTCCAGACAGGTAACAAAATAATATCCAGCCCCGCGTATGATTACGGGCTCCTTTACTTCGGCTCCACAGACGGCACCTTGTACGCATTTGACCCGTATGCTGGAAGGATGCTGTGGAACTACACCGGAGAGGCGGCATTTGCCTCGTCACCCATAACATCAAACTGGATTGTGTACGCTGGCTCTGATGACGGCACTCTCTACGCCTTCAATGCTTTCAATGGGACAGTTGTCTGGAAGCAGAAATACCCCGGCAAAATCCAGTCCAACTTTGCAATTTCGCCAAGTAACATATTGTATTTCTCCTGCAAGGACGGCAACATATATGCAGTCTACGCAGCCGACGGCAGCAAGTCCTGGAACATAACCACCGGAACTGAGGCGCAGTCGTCAGTGCACTACGATGCCGACTCCGGCTTCAGCTATTTTGGAACCAGCGACAATAATCTCTACGCTGCGGATCCCCAGGGCCATATAGCATGGAGATTTGAAACAGGCAACTGGGTCATCTCAACCCCTCTCGATTACCGCGGAATACTTTATGTCGGCTCCTATGACGGGAATCTCTACGCCATATCTACAATACGCACCAGCTTCGCCTACAGCGAGATGAACGTCACCGGTCCTTTCGCTTCCATCAACGGCACATCCTACGCAGATACGGGCGTAAAATACGTTCAGGTCAGGTTCAACGAGGGGGAGTGGGAGAATGCCAGCGGGACAACGAGCTGGAGCTACACATGGAATGCATCCTCATTTAAGAACGGCGGGTATACCTTTGAGGCAAGAAGCATTGACAATCTCAGCAATGCTGAGCTTCCGCCGTATTCCAGCTCCCTTGTCCGGCTCCAAAGCGTTGTCAGGAAGGAGATGATAGTATCGTATACCGCAACAGCCGTGGTTGGGCTGCCCATAAAGTTTGAAGTTAATGACAGTGACGGAAACCCAGTGCCGTATCCTGAAGTGACAATTTTCGGCAAGATATACCTTGGGGACAAGAACGGGGTTGTTGCCGCTGATGAGAAAGGCAACCCGATAAAATCCGATGCGGAGGGGCAGTTCAACTTCACTGTCAGCAAGCAGGGTTATATAACGCAGGAACGCACCCTGAAAGTTGAGAAGCTTGTAGACGCGCTTCCATACATTCTGGCTAGCATCGCAGTGCCGCTTGCCATCCTTCTGCCTTTGGCGTATCTGCTCATAAGGAAGCTGAGTAGCAGGAGGAAGCAATAGATTTAGAGGCAAAACAGGTTTAAATAGCAAGTAAGGCATAATTTAGGCATGGTTGAAAAGGTAACGAATTCAACGGAAAAGCGGCTTAGGAATATTCTTAAAGACCGAGAACTGTACGGAGATTATGGTAAGAAGCTGCTTTTGATGGAGGGAGAGAAAAAGCCGCCTTTTGAAACTGTTGTAAATGCAATTCCTTTTTTTAAGGAGCACGGAGTCAAAAAAATAATAGACATCGGGTGCGGCATTGGCAGGCACTCTCTCCTATTTGCAAGGGAAGGGTTTGATGCCACTGCCTTCGACCTTTCGAAGGTAGCGCTTGAGGCAGTAGAGAAAAGAGCCAGGGAGGAGAAGCTTGAAAACGTCCACACTCTTCAAGGGGATGCTTGGAAAATTCCAGCTCAGGATGGAGCCTTTGACGCCGCGCTGAGCTTTCGCGTGTTGGATGCACCCTTTTATACGACTGAGGATAGGAAAGAGGCTATAAAGGAAATGGCAAGGGTTCTAAAGCCAGGCGGTGATGCGTTAGTTGTGCTGGCTTTGCCGAAGAAGGAGTTGGATGAGCTTCTGGAAACGTTCAAAGACGCCAAACTTCAAGTAACCAGTGTAGCTCTGCCTGCTGAAATATTCGTCGATTTCTGGGTCATTAAAGCTAAGAAAGAATAGCTTGTTGATTCTCAAAACCACCGATATATTTATATTCCTTACTTGGCATAATCATTCCACTCATTTTCCCGTTTACTGCTCTAAGCAGGAGGGGTGAAATGGACAGGCAAAAGATATTGGATGCATTGAAAAAGGCTCTAGAAGACAAGGGCAAGAAAAAGTTCACGCAGAGCGTAGAGCTTGCAATTAATTTCAGGGATATTGACTTCAACAAGCAGGAGAACAGGCTCAACCTGGAAGTTGTCCTGCCGAAAGGCAAGGGAAGGGAGCAGAAAGTTGCTGTTTTTGCAGATGGGCAGATGGCGCTTGAGGCCAAGAAGCTCAATCTCACGCTCATAAGCACTGAGGAGCTGCCGAAACTTGCCGCAGACAAGGCAAGGCTGAAGAGCATGCTCAATTACGAATTCCTTGCTCAGCCAAACCTCATGGCAGTTGTTGCAAAGAATCTCGGGCAGGTGCTTGGAATCAAGGGGAAGCTGCCGAGGCCTCTCATGGGAGTGAAGCTTGAGGAGGCTGTTGAGAGGGCAAAGAAGGTTGTGAGGATAAAGAGCAAGGGCAAGTACCTTCCTGTTGCGCACTGCCTTGTAGGGACAGAAAATATGGCTCCTGAGGATATTGCAGACAATATTGAGGCGGTGCTGGATGCTGTAAAGGCAAAGACAGGCGAGCAGAGGATTAAATCAATTTTTGTCAAGCTTACAATGGGCAAATCCCAGAAGATTGGTGAATGAAGATGAGCGAGGAGAGCCTGAAGCAGAAGAAGGAGTTCGTCTCAAGCCTAGCGGAGAGGATAAAGAAGTTCAAGGTTATCGCGGTTGCTGACATAAGAAACTATCCAGACAAGCACCTGCAGGCACTAAGGAAGAAGCTGAGGGGAAAGGCAGATATGATTGTCGCAAAGAATTCCCTCATACAGAGGGCTCTTGAGAAGGCCGGGAAGGGGACTGAACTGGCAAGCGCAATGACAGGCCCCACAGCACTTATACTCACAGATATGAACCCGTTCCAGCTCTACAGGCTTGTGAAGCAGGGCAAGGGGAAGGCAGCTGCAAAGCCAGGGCAGATAGCGCCCTATGATATAATTATACCCGCCGGCGAAACCTCGCTTCCGCCAGGGCCTGTGCTCTCCGAGCTCAAGCAGGGAGGAGTCAACGCACAGATTAAGGGGGGCAAGGTTTTCATTGCAACCGACTCTGTTGTGGCAAAGGCAGGTCAGAAGATAACCGATGCAGCCTCAAAAGCGTTGCAGAAGCTGGGAATTGAGCCGTTTGAGATAATGCTGAACATCCATGCAGCCTGGGAGGACAGGCTTGTCTACAAGAAGGATGTGCTTGACGTTGATGAGGAGAAGTTCCTTGCAGACCTCAGAAAAGGTGCTTCAGAAGCTCTAAACCTTTCAATGAGCGCTTCTTATCCGACAAAGGAGAACATCAAGCTCATGCTACAGAAGGCTTACCTCAACTCAAAAAGCCTTGCAGTGAATGCTGAAATATATGAGAAGGATGTGATTGACGTAATACTCGCAAAGGCAAACATGCAGGCGGGTGCATTGAAAACAAAAATTGGTGCTTAAACCAGGAGGTAATTTTATGGAATATGTGTATGCGGCTCTGTTGCTGCATGCTGCAAAGCAGCCAGTGAATGAAGAGAATGTCGCCAAGGTACTTGGCTCATCTGGCATGCAGGTTGACCAGGCCAGAGTGAAGGCTCTTGTGTCCTCTCTGCAGGGAGTGAACATAGAAGAGGCAATAAAGCAGGCAGCAATGCCAGTTGCGGCTCCGGCTCAGGCAGCAGCGCCAGCAGCAAAGGCAGAAGAGAAGAAAGAGGAGAAGAAACCAACAGCGGAGGAAGCTGCGGCAGGACTGTCGGCTCTATTCGGTTGATTTTTAAAAAGGGTTGGGAGATGCCAGCGAGTTTCCTTAGCCGGCAGCTCCCATAAGGGGCAATCAGAACCCCAGGTCCGGCCATTCCTCCTTTCCACCATGCCTACGTGGCATGCTCCCACCCCTAAGGGTCTAGCTTCCTGCTTCATAGACGTTGCTTCTGCAACATCTCTCTCCTTCTGCAAGGAATTGCAGGCGTTACTTCCCCCTTGCCCAGGGGTAGCTCTCATGAGTATGCTTTTACCCCACCTCTGAAGACTGTGGGGTTTCTCGATCGCTTCAGCTAACGTCAAGTACCAGCCTATCCCCTATCCTTTGTATCACGGTGGAAACATTACTCATCTTGAGCCTCTCAGCGAGAGCCTCTACTTCATTCAAGGTCAGTTGCGCGATGTCAATTTTCATCTCAATCACCTCTTTACTGCTAAGAGCTGGTTTTCCGGGGTATTTAAATAGGCGGAAGGGGGGTAGCTTTCCAGTGATCATAACGACGTGGCTTCGAGGTGATTACTAAACAAAAACAAGCTTAAATATCAGAAAAGGAATAATTTAGACATGGCTGAAAACGTCAAAATTATAGGAAAGCAGAACTCGGAAGAAAAAGCACCAGAAAAAGAGCACTTCCAGCATATCAAGGAGCTTATCCACCACCTGCATAGAAAGAAATTTGTCGAACCCAGCTCAGTGGAGGAGGTACTGAGATGGATAGATAATGACTGGAAAAGCGGGGCGCTGAAGAAATTTGCTGATGAACATGAAAAGGATAAGGAAAAATTCATAAAGAAGTTTAAGGCGAATGAAAAGCTTACTGCGGAGATGAAAAGTATAATGGAGAAAGTGGGCAAGGGCGTTCTGAGCGAAGATGAGATAAAAGAGGTTAAGGAGAGATTCGGAGGGGCAAAATACTCATGGAGCCGTTACTCCGTGGCTCCCGTTATAGCCGCCCAGCAAAGAGCAAGCCATATCGAAATAATTAGAACCGTCCCCTTACTGGATGGAGCCATGCGTTACGGTGAAGAAATCCATGAGTCTGCCCACTATATACAGCTCTTTATAACGGAAAAGCAGCTTGAGCGCGGAGACATCAAGGACCCAATACTAAAAAAACTTCATGGTTACCTGCATGAAAAATACGATACTGAGACAATTGAGACCGTAGAGCGTATCTATCTTGGCAGGAGATATGAGGAAACAATAGCCAACGCCCTTAGTTATAGTATGTTACACTCAAGAGACACATCCAACGCTTCTCGTGATCTCAATGTAATAATTGAGTTCAGGCTAATCGGGCGGGATATCCGGGATTTGGGACATCTTGCCAAGGATAACCCCAAGAAATTCAGAGAGCTCCTAGAAAACCCGTCATGGTGGGTGGAAGCTGGCAGCGTTGAAAGCCTTGTGGAGAAGCTAAAACGGAGTGAGTAATCAAATGTAACCATGGTTACATACTGCACGGCTTTGTTTATGAGGCACGTAATAGGCAACCAGTACTCCAAAGTTCGAGGTGGGTTACTCCCCCAGCAAAAGCCTCAGGCTGACATCCACTGCCTTCACAGAATGCGTCAGGCAGCCCATGGATATGTAATCAACATCATGCTTTGCATACTCCTCTATGTTGTCAAGGGTTATCCCGCCGGAAACCTCCACAATAATTTTCTCCCTCAGCCCGCTGTCCTTAAGCATCTTGGAAGCCTTGTTAATCTCGTCATGGGGCATGTTGTCGAACATCACCACATCAGCTCCGTTTTTCGCGGCTTCAAGCGCATCGTTTGCGTTGTTCACCTCTATGCATATCCTCTTTGTGAAGCTCGCATGCGCCTTTGCCCTTGAGAGGCATTCCTCAACGCTGCCGACAACCCTCAGGTGGTTCCTCTTTATGAGAACCTCGTCGTCAAGCCTCCACCTCTCCGGGTCTCCTCCTCCAATTTCCACTGACTTCTTGTCAAGGTAACCCAGCACCGTCTTCCTGGTGCATGTTATCTTCACCTTGGGGTTGACTTTCGTTGCAATTCTCACCGCATTGTTCGTCATTGTGGCTATGCCGCTCATCCTCTGGATTATGTTCAAAGCAGTCCTCTCGGCCTCAAACAATCTTCTGCTGTTCCCGCTCACTTCAAGAAGCACATTCCCCTCCTTCATCTGAGTTCCCTCCTTCATTATTTCTTTTACAGTGAGCATATTGCTTTTGAGTATATGAGCAGCCTCCTCCACTCCTGCGCATATCCCCTCCTCGCCTGCCACAATCTCTGCGCGCAGCTCCATGTTCTTTGGTATCACTGCTGCAGTTGTAATATCCCTGAAGCCTATATCTTCCCTCATTATCTCAAGAATTATCTCTCTCCATCCCATGAGACCACCTAAGCTATTGTTGCATGGAGCTATTTAAAATTAGTGCCCAAGAGGAACATCCCTCGGATATCTCCTAACAAAAACCTAGCCATTTAAATAACTGAATTCTTAAGTAGTTCAAGGTGATAAAATGGCTGAAAAAACTGACAACTCAATGCTTATCGTAGGAATACTGATTCTGGTGCTTCTCACGGCAGGTTTAACCTACTACATAACCAAGACTACGGCGGTTCTTCCGCCATCCAGCCAGACAAACACTACCAGCAAACCCACAATTACCGTGAGCGGTGAGGCGACAAGAACTGTAACTCCGGATGTGCTCTCAATCGGGTTTACCATACAAACCTCCGCAGTGAATACCTCGGATTCGGAGGCGCTGAATGCTGCGGAGACTGCAAAGGTAAAAGCAGCGTTGCTTGAAGCCGGCTTGAATAAATCCGAAATTCACACGCAGTCATATTCCACGTATCCCATCTACAACCAATCCTGCTACAGTTGCTATGGCGTGGAGGCCGTAAAAGATTATTCTGGTATGGCTTCTTCTATATCGTCATATCCTCCTTGCGGGTATACAAACTGCACAGTTGTCGGTTACCAGACCACCCACTCAATACTTATAACGAGCGGCAATACGAATGAGGGAGGGAAATACATAGATGCTGCCCTCACTTCCTCCAACTCCACTACTGTGGGCTACGTCTACTTCTCGCTGAAAGACCAGACAAGAATCCAGATAGAGTCTGCGCTGCAGGCTGAGGCCGCAGCGAGCGCCAAAACCAAGGCAGGCAACGTAGCAAGCGGGCTCGGTGCAACCCTTGGGAAGATTGTTTCAGTGAACCCAAGCTATTACCCATTCTACCCGGTATACGCCTACCAGAACAGCGCGGGAAGCACCAA
This sequence comes from Microcaldota archaeon, assembly GCA_013425335.1. Taxonomy (GTDB): domain Archaea; phylum Micrarchaeota; class Micrarchaeia; order Burarchaeales; family Fermentimicrarchaeaceae; genus Fermentimicrarchaeum. Next base: position 41,560 of record JACCLG010000050.1, read on the forward strand.
AGAAGCACCGCCGACAGAGATATTCCCGACATCTACAACTTTGAGCAGCTCTATTACAATAGTTTATGAGCTCGTGCAGTAGAGCTACTTCCCAGAAGATTTGCTGGAGACTTCCAGCATCCTATCCAGAGCAACCCTGGCCCTTTTGATGATATTCTCATCTATCTCAACAGGGTAAACCTCCTCCTGGATAGACCTCAAAACAGCAGGAAGGGTATTCTTCTTCTGCTGTATGCATGTTGCAACAATCGCATAGAACCTCTTGTCAGGCAGCTCCAGCTTCAGCCTTTCAACCATCCCATGTTCTGTAATGATTATGAACTCTTCCGCCTCATCCTCTCTTGCGTAGTACAGCATCTGGCTCGTGCTGCAAACATAATCCGCCAGTCCAATAACATCCAGAGGGCATTCGGGATGCACCAGCACCTTCGCCTCAGGATGCAGGTTCTTCGCCTCCTTCACCTGAGCAGCGGTAATCTTCGAATGGACATAGCAGAACCCCTTCCACGGGATTATTTTTTTGCTGCTCTTGCTCTGAACATACTTGGCAAGGTTCTCATCAGGGACAAAAATTATCTCTTTTTCCGGCAGTGAGTTGACAACTTGAACACAGTTGGAAGACGTGCAACAGATGTCCGACTCAGCTTTTGTCTCGGCAGATGTGTTGACGTAGGAAACAACCGCTGCATTGGGATGCTTTTTTTTCAAATCCAGCAGCTCATTCCTAGTAACCATCCCGGCCATGGGGCACTGCGCATCTCTTACAGGAATCAGCACTTTCTTGTCCGGGCTGAGTATCTTTGCGGACTCAGCCATGAAATCCACTCCGCAGAACACTATCATGTCTGCATCTGTCTTGGCAGCCTCCTTGCTCAGCTCCAGAGAATCTCCGATGAAGTCGGCCACTTGGTATATTTCAGGCCTCTGGTAGTTGTGGGCAAGCATAATGGCGTTCTTCTCTTTCTTCAGCCTGTTGATTTTGTTGATTAATGCCTCATCGCTCATGTCCCCACCTGAATTGTCTGAATGCTTCGGCTTGATAACTATTTAAGCCTCGTATCTGACCGTGAAAGTTCCGGTTGTCGTTTTTGTTAAGTTTGTATCCATTTCGGTGTATCTCACATATATCCGTCCAGTATACGGCGCTCCAATAATCTTTGTATCTGACGGCAGATTCCCGTTTGCATCAGTGCATGTCACATTGTTAATTCCATCTGTAGCGCTAGTTGGATCCGCTATGAACGCAAAGCTTCCTGAAGGTATTGTCACATTTGTTGTAGCTGAACCTCCAATTGCATCATAGGAGATGTAGGAGCTACTTGCATAGGACTGGGAAACGTTCTGTGTGCATGAAACACCTGTCACAACTATTGTCTTCCCAGTTCCTTGCCTTATGTTTAGACTGAGCTTACCTGTATTTGCCCAGAGCTTGACTTCGTAGCACGAGATACCCGCAGGGAATTCGCACTGTAACGGTATTGGCGGGCAGAGCATTCCTGTGGTGAACAGCATAGTGAATGTTATAACTAAGAGAAGCACTGCATCAAGCAAATGGGGAGACTTGAGCCCTATTATAATGAGAAAGATTATGACTGCTAAGACAAATAAAGGAAAATGCCACGGAGTGCATATAGAAACCCACGTGCAGTAGATAACTACGAAAAAAATTAATGTGAATACTATCTGTAGAATCCAAAGTAAATTTTTATTATCCTTCTTTTGAGCAACAACTTCGCTCTTCCTAGCCATTTTACCACCGGTAGGATATTCTTTTCGGTATTTAAAAATAGCAGTCATCCTGCCAGTCATTTCGCCAGCTTTATGTCCCTATCTGGATTGATTCGGTAATCTTTTTCAAAGTTGCTACTGCGGACAGTGCAGCCAAATAGCTTGTCTTGGGGTTGTCCGGGCTCGGAACATTCTCCGTCCTGACCTTCAGCACACCGAATCTGCCCTCTGCAGTGATCTCATGAATGTTGGACTTTATATTCGGGTCGGCAATTATCTGCACCCTTGTCCTCTTGGGGCCTATCCCCGCCAGGCTGAGGGATGCTGCAACGTTAATATTGGAAGGGAACAGCTTGACAGCTTCCTCCGCAGAGCCTTCGTATACTACTGTCGGCTTTTTGATTTCACTCAGATTCATAGGATGTTTTTCGAAGAATGGGGCGCCTTCCAGCGACTTGGGAGGCTTTGTTGTCTTTATCATCACCCTCTCTATTTCATCCCTCGCGGATTTTATGCCGTCCAGGCCGGCGATGGCGCCGGATGGCAGGTAGACTTTCAGGCTGTTCTTTTCTGCGAGCCCTCTAATCTCCTGAAGCAATTTGTCATCAACCAAGGCGCCTGTGCTCATTATCATGACATTCTTTTTTGCTTTCAGGGCTTTCGGTATGAGGGTCCTGGCTGCTTCCTGCGAGGCAGCCTCCAGCACCAAATCCAGCTCCTGCTTCAGCAGCTCGTCAAACTCCATGTATTGCGTATGGAATTTCCCTGCAAACTCCTCAGCCTTTTTCTTATCCATATCGTAAACGCACTTCAGCTCTGCCTTTATTCTTTTTTCAGCTATATTTCTAGCAATAACGGTGCCAATAGCTCCACAGCCTATCAAACCAATCCTCATCTAATCACTAAAACAATGTTCTTCATCCGCAAGGGTTCGCCTTTCCCCTGCTTCAGCTCTCGCATAGTTTAATAACCATAAATAATTATAAATTATCCTCACGGGCCGGTAGATCAATGGTAGATCGCTACCTTCGCATCTTCCGCGGAAAAGGTAGAGGCTGCGGGTTCGAATCCCGCCCGGTCCATCTCATCATCCCCTTCATCAAAACCAGCATCAAATTCAGTATGGGCAGTTGAATTCCTTTATTATGGAGGACACAAAGGTCCAAGATAAAATACCACTCCAAATAGGGCAATTGCCAGAAGCGCCAACGGAACAGAATTCAGAATCAGAGCAATAGCTACAAGGATTATCAATGAAGGGATAAGAGACATGCCAAGTGCTCGGTTGCACAAAATACCTATATTTAAGCTAAGTAGGAGGAAGAAAAACACATACAGCAGTTTCAACCCATTGCGAAAGCTTTCATTGCCCTTCTTCTTGACTTCTCCTTTATTGCCTGCCATTCTACCACCCTACCAAACATTGTTGTTTTTATATATATTAATTGCTTTGTATAAAAAACGATTGGGGGTGGTACGTATGAATAAGGGGGTTCGAATCCAAGGGGAGAGTAGAGGGAACCGAGAGGTTCTTCTTTTGGGCTTATGCTTAAATATCAAAGATGAGCAATTTAAGTGGTGATGTTTATGCCGGAAACCGATATGGGGCCAAACACTTCTGAAACTATTAAGGGAGGACCTATTGCAATGAAAAGGATGGAATCGGGTCCTGCTTTCGGTAAAATCGCAATGCGCAAGCTGGATGACTGGAGGCTCCTGGGTCACGGGAGCTGGGAAGGAGTTGGACAGGCAGTGGTGGAAATATCCTACGGAAGGGACCACAGCGACATACACGAGCCAGTTGAGAAGGGAACAATACACGTTAATCTTTACAGGGAGCACAAGGAAATCAAGGACCAGGGCTGGGAGACGGTCTGCCATGTCACTTTCAGGAGGGAGGGCCTGCTGAAGCGCTGGAACTTTGACAAGGTCCTAGAGCAGGAGAGCGGCCTTATAGTCAATAACGCTGTGAAGGATGAGTGGGAGAAGGCCTTCAGGGGGCTTATGAAGAGCAGGGAGGCAAAGGACTGGCTGAAATACCTTGAGGAGCATTACGACAAGATGAAGGAATTCAAGGTGTATAAACTCCCCTGATTTGCTACTTGCGCAGGGAGGTTAGAAGGGACCGCCAGGTCCCTCTCTTGAAGGTTTAAATAGCAAAAGAGGCCTAATTTAGGGTATGGAAAGATACAAGTTGCATGCTCCTTATGTAAACGCAAGGCCAATCGAACTGGAAATCACGGAGATGCAGGAAAGAAGGCAGGCAAGGGAAATTGCCGATTTGCTGGAACCGCTTCAGCTTGACAAAAACTCGCTGATTCTCAGAAAAGGGGCAAAGGCATGCGCGATTCCTCTGGAAGCAGCCAAGCAGCTCGGGGAGCTGGGAAACAGGGGGTTGTACCTTGGCGGAGCCGGGCCCTACGAGCTGAGAACCCTCGGAGTTGGGGATGCCCTCAACAGGAACGTCACTTGCGTCAGGGAGTTCGTCCTGCCTAATTCTGCCAATATACTGACCATCGGGGAATTTAAGAACATTGCAGTCGGCAGGGAGCAGAAGGCGCCATCAGTGCTCGACAAGTTTCTTGACGATGAAAGAGTATACAGAAGGACAATGATTGAGCTTGTGAAGGACATAGTTGACAAGGGAAAGAAGGAGGACATTGAGCTGCTCAACGAGTACAGGGGCAGATTCCGGGAGATATTCGGCGCCGTCACATTCCAAGATCTCACGGAAAGCCACTGGGAGATGATATCAAACCCTTACGTAGTAGCATACACCAAATATTACCTTGACAGGGTGAGGAGCAAACCGGGAGGCATCGTTGCCGACTTCCACATCCACCCAGGCTTGGAGAAAACCGCTCCCTCAAGGACGGACGCGTGGATTTTCGCAGGGCCCAGTCAGTTCTGCGAGTGGTCCGGCATCCTGCATGTGGACAGGCGCGAGCTGTGGGGGTCTTTCAGGCTGGATTTGAACAGCCTTTCCGCCTACTACTCAGACATGGAGGATGCGGAGTGGCTCCGCCATGCGGTTTCAGAGCTGAGCAAGGCATCGCTGCACAGCAGGGCTCTGACATATTTTGAGCTTCTTCTTTCGGGGAAAACAAAAATCGTGCGGGATTTCATGAAAACGCATTCCGCGGATGTAATGACATACGGGCAGCTGGTTGAGAAGGCAGAATAGCCGGCCATGCCCGCGGTGAAAACATCAAAAGCATCAAAAGCAGGAAAATAAACCGCAGGTAAATCGGCAGCAAATCAGGTAAAATCGGTAAAAACATCAAAAAACTCGCTAATTTCAGTTCGGGTATAAAACAACTCGTATTCATTCGGTGAAACCGGCTGCTTCCTGCTGTATGCTGCCGTCTGAGCAGCATGTTTTTCAGTTTCACTGTTTCTGCCTCTCCGAAGAGAAACTGACTTAAACCTGCTCAGGCGTAAACCGCTTTTTCTGGCAGGAAATTCAGGAATCAGGAGTGAAACTGGCGGTTTTTCAGCTTTTTCTCATTTTCAGAGGTGCTGGACTGCGTCGTTTTCCGGCTTATCCCGGTTTAGGCGCCTGTTTCACAGGCATTTTTGAATGGTATATTATACCTATTTTATTCTTGTCGGTCTACAGAAATCCAAGCGTTATTGTAAGTGTGATTACTGTTAAAAATTTACTCTTAATCTGTTTCCAAATTCGGAAATGAAAGCCAAGAATATACCAAATATCATAATAAAAAATCCTATGATATTACCAATTATATTACCTGCTGTTAACATATAACCTAAGCCAACTAGGGATAGAATTGCTCCGATAAATGCAAGAGGTTTATCTGTTGCTAGCTTAACGATTATGTCAACTTTATTATCTGACATAGTCAATCACCTCTTTAATCAATAATAACTATGAATTGCCAAATCCTTTCCACAGCACACCACATGTTGGAAAGCTAGTAAAATTGATTGCAGTAGACTGTTCTGCCGGACTAAGTGGAAATTCCCACTTTGAGATTACCCTTAAATGTCTAATTTCATGTGGTTCTAAATCAATGCTCATATATTGCTTTCCATTAAGCATTATTACTACAGCTAAACCTGTATCCTTATCACAGTAACTATATCCACTCTGCGGTTCTATAACGTAACTCCTTATCTCCTCATCTTCAAAATTTTTTATCGTATAGTCCGAAACTGCATAAATCGCATTATCTTGTAACCTAAAAAAACCTATTTTTACAGCAGGAATATTAGTTTCGCATACATTTATAGAAGTGGACTGGTAATTCCTTCCAATAAGAGTAGCATCACAACTCATCTTGTTTAAGTCGACCTCCTGCCCGATATACACGTCCAAACTTGTGCTTTTAACTTTGAAAGCGTTAGTGTCAATATCAAGATATATTGTATTAGTCATATTATTTCCACCGTTTGAATAATACCAGCTTTCTTGTGTAAACACTTTCACATAAGGGTTCTCTTCTACTCTTAGGAGACTGAGATAAGCATTCCCAGGAAGCTCTACGGAAAAATTATCCGACCTCTCAAAAAAAGGTAGATTGGGAAATAATGCCGTATCGATATCGTAAGTAAGTTTCGAAATTTTGAAATATTCTATATCGTACCCCCCATTCCCATTTGCCACCGGTCCTCCGTATAAATACATGGGTTGGCTTTTGACATCAGAAATTCTAGGTGAAAAAATCGGTTGGATTGCTTGATTGGATATAAAATAAGCCAAGACGGTTATAACTAAACCCACAATGGCCTTAATAATTAAACTTTGCGTATCCATTTTCTTTGCCACAAGTTCACCATTATACATTTTATCTCTGTAAGATTATAAATCTACTCCATCACTGGAAAGGTACCCCTTCGTGAAGTTTATAAACCATTAATACGAAGGATAATATAGGTGGATTTGTGGCAGAAGAGAAAGCAAAAATTACGGGCCTACTAAATAAACTCTACGTAAAAGACTGCATAGAATTCATGCGTGAGTTACCGGAAAAATGTATAGACGTTATTGTAACTTCACCTCCTTATAACATCGGCAAAGATTATTCAGTTTATAATGATGACAAGACTAGACAGGGATACCTTGACTGGATGGAAAAGGTAGCGGTTGGAAGTAAAAGAGTTCTAAAGGAGAATGGTTCTTTCTTCTTAAATGTTGGTGGCAAACCATCTGATCTTGTAATACCGTATGATGTTGAAAACCGTTTTAGGAGGCATTTTATTTTGCAGAATGATATAATCTGGGTTAAATCTATAGCAATAACTAAAGAAGACGTAGGGAAGAGTAATGGACTGGACCATGATGTTTTGGTAGGGCACTATAAACCGATCCAAAGCAGCCGTTTTCTGAATAATTGCCACGAGAACATCTTTCACTTTACAAAAGAGGGTAAAACAAGCCTCCATAAACTTTCTATCGGTGTCCCATATCAATACAAATCAAATATAGCACGCTGGGGCAAAAAACAGGATATACGAGACAGAGGCGATGTTTGGTTTATCCCTTATGAGACGATACAGGAGCGTCGTCCGCATCCTGCTGTTTTTCCAAAGAAACTCCCTCTATTATGTGTAAAATTACATGGAGTTAAGAAGGATATGATTGTTTATGACCCATTTGTTGGAATAGGAACTACTGCTTTAGCTTGTTTAGACTTAAAAGTAAACTACTTAGGTACTGATGTAGACCATAATTACATCAAAATTGCAAATGAAAGAATTGAGGAAATAAAGGCACAATTAAAGCTTTGATTGTGATCCAGCCATACTGCTTAAAAGTTGGAGTGCTTTTTCACGAGAAATTTTTGTAGTAGTGCCCAATTCTCCAGCTTTCCACCACGAACGTACTTGTTCTGAAGTTATTATCCAAAAAGGAACATCCGGGAATTTTTCTATGTCCGACACTATATATCCCTTAATCTCTTTGAGTTTTACTAAAAATCCTTCTTCCTCAAAAGAACGCTTCGAACCAACCATATAACTGGGGGAAAAATATATTCCACCCTTGCTAATACTTCTGACTTCCCACTTTCCACCTTCTCTATCTAAGAGGTCAAAACCTGCTCCTTCACTTGAGGCAAGCTTCCCATGCAAAACCTCATAAGCAAGCCGTCTTTCCAATAGAAATGAAACACGGCGCCCATCTGTAAAATAAAGGCGAACATCATCCTTGCCTATTTTTAATGCCTTAGCAATTTCTTCAATATTCCATTTGAGATAACCTTCGATTTTGCCCATGACAATCACCGAGAGACTCAGCTTTTATCTTTAAAATCATCGATTAAGCCATTTATATTACTAAACAGAGAGTCATTTATAACACTAAGCAGTTTTGTGAAAGACCGTTTTAAGTTATTTGGATAATTGGTAAAGTCATATCCAATTTGTTTAGCTAATTCTGAGCTTTCTTTCTTTTTTTGTTTATCATTTGATATATGCGTCAGATGTCTACGGATACCCCTAAGCAATTTAACAGAATTTTCAATCTCATTTTGCTGCTTTTCACTTGCGTTTAGATACTTCGAAAATTCTTTTAAAGCTTCAACATCCCCGCTGCAACTTTTGCCTAACTTATCTTCTATTTCTTTTTTATTTAAGTTTTCAATAATTAATTGATTTAGTAAATCAACACCCTGATCAAATTCTAAAGGCGTTTGTACCTCTTTCGGGAAATAAACAATTTTAACCACTTTATCAGTCGGTATATCATGAAATAATCCAAAATTAAGTTTATTGTTACTAATACCATTTGTCTCATTAATGCGTCCGATTATTGAAATCAGCGTCAATTCAGTAAGCGTACTACTTACCAGATCCTTACTATTCCCTACTAGTCTTTTTGAAAGCTCATCAGTTGCCTTGTTAATTTCTCTGAATGTTAGGCATTGACCATACTTTTTCTCACTAAATTCTTCATCTCTAATACTTTCGAGTTTAGTTTCAAAATCCTCTTTCGATGGTTTTCTTTTGCGAATTAAAGCAAGAATAACTGGCAGTATACTAAGAAATACATTTATGCCCTGTCTTTTTGTAATTACATAGTTATCCCTATCGTTCCACTGCTTTTCAAAACAACTCTTTATAGCGCTTAGATAGTTGATTAGTATTACCACTATCTCTTTTTCATCACGAGACTTCAATTCCCTCTCCATAAGTTTTGGAAGAACATAAAATTGACTATTACCAATCCACTTCTTAGTCTGCCATTCATGTATCCTAATTTTTTTATATAGAGGTGAATTCGGCATTTCATTTAATCTATGGACTACCACAGCAGTTCTTCCTTTAGTATCATCTATTTTCTGCAATCTAAATAATAACCAATTACGCAAAGTTGCGGGGACTCTTTTTTGATTATCATTAATCTCTGTGAAAAGAGATATTTTCCTAGTAGATTCTAACTCTTCGAAGCCAGTAATAATAATCTTAAATTTATCAGGGGTTTTTTGCTTCTTGCATTCTTTAAAACCGTATAATCTATGCTGACCGTCTATTACTTCAACCGATTGCTCTACTAATGGAATTTCGAGATAGCCTTGTTCAAATACTCCTTTCTTAGTTGTTGTAAAATTAACTCGTTTAGTGAAGTTGACTATAATGTTATTCGCAAGAATAGCTTTTGGTTTGTCAAGAAAAGAACCTATCTCTTTTAGTCTTTTTGGTTTTAAATATCGTTGATAACCTAGCGGCGTATTCTCTTCATCTCGGTCAACTTTGGCGATTTTGAGTAAATCTGTCGCTCTCATAGCAAATATGTACATTTTTTCTTTTCCTTGCTTGACTCGAATCGATGGTACTGATATTAACTGAGGAGGGATTTCAAAAAATTTCTCTATCAAAATTGATGCATAATCTTTCTTGTAAAGTTTCGAATTTTGCCAATAACTCCCCAACATAGGTTCGTCCCATATTATTATTCCTCTACTTTTTGCCCATTCTTTATTTTTTGAGCTAACCCTCTTAGAATCGAAAACTAAAAGGCCACATATCTTGTTTATTTTCTTTCTATCTAATTCGTGGACTATGCCATCTAATTCCCGAACACAAGTTTTAACATTACGCCCCTTAGCCATCGTACATTCAATTATTAGTTTAAACTCTCTGAAACTTGCAACCACATCAATTTCTTTATCAGCTAACTCAATTTTGGTTTTTACTTTAAATCCTGCATTTCTAAAAAGTTTGGCTACCTTTTTTTCAGTTCGATTAAGTCTTGGCATACACTCCCTCGGATTACAGCAATACGATTATTATTTGTGTTGTATATTAAGCTTTTTATTACGATACTTGCTTCATAACATATAACGTTCACACGCTCACGTACGGAGCATATTCATCCATGTGACTGAATTTCACCCTATCCTGCTGTTCTTTCTCCAGTTCCATTTTTATGTGTGACTCCACGAAGCTCTTCACGTAAGGATGTTCGTATAACACTATAACTTCATTAAATCCGTCCTCAAAATCTTTCTTTATATTAGTCAGGGCGTTCTTGTATTCAAAAGTAACTTCAACTGCAATTCTTTTCTTATGGGGGCTTTTTTCAGTAGGAAATACCGCAACATCCACTCTCCCGCCTCTTCCTCTCGAACATTACTCCTCCAGCTCCTTAACCACCTTCACTATCCCCTCAAACCTCTCAATTGTGAAATCCGCAACATTCTCCTCCTCGGAATACCTCTGGCATCCATACTTTGCCAGGCAGGTTAGGAGCCCTGCTTTCTTTGCTCCAATTATGTCTCTCTCAGGATTATCTCCAACAAACAAAGCCTCCCTCGGAGACACTCCCAGCAGGTGAACCACCCTGAGGAAAGGCTGTTTCGACGGCTTCAACTCCTTTGTATCCTCATATGTCACAACAACGTCAAAAAGATGGTCCAGTCCTGAGAGGATGAGCCTCTGCCACGCCTTCTCCCTGGGCGCATCTGAGACTATCCCAAGCTTGTAGCTCTGCTTAAGCTTCTTCAGAGTGCCCACAACTTTCGGCCTCGGTCTCAGCAAAGCGTATTTCTTCTTCTCATATGCGATTATTGCAGCCTGCTTCGCATGCTCGTGCAGATGCGGGCCCAGAACATAGCCTGAGAGAAGCTCCTCAAACGTTCTCTGGTACTCTATTCCTCTTGTTTCGTATATTGCGAATATCTTCCCGTAAAGCTCCCTCTCCCCTGCCTTCACCCCTGCTTCCCGGATGGCTTTGGCTGCAGCAAGCGCGCTCTCCCTCTTGAAGCCTGAGAAGTCAAGCAATGTGTTGTCCAGGTCAAAAACAATTGCCTTAATCATATAAAATCCACTCATACCAAATATTCTTAGGTATATTAAGATTGCTTTGGCTTTAATGTATTCAGCTATCCCTATTCATATCTTTCCCAAATTCTTTAGATACTAATTCACGAAACGTTGTCTTAAATGAAACTTGGTGCTTTGGTCCACCCATAGTAATCTCCCTAAAAAGTTTTCGTGGCTCACCATCGATAACATATACTTTATGCTCCCAATTTAGACTAGAATCCCATCCTTCTTCTTTTACCCATTTTATATACTCGTTTTTAGCTTTGCAACCTCTCCAGCTTTCTTTAGCAGTTTCGATTTTCGTTTCTTTAACTTTACAGATATGAGTTATTGCACTGGGTAAACCATTTTTTCTATGCGTTTCGATTACTGCTATATACAAAGCATCAGCAGCACCAGTATTTTGTACTATTATATTTTTTTCTTTTAATAGTTTGAAAAACATAGGCTTAGTATATACCGCAAGTACTTCAACAACATCTTCAATACGTTGTTCATCCATCTTTTTTATACTATTCATCATATCACCTATCCATACATTAAACATCTTCGTCATTTTCTTTGTTGATTTTTCTGATAAGTCTATTAAATACTGCCAAGAATATGTTAAAAATTCTGTTTTTTCTAATTTCAACTCGCTTTGGATACTCTCAGTCTCTTCAGAAGTCAGATCTCGTTTTGTCACATATACCAAACGTATATTTGGAAAGTAGGCTCTTTGTTTGAGCAGGAAATCTGCATAATTCTTAAGCTGAGAAACGTATTCAGGTTTGTGTTCAATAATTTTTGATTCTATAATCACCATAAACTCATTTTGCTTGCGTATCATCAGATCAGTTATTCCATAAGGTTCAATAGATTCTTGAGTTCTTATTCTAACGTCTCTGATTTTGGAATTGGGTAACTTAAGCTCTTTTAAGAATTCAGTAAAAACCTGTTGATCACTATGCAGAATGAAACCAAAAGAAATAGATAAACGATTTTCTGTTCGAGGATTTTTCGGCAATCTCGCTTGCACAAAGTCAAATATATTATCAATATTCACTCTAACACCCTAAGCAATATTTACTATAATTCTGGCTGTACATATCTATTGTTTCCTTCAAATCTCGCACTTCCTTCCCTTTTCAGTAACCTCCGTATTCCTGCAAGCAACACCAAACATCCCAGGATTCATCGTATGTACTGGGAAAACCTTCTTGGCATCTATCTCCTTCACAATCTCAAAAATCTCGCTTTTGCTTGCGTGCCCGCTTGCGTGGAGCTGGTGCCTCCTCATCCCAAAATGCTCCAGCCAGTTCTCCAGCACATCATCAGAAACCTGCGACATCGGGTCCTCCTCGAAAGGCTCGCTCATTGAATGGATGCACTCCCCCCCGGAAGGCCTCACATCCACCAGCTCAGTCAACTGCCAGAAGTCCAGCTCGAATATCAGCTCCTTCTGGTTGTCATGAATATACCCAGAATCAACGCAGTCGTCCATCATCGGCTTCTCCCATTTCTTGTATGTTTTCATCTTCCTGCAGTAAACCTCAATATGCTTATCCTTGAAAGGGTCAGAAAGCCCCAGAGGGTCGTCCTTCAAAGACTGAAGAAGATGGGCGGTTTTCATGGATGTCACCAGCTTCCTCCCGCTTTCCTTCGCAATATCATGGAAAGTCCTGAACCTGTCCAAGTCTTTCGGGTATCTCATTGCAAGCACAAGCCTGTCAGATTCATGGATAACTTTCTTGCTTTCCTCCTTCACAGACTCCTCGGAGTAATTCTTCCTTTTTTCCACGTCAAATACCCTGGTTCCTTCTATTATGAGTGCCTCAGGCTCAGCTTCCTTTGCCCTCTGGACGAACTCACGGGTCATGTCGCCTCTTGGGCCGTGCTGCCTCAAGTCTCCGGTATAAGCAACCACCCCTTCAGATGTTTCAACAAGGAAGCCGTATGCGCCTGGAACGGAATGGTCGACATGGATTGGAGTTACCTTCAAATCCCCCACGGAAATCTCCTGCCCGCTCCTGAATTGCCTTATCTCGGCCCCTTCTGCGAAGTATCTGTTGCTCGTGGTCTCAGCATTGGAGTCAAGTATCTTCTTGGCAGTTTCTCCCATGTAGATAGGTATCCCTGGATGCAGATATTCCAGATGAGCCACATGGTCAAAATGGGCGTGGGAGATGAAAACCCCGTCAAACCCCGGTTCAGAGGCCTTCAGGTCAGTATGCTCAATTGCCTCATCTGAGTAAAGCCCGTTCAACTTCGGAATAAGCCCAAATTCGAAGTAATCCCTGAGCCCGAACCTGTCCCTTGGGGAGAGATAAGACTCTGGGACGAAATAATCATCCAGCAGGGAGAAGGACTGCCCGAAGTCCAGGAATATCCTTGTCTTCCTGTCCTCAAGCAGTATCTTGTTTCCGCCTATCTCCTTTACTCCGCCGAAGAATGTAAGAGATGTCATTTATATCCCTCCAGCAGAAGCCTGCCCCAGAACGTCTGGGAGTACTTCTTTTCATCCTGGTTGAATGATACAAACCCAATGCTCTCAAGGTTGTTCAAATGGCGGAAAATGCGGGGGTAATCCTTCCTATCCCCCTTCAAATCATCCACAATCTCTTTCAGCTTCCTGTCCTCTTTCACTGCTTCCAGAACCTTCTTCTGCGAGCTGCTCAGGACAAATGGAGCCGATATAGGGGGCAGCAGATCAGTTTTGAACCTATCAGCCTTCCTTATTGTTACAATGAGGTGCATTTTCCTCTTGACAAAGAAGGTTGCGTAGAGCAAAGCCAGCGCGATGTGCCTCTCCCCTCCCCCTATGTGGATGTAAAGCTCGTCATCTTTGCCTGTTGAATTGAGGATGCGGATGCACTCTCTGACTGCCTTCTCAAACGGTTCGTCTGTTATGAACTCCTCTCTGGTGCTTATCAATGTCTTTATCCTTTCGATTGTATCCCTGACCTTCTCCCTCTCCGAGCGGTCTTTTGAGTGAATCACAATGGCCCTGTCTGCCCCCGTTTTAACCGCATTCCTTAATGACTCTTCAAAAACCTTGGGGGTAAACCCCACCGACATGACGTGAATCCGCATGGATAGCTATTATCTGTGAAAGTATTTAAAGTTAATGTTTGCTTTTATAAAGCAACTATTTAATAAAAAGAGCAAACATTTAAATAGAACTTCCTTCATAATTAAGGGTGGGTGATAGTTTGAACGGGAAATTGGTTAGAAGGAGAAGGAAGTGCGGGGGTGCCATCACGGTGGCTACGGAGGGAATGGTCATAGAAGTGGGCTCGGATAACATCAGGGAGTCTGAGCGCATCGTGAAGAGCATGCTGGAGAGTCTCAAAGAGCCGAAAAAGCAGGTAACCTATATCCGGTGATTGGATGTACGAGGAATATGTGGAGGTGGGGAAATGTTAATAAAAGTACCAAAGCAATTCAAAGTAAAAATTCTGAAAAATCCGCGTGAGAATAAGCAAAAAAGAGAAGATGAACTTCAGATGGTAGAACCTTTAGGTGACGAAACAAAGAATCTTTTCGACAAATACGATGATTGGAACTTCATAATTATAAAATGGAAAAAAGACTCGGAGGAAACGGACATTAGGTATGCAACTAACATCGTGGAAAATGTGCCTTTTCCAGAAGTCTTGGGTATACTAGAGAACTCAAAGGGCCCTGTGATGGAGATAATATTTGGCGGAGATTAAATACCTAGGAATAATCTTTTATATAGAAAATCCGAATAATGCTTCAGGAAAGTGTGTAGCCTGTGACTGAGGTTATCAGTGCGATAAGGTCAACAGCGTCCGAGGCAAAACGACTTTTACGACGTAAAATTGGATTAACTTAAGATTGTATTTTTTAATTAGTCATTAATCATCCAAATTTAAAGCTTGTTATGACGCTCTCAAAGACTGGTTTATATCTATCATAATCAGTTGGGCGAGTTGAGCAGGTGATTGTATAAAGATGCTCATTTCCTATCAAACTTACTTGCTGGACTTTGTAGTCCTGTCCTCCTCTGTTATAAGTTATGACGAACTCATGCCCCGGCATTCCGTTTAATGTCCTGTTCTCAAAAGATACAATGGTAATGCTGTTGTTTTTATAGAGTTCTATACTAGAAGCTCCCATATTATTTAAAAACTCACTAAAAGTTTCGTAGACTGGCACTGGCTGCTCTTCCCGGAGTATGCTGCATTTTGAACTGAAACCGGCTTCTTGAGGGGAAGTGAAGGTAACTTTCGCACCTCCGCTCTCTTCAACCTGCCACCCATCTGGGTAGATAAGCGAAAAACCGTAGTCATCGGACCCCCAGCAGTTTGTTACCCCCCTCTTCTTGCATTGTTCAGATTGAGTTCCTTTAGGTTGCCCCCCAGAACATCCGTAAATCAATAAGGTGAATAGCAACATGGCAATAATCTTCTTTTTCACTTTTACCACCCATCAAATATCTACATTCGGGAGTATATTAAGATTGCTTTGGTAGGTTGGGTGGTGGAATTACAAAGACGTAATCCCACGATCTACCAACCCTTTAAATCAGGGCGGATAGATTTCGGAAAACTATCCCTTCTTCTTGGGGACTGGCAGAGGTTTTGCATAGGAAGCCAGTAGCTTTATCGCCCGCTCTAAGGCATACTTCACTTCTCTCTCATTCTTGCAGCCTGTACATATTACTTTACCGTTCTTGAAGAGCAGAAGAGATGCCTTTGGATCTTTGAGCTTGAGTATTGCACCTGGGAACTGCTCGGGCTCATACTCTATGTTCCTGACTTTCTTACCAAGAACATAAAGGTCAAGTTCCACTCCCAAATTGGCTGAAGCTACTATGTTCTCTATCTTGAATGATGGATCAATTGTAAGTTTCTTTGTCAATGAAACACCTTCTCTGCCCCCTTCCAGCCCATTTCTACTCAAAACCACCTGTTAGATGCCTCCCACCATACTCTCACTCATCAAATAGTTCTGTTCTGTAGTATATTAAGATTGCTTTGAATTTTCAGTAGGAAGCTCCGGATATTCCAGCAGCACTACCTTCGGGATATCCTCAAGCTTGGCGATGGCTTTCTTCTCCTCGGGAGCCAGCTTCACGTATTTCTCAAGCAGCTTCTTCCCCTCCTCTGCATTCCCTTCTGCCTCTATAGCAAGCAACTCCTTGGAAAGGGAGGCAACTCCCTCCTCGAATTTTTTCCTGTCAATCTTGTATGTCCCGTCAGCATTCCTCACAATGCCTCCATTCTCAACCAAGTAGTTGAACTCCAGGATATTTGCATCCACATGAGCGTCCGCCCCAAGCCCTGCCCTGAGGAAGACGAACTTATCCGAGAGGGCAGATGTATAGACAAGCTCCCTCTCCCTTTCCGTTATGGCGCCTTTCTCGACAAGATACGGGACATGATACAGGCCGACTATGTCCGCCTTTGCTTCCTCTATTGCTGCATAAACGCCCCCCAAAGCCCTGCGCGTGTTCATCTCCGGCCCTGCAAGGGATTCCTTGAGCCCTCCCAGCGGGTGGCTTTCCTCATGGAGCAGGAATGCCAGGAAATTCCCGTAGATGAGGTCCTCCTTGCTCATGGATGAAATCGTGCTTTTGTCAATTAGTGCATCTATTATTGGAACAGACCTTGGCCGGCTTTTCTCAGCTACTGCATTGTAGAGCATTGTCGTCCTTGCCCCGTGTTCTTTTATCACCTCATCGTCATTCGGAAGGCTGAAGGCCACAGTGCTTATCGAGCCGTGTGCTTCTCCAGCATTGTATAAAGTATCCGCAACCACTGTAGGAGCCATTTTCCTGTTTGGTTTCTTTGCCTCGTCAGTTACCGGCAAACGCTTCTCAAGCTCAGGCATCAGCGCATTTATGCCTTGCACCTTGCTTGTCTTCTCCTCATCTGTGTAATAGATTATTATCTCGGCATCCCTCCTTACCGCTACTCCCCCGTCAAGATATGTCTCAACATCCCCAACAACTATGTTCAGCTTGGAGCGGACTTTCAGCCACGCAATGTCGCTCTCTCTGCAATTTTCCGTCATGACATCCTTGCTCCTCTTAAAGAGGTATTCCTTGAGTGTAGAGTCGTCGGTGAGCTGGCCTGCTTTGAACAGTGCATCCTTTATTATTCCTGTCTCTTCCTTGAAGTATTCCGCATAAGGTATGAATTCAACAGGTTTCCCCCCCTTGAAAACCACTATATTTGTGGGTGAGTTGAGCCCTTTCCTGACTCTTTCCCTCTCGCCTTCAGGAAATTCCATAATTAGTTTCTCCCTGAACTGCTTTCCCTCGTCACCTTTCTTGAAGAACTCGCGAGGAATGTCGGATAACCCTCCGCTGCCGATGTAAAGCCCGCCTTCAACAGGCCTCTGGTCAAAAATAGGAGTGAAAAGCTTCAAATCCATGCCAGACATGAACTTTCTCCAGAGTCTCTCTTTTGACTTGAGAGGCACCTTATTCTCAATCACTTCGAGTATCTCTTTTCCCTTGAATTCCGGCACGAGTCTCTTGTCGCCGTTGGCTGCGTCAAAAATCGAGTGGTTCACCCTGGCGAGTTTTACATAAGAGGAGATTCTCTTAGCAAGCTCATCATCCGCGTACTTCTTTATCTCCTCAAGGAATGTTACAATTTCTGTTGTTCCCGGTGCTTTCTGCTTTGTGAATACGCTCTCAACAGGCCCGATTGCCTTCCACAGCTCGCGGACTGTTGCCATTTCAGACTTGCTGAGCCTGCTCCAGTCAAATGCGAGCTTCACGACTGCATACTCCTTCGGTAGCGCTATCTCTTCCTTCTCTCCCATCGGCTTGACGCGCGAAAACTCGTTTTCCCTCGGCACTTCTGCCTTGCCATACGCCATATGAACACCCATAAAATTGCTCATTTCAGATTTATAAACCCTTAAGAAGCTATGAAGAATTGTAACCATGGTCACATACTATATCAACGCCTTCAACCCATCCTCTCAGGAAGCTTCGGTGCCTTCCCTGTCAGCTCGTCCATATCGGTTATGCCTGTTTTCAGCTTATCTGTATCTATCCTGAACATTCTTCTTTCCTTGGTGTTTATCGCGACCAACTTTCCATCTATACCTATGCCCGGCATCCAATCCTTTTTGGCGCACTTCTCTTCAAATTTCCTCAACTTTTCTTCTCCATTTTTGATTCTTTCAGATATGCCCTTAACATTATCATCAGCCAGTTCGTTGCAGAGAGTAATATAATCCCTGAAACCTTCTGCTTTTCTTGCGTAGTTTGCCTCCTCCTTATAGTGCTCAAGCAGGCTCCTCGGCGGAGAGCTGAACTTTATGACAACTGACCTGCCCTCCCCTGTTTCCTCTTTCTCAACCGAGTTCAGTATTATTGTCTTGCCTGCGCCTGCAGAGCCTCCTCCATACGAGTGGTTTCTATCTTGTTTTAAAGCAGCTGCATTCTTATAATCCTCAAAAAAAACCTGCGGAGTTGGAGTGATTACGAAAAATGATAACTCTAGAGCAGCATATGCCCGGATCACATTGTCATTGCTGCTTAGCGAATTAGCCGCCGCAGACTGGGCTCTTCCCTCTTTATATCTCAAATCAGCCCTACGGAGTTCTGGATCCAGGATAAATTTTGAGAACTCCAGATTCTCTTTTGTTTTTTCATCCAATGGGTTCTTCCATAACTCCTTATCATACAAATGAACTAGGAACACCGTGGCATCAGTATAAAATTTAGTCTTTTGAACTTCGTATTCATGAGCTATCTCTTCCCGACTGGCACCAGTAAGTTCGGAATAAAACTCAACAATCTTCGATGGATCTTTGAATAGAGGTAAAAGTATCCTGTCTACTTCTTTTATCTTCTTGCCGAATGGCTCTTCAATATGGCTAATTTCATGCGGTATTTGAGAGACGGCATGAAGAATATCTAACCCTTCTTCAAACAGGATAGTAGAACCTGCTGTTCCTAAATAACCAGTTTTTGCGATGGATATATCCAATCTCTTTTTAAAATTTTCCTCTGTGTAATTGGATAAAAACTTCAATGTATGTCCATCATCTACAACTTTTTCAGAAAGATTGTTTTTCTCTGCAAAAACTCGGTTTAATCCCTCTCCTACCTCAACTACCCTTTTTAGTATATCCCTGTCTCCTCTTATAAATGAATCCAGGAGAGCTTGTGGATTCCTAGTTTTCTGGAGAACATCCTGAGCATCGATTAATCCCGGGAGTGTTTTATTTAAAATGTCGCAAGATTGATAAAAAAACTCTCTAACTCCTTCGCTTAATACTAGCTCGCTTCTTTTTGTGGCTGTTGCTGCCATGCCTAGAATTATGCCTTTCTTGTTATTTAAGCTTGCTTTGTCTAACAAAATGAATTACACTAGACCTGGTTGCTTATTGAATTTTTCAATCTGGTCAATGCCTTCAGGAGTCAGTTTATAAATCCACTGAATTTTTTCCTTCCCCACAAACTGCATTGCCAAGTAACCTGCCTTGATTAACTGTGCTAACTGGCTCTTCAGCTCATCCTCAACAAGCGATGGGCGAATTATAGTTCCTGTTTCCTCCACTATCTCTTCAACGCGTATAATCCTGCTCTCAAAAGTGGTTACCTTGCTCGCAGGTTGTACAAGAGGCTGTTTTGATATCTCCTCTCTTACATCCTGGAGTAGATTCATTTCTATAATGTTCAGTGCCGGACTTTTACCAGACTTTTGTATATTATAGATAGTGTCAAGTATCTTCCTTGCCTCAGGAGTGAGAGACGTAGGGGGTTTCTCTACAACATCAATATTACGAAGCACATCCCTCATCGCAGAGTTCTTTTCAGTGAAAACCACAAAATCACCAATTAATTTCTGCATTTTTGAGTATAATAACCTTGCCCCGGATTAGGAATCGGATTTTTTGACGTCGCAGTCCATACCATTATATACGGCGGACCGCCATATAACTACGTAACTTCTTTTCTCTTTATTGAAATCTAGTTGCGGTTGGTGGAAACAATGGGACTATTCTACTCTCCTCGTCAGATGAGGATATTATTGGATATGGATAAAAATTCGAAGCGAGACGAGGTTGCTGAGGAAGAGCAGGACCAGTCAGAGTAGAGTTAAGCTTATTAAATATAAGGAATGGAAGAATCTACATTTTTGTCTTAACTTGCTTTGGCTTGAGAATCAGACTACGCATATTGCCTGTAATGCACTTTGCCCCCGTGCCTCTCCTGAGCCTTTCTCCTTCTCGTCTGTGTCCTGCACGTTGTCCTTCTCCTCTTTATCCTTGATTTCAACAATACATCACCCTGCCCAATCTATTCTTCATCATAAATTCTGATCTGCTTCTTTTTGCCGTACCTTTCCATATACGCATGGTACTCCCTGTATATGCATTCTCTTCTTATCGAAGTCACTTAAATCACCATTGATATTTTTTTATTCCTATTCTTGTTTAATGGCAATATGCTAAACGAAATGACATTACTGCCATGCTCCATCTTGCCTATCACTTTCACATAGAAATAGGAGAACTAACAATAATATGGAATCAGGAGTATATAAATCAATGTGTGCCGAACTTGCTTTGGTATACGCCCCTCAACTGCTTCTGCGAGCAGCGTCCGAGGGCAAGACATATTCTTCGATGGTGAATTGAACAATTTAAGCACTCTTGAGCGCTTACGAAAGTTCAGCAAAGATTAAATAACGTAGAAGTCAAAAAATAAGATGACTGAGGCGAATAAGATGCTTAGCGCGGAAGAGATACTCGAATTAAAAAGAGAACATCACAGCTTAGAAAAAAGAATGGAAGAAATCGAAAAGAACCAACGTTCTACTATTGTGAAACTTTCGGAAAGGCTAAAAGAATTAATGGCGGACATAGGGTCAGTACGAGAGAAAGAAAAAAGCATGTGGAATCCAGACCTTAGCACACGGATAAAACTTTCCAAGAAAGGCATCAAACTCTCCAAGGAATTAAATTATTTTGTGATGGATGCGGCGAGCGAGTTTGAAAAGGGCAACATCCCGGAAGATGCGGGAAAGAGGTTTATATCGCTTGCAAAGCTCATCAAAGGTAACAGGATGGATCTTGCAAAAAAGGAATTTGAGTATTTTGAAGAAATCATCGAATTAGGCAAAACATACGAAAAAAGCGAGGAGGAAATGAAAGAACAAGACAGAATACTCAAAAGAGAGCAGGCCAGGGTAGAAGCAATATTGGCAGAAATGTCTGAGCTGGAAAAAGGAACAGTTGATTTGGGAAAGGTCCTCAGCTACGAGAACCTATTGAAAAATCTGGGAAAACTGGAAAAACTTAGAGAAACATATATCCATTCCCTCATTTCAGAACCAGTAGCAGAATTGCTTGAAGATATTGAAAAATATTCTCTGAAAGATTATTGCCAAGCTCTTCCCGGAAAAGGGGAAATGGCGGAGTTAAAAGAGTTCTTTTCGGAATATCCTGCATTTGGAAAATGCAATGTCAATCAGCTTTGCGAGTTCTTCGAATACAGCGAAAAAAAGCTTTCACATATCTGTCCTGAAACTTCTAGATTCAGGAGATTAGTGGTGGGAAACAAAAATTTATTTGAAACAATTCTTTCACTTGGGAAGACGACCTTCCTGGCAATGGATGATGCGAATGAAAAAGTTATGGACTTTTATGCCGAAAGGATCGAAGGTGCGCAAGAGATTGTTGAACAAATAGGACAGTTGAGAAAAGAAAAATATTCTTATAAAGAAGAATATGAAAAAAATAAAAAGATTGAAAAAACAAAGGAAGAGCTTTCAAAATATTCAAAAAATGGATTGGAGGCAGAGTTGAGAGACATCGAACATCTTCTCGAACTTTTGCATTCCAATCGCCCCTGATTTTGCGAAGTAAATTGAACTAATCTAAGCTTGCCACAAAACCGCCACTTAACTTCCGCGTTGTGGGTGTAATAACCTTATTCCGACACTTAACATTCTGCTTTAAATACTTGAAAAGGCATAATTTAGAGTGGTGAACTTACGGCAAACAAATGGCTGGTAACAGGCTTATTCGTCCTGCTCTCCGCTACGCTAGCCTCCTTCGCGTTTGTTGGGACAAGGCAGTTCCCGGTAAAAGGCATCGGTCTGGCGAAGTGCGAGGTTAACAACTCATATACGGTAAATGTGCCGTATTCTGCCACCGAGTATTACACGAAAACAGTGCCGTCCACCGTGTATGGCTCGGGAAAACAGCCCCAGAACATCCAAAAACCCAGCACAAGAACAGAATGCCTAACCGTTACCTCTACCGAAAAGGAATGCTCCCAGGAAGGGCTTGCTTATGTAATAACCGACAAAACATGCACGAGGACGGGCTGGATGCAGAACTGGTCCAATATTCAATGCACTGTGAAAAACGCAGATTCCACTGCCGGCTACTTCAGCGTATACACAGGCTTCGGAACTGACATCAACAAGTATGTATTCATTGCAAGCGGGAGCTGGGCCGGTCTTACCGCGACAGCCGAGAGTCATACTGTTTACCTATACCCGAATGCTTCAAAGACATTTGATTTCCATATGGAGCTCCCAAGGGACGACACGCCGTTCATATGCTACTGCCATGTGACTCCTGTAACGACAAAAGAAGTATGCCGGTATGTCAATAAAATCAGGCAGCAGTGCCATGAGGTGCTGATAGACCAAACCCTCAGCCGTCCTGCAGAGAATGCCGTGAATGAAACAAAAAGCAGGAATGTGATAAAATACCGCCAGGAGACCAGATACCGGGTTGCTGAAGAGACGTGCTGATTCTTACTTTTGCCTGAAAAGATTAATATAAATGGACATTCCATAACCTATCAGGTGAGGCTATGGCTGAGAGAGAATGCCCAATGTGGCGGTTCTGCAGGACTCTGGGCAACAAATGGGGCAACAGAATCTTTGAAAAGCTTGTGCAGACTGAAGAGATGGGCTTCAACGAGCTTCTCAGGGCTACCAAGGCCAACCCAAGAACCCTCTCTCTAAAGCTCAAGGCTCTGGAGGAAAACAGCCTGGTGAAGAAAAGGATTCTTGAGAAGGAGAGGCCGATAAGGGTGCTGTACTCGCTTACGGAAAAGGGCAGGCAGGCAAAACAGGTTCGGGATTACATATCCACTTGGGCGGATAAGTGGAAATAGGGGTGATTTCATTTTCAGCAAGATGTTTATCCTGGGAGCAGGGGCTATAGGGAGCTCATGCGGCGCGATGCTGTCAGGCAAGAATGATGTCACGCTTATTGGCGACAAGAAGCATGTTGATGCAATAAACGAAAAAGGGCTGGTTGTCAAGGGAGGGATGGAGGGCGTGCTGCGCATAAAGGCGGACACGCAGATAAGGGAAATTCCAGAGAACTCCCTGATAATCCTCACAACCAAGGTGCATGACTCTCAGAAAGCTCTGGAGGGAGTTGCGAAGCTCCTGAGGGAGGATACAACCATACTCATATTGCAGAATGGGATTGGGAACGAGGAGCTTGTGAAAGCCGTTGTCGGGAACAAGCCGCACCTGGAGAGGGGCGTGCTGCACTTTGGGGCGGAATTCCTAAAGCCAGGCGAGGTCACAATAATGAAGGGCTGGGTTGTGCTCGGCAACACCGAAAAGAGTAGGGAAATTGCCAACCTGTTCAACGGGAGCGGGCTGGAGACAAGGCTGGTTGACGACTTGAAAAAGGATGTCTGGAAGAAGCTGGTGACAAACTGCGTGATAAACCCGCTCACCGCAATATTGGAGATTAGGGATTACGAGATTGTGGTGCCGAGTCTTGACAAACTGCGGCACGGCATAGTGCACGAATGCATCCAAGTTGCAAGGGCTGAAGGGGTGGAGTTTGACGGGGGCTTTGCTGAAGCTGTGGACAAGGAGGTGGCAGGGCTTAAGAACTACTCCTCCATGCACCAGGATTTGATGAAAGGAAAGAAGACGGAAATAGATTTTCTGAACGGGAAGATTGTTGAGATTGGGGAAAAGCATGCAATACCCACTCCCATGAATGAGGCGCTTGTCTGCATGATAAAATACCTGGAGGAAACACATGCTAGAAGGGTTGAAGGGAAATAGGAAAGTCGTGATGCTCACTGCCTACGACTACCAGGTTGCAAGGCTTGTTGAGCAGGCAGGAGTTGACCTGATTCTTGTCGGGGACAGCCTTGGCATGGTGGTGCTTGGTTACGAAAGCACAAAGCAGGTCACCATGCAAGAGATGCTGCACCACACGAGGGCAGTTGCAAGAGGGGCGAGGAATACCCCCATAATCGGGGATATGCCCATCGGCTCCTATGCCACGCCCCAGTTGGCGGTTGAGAATGCAAGGAAGTTCATTGAAGTAGGCGCGAAGGGAGTGAAGGTTGAAGGGTGCGTGACAGATGTCATAGAAAGGCTGGTTTCAGACGGCATCCCTGTCATGGGGCACCTTGGGCTGCTCCCGCAGACTGCCGAGAGCTACAAGCTTGTTGGGAAGGGAGATGATGCAGAGAAGATATTCAGGGATGCCCAGACAGTTGACAAGCTTGGAGTTTTCTCCCTTGTTCTTGAATGCATGCCTGAGCAGCTTGCAAAGAAGATAACTGAGAATGTTAAAAGTATAACCATAGGCATAGGGGCAGGCAAATACTGCGATGGCCAGGTGCTTGTCATCAATGATCTGCTTGGAATGGATGAAAGCTTCAAGCCCAAGTATGTGAAGAGGTATGCTAAGCTTTCAGAAGTTATAAAGAAAGCAGTTGTGGACTTCAGGGAAGAGGTTAAGGACGGAAGATTCCCGGATGATGCTCATTCTTTTCACTGAAAGTTGGTTCTATGATAAAAAACAGATGATACGTCCTTTATCCCTGCATTGCTTCTTACGGAATTCCTCTTGAAATGAGTTCTTGAGACTTTAAACCCTTTCTGCCTTAGCTTTTCAATGAAACTCTCGAAATTCGGGGGAGATTTCCTCACTTTCTCGGCAACCTTGTGCAAGTCGAAGTATGTCGGGGGCATGCCCGCCTCCTCCTCCATTAGAGACAGAATTTCATCAATTTTGAGCTTGTTGCCGTAGTCCCTCTGGCGGTTTATCTCCCTCATGCATCCGAGGAACCTGGCGTTCCACAGCTCGCCAAGGAAAAGCGGGCCTGCGTGCATAAGTTTCCCGCCGCATTTCGGGCATTTCTCCTTCAGAAGAGGCGGGTTGAACCTCCACTCCCTATGCAGGCATATTGGACAGTGGGAGATGTAACCCAGCTTCTTCATGCCTGCAACCGCTCCGTCGGCACCTGCCCTGAGCTTAACAAAAAGCTTGAAGAAATGCTGGACCGACAGAGACAGGTAGAATTCCACTCCAAGGTTCAGGGTGGACGCCTGCCTTACAACTGCGCCTGCAAGTATCCTCACCCCAATCTCATGGCAGTACTCATTGTCAATTGGCGTTGCCCCATAGTTCTTCAGGCATGCTCTCGGATGGGCGCCGCAGAGAACAGCCGTGTCTGTTGCAGTCACAGAGAGCATTCCTTCTTTTCTGAAAGATGCAAGCGCGCTCTGCAGGTAAGGAAGAGGAGTCCCGAAAGGGTCTATCTCAACCCAGTCAAACACCCTGTTGTGAAACAGAAAGTCATTTATGTGGCAGCAGTGCACCTTGTAGCTTTTCAGCTTGTTGAGCTTTGCATTCCTCCCGGCAAGCTTGCATGCATTCTCATCCATGTCAACGAACTCAACTTTCCCGATACAGTCATTCTCTTTGCCGTACCTTATACCTCTCGCACCTGTAGCGCACAGCCCATCAACAAGATGCATCTTTCTTCCAAGCTCCCTGCAGTATGCTCCCACCGCTATGCTGGAGATGTCCCTGCAAAGCTCCATCTGAGGGTTGAAGAAGACCTTATCTGATAATACCAGCTCAGCCTTTCCTTCTTTCACTTTTTTCATAAACTCATATTTCGCTGTCCAATTTTATAATCTATCTTTTTATACTTCAAAAACCATAATTTATCCATGGATCTTGGGTTCAAGTATGCAGAGCATAAGGAGAAAGAGGCCCGTTTTTCCGAGCTGGCCGACGATATAAGGGAGCTTGTTGAAGCGAATATGAACTGGAAGAATAATCCAAAGCCGTTCCTAAGAAAAGTTATGGAAAAAATAAACGAAAAATCAGAATCTTTGCTCACTTTTGGGGAGAGCGAGAAGAAGTTTGCTATTTTCCTTGAGGATGCAGTGAAGCAGGCTGCAAAAGCGCCAACTGCGAAGAACCCGGCAACTGTAAAAATTCTTGACCGGAACGTAGACAACGTGATGGACATGGAAAAGGAGATACTCACGGACATGGGAACGATAGCGCAGGTTATAACCCTCGCCAACAGGCAGAACATTCAGGGGCTCAGCAAGTTAATAGAGAAGCCAGATTCTCAAATAATGGTCGATTTAACTATTTCACAAGGCGAGTGGGAGAAGATAGTGAGAGCTGATTTTAGAAGGAAAGTATTGGATTGACTCACTTCTCAAACTTCTTTCCCTGCTCCAATTTCCCTTCTATCATCTTGTTGAAGGCAAACTCCAAAACTCTTTTGAAAGCAGCCCTCTCGCTATCTCCGAGCTTCATCGCTATCTTTGTATTGCCCTCCACGCTGAAGAACCCCTCATTGTAGCTTATCCTATTCTTCTTTTCCACATTCTCCAGAGTGGTGAATGTATGGAATGCGCTCCAGCTCTTGTTTTTCTCCAGAGCATCTGCAAGCCCAGCAACCTCATCCGCATCAAGCTTCACCCTGTTCTTGTTCACCTTGTCGCTGAGAGTCATGAAAAGCGCGCAGTCTCCTGACCTGCAGTCGCCAAGCGATATTGTAAGGGAAGTTGTTTTTTCCTCAGTTTGGTGTATAAACGAATGAATAACGCTCAAAGGCATAATATCACCTCTTTTTCGTTTTCAACTGGTCCATCTGGACTCCTGCCTGCTTGAAAAGCTCAAAAGCCTCCTTGTCTGCGTAATCCCCAGAATAAACAACCCTGTTTATACCGGCGTTTATTATCATCTTGGCACATATCTTGCAGGGTATCCCGTTGACATACATTGTTGCATCCTTTGATGAAACTCCGTGAAGCGCGCACTGGATAATTGCATTCTGCTCAGCATGAACTCCCCTGCATATCTCATGGTGAGTCCCGCTGGCTATGCCAAGCTCATCCCTTAAACAACCGAGCTCAAGGCAGTGCGGCAGTCCCTTGGGAGCTCCGTTATAGCCAGTTGCCAGCAGCCTCTTGTCTTTAACTATCACTGCTCCGAAATTGTGCCTCTTGCAGGTCGACCTCTCTGCAACATCATTGCATATCTTCATGAAATATTCATCCCAAGAAGGCCTCGGCATGGTTCACCTCTCTTACCTATTTGCAGGGAAACGAATTTAATACTTTTATGTTCTCTAAACAAGAATTCTAGTATTCCAGCAAAGAATTTAAATTATTAACACCAATTCATGTATGGTGTTTTTCTGAGAAAACAAGTTCTTTTACTGGCTATTCTCCTTCTCTGCTTGACCGCAAACGCAGCAAATCTCACCGTCTACTTCTTCTACTCCACAAGCTGCTCGCACTGCCATGCAGAGTCAGTATTCCTCACGAGGATTGAACCAAAATACCCCTCTCTGGAAATAAAGAGTCTTCCTGTGGACATATCATCATCAAACGCAAAGCTCATGAAAGATTTCATGGAAGCTAATAACGTCTCCTCCACGGCAGGAGTCCCGCAGACATACATAGGAAATTCAGTGGTGATTGGCTATGCTGGTGACGACACCACAGGCAAGCTCATTGAGCAGAGGATACAGGAATGCCTGCAGAGCGGATGCAACCAAACAGTCGCCACCACAGAGGAGTATGTATTTGAATATCCAATAATCGGAAGAGTAGACATCAGGACTCTCTCCCTCCCTTTCCTCAGCTTTCTGCTCGGCTTACTTGACGGCTTCAACCCATGCGCAATGTGGGTGCTAATCTACCTCATAACAATGCTGGCAGGGACAAGAAGCAGGAGAAAGATGATACTTGTTGTGGGGACTTTTGTGCTTGTCTCAGGACTCTGGTATTTCCTCATACTGAGCGGCTGGCTGAAGCTGTGGGACATTATAGGGTTTACCGACATAACCCGCATCCTCATCGGCATCATTGCTGTTGTCGTGGGAATACTCAACCTCAAAGATTACATAACTCTGCCGGCAGCGGTCTGCAAGGTTACTGATGCGGCTTCCCAGAGTAGCATTATGAAAAAAATTGATGAAATAACAAAGCCCAGTGCAATGCCGGCAACCCTTCTGGGCATAATCATCCTTGCAGTCACCGTGAACACAATAGAATTTGCCTGCTCAGCTGGCTTCCCTGCCACATTCACAAGAATCCTAGCCCTCAATAAACTGCCTTCGCTTGAATACTACTTCTACATTCTCATGTACATATTCTTTTACATGCTTGATGATATGATTCTTTTCAGCATTGCAGTGCTGACCCTCAGCTCAACTGACTTCTCCGCAAAATACGGCAAGTTCTCCCAGCTCATCGGCGGTGTTGTCCTGCTTGTACTCGGGTTGCTTCTTCTACTCATGCCGGGTGTCCTTAGCGGCTGATTCACCCTTAAAGAATTTAAATGGTGGTTTCGAATTCATCAAAGGTGCTGTTTTGAGAAAAATTATGCTTCTGTCAATATTCCTGCTTTCACTGACAGCTCAGGCAGCAAATGTGACCTTATACCTCTTCTACTCAACAACATGCTCTCACTGCCATGCTGAGCTTCTTTTCCTTGACAATATCAGCACCCAATACCCATGGCTTGACATAAAGAAATTCGCCGTTGATACTTCTGAAGAGGACTACGCCCTCATGAAGAGGTTCGCCAAGGCATACTCTGTTCCTGCCGATTACGGGGTTCCCCAGACATACATAGGCGATGAGGCATTGGTAGGCTACTGGAACTACAACACCCACGGCAAGCTCATCCAGGAGATGATAGAGAACTGCTCCAGAACCGGATGCGCTGACCCGCTTGCAATTGTGCAGAGAAAGGAGAGCGGACAGGCTGTGAATACAACCTTTATTGAAAATAACCTTATGGAGTTACCTCTTGTAGGCATAGTAAATACAGGTTCCATCCCGCTTTCCTATGTAATAGTGGCAGTAGTAGTTGCTCTTCTGTTCCTCCTCCTTCTGCGGGCGTTCATAAAGAAAATACTGAAATCTCGCAGGAGCCGCTCATAGAATCTTCTCAAGCATGGTAATAATATCCTCCTTTTTCATCTCCACCAAATTTGTCTCAAGGGTTGAGGCAACCACGCCGTCTGCTATGAGCGGTATGTCATCCTTCTTGATTCCAAACTCGCTGAGCCTTGTCTTCAGCCCAATCTCCTTGAAAAGCTCCCTCATCTTCTCAGGCCCGTACAGCTGCGTTATCCTGTTTATCTTTTCGGAACGCAGGGCATTGAACTCCATCACTTCAGGCAAAGTTAATGAGCATGCATTCCCGTGTGCAACCCCAAAATTGATTGTGAGCGGATAGGAAATTGCATGCGCAGCGCATGTCCATGCATTGCTTATCGCCATCCCTCCGAGCAGGCTTGCGAGCGACATCTCCTCCCTGGCATCCATATTCTCAGGCTCCTGGCACGCCTTCTTCAGGTTGTCGAAAATCAACTTTGCAGCCCTCAGTGCCAGGTAATCTGTTATTGGCTGCGCCTTCTTCGACCACAGCGCCTCAAGCGCATGCGCAAGAGCATCTACCCCAGTATTTGCGGTGAGCTCAGCAGGCATGCTCGCGGTGAGCTCTGGGTCGACCACCGCAACCTTGGGGAAGAGCTGCCTGTTTCTGATGGGTGCCTTGAGTTTCTTCTCCTTGTCGGATATCACCGCAAAAGGGGTCACCTCGCTACCTGTGCCTGCAGTTGTGGGTATTGCTATGAGAGGCAGGCCCTTCTTTTCAATCCTCTTTTTCTGGAAGGCGTAATCATATGCTTTTCCTTTGTTGACCGCTATGGAAGCCATGAGCTTTGCAGCATCTATTACGCTCCCGCCTCCAAGTGCTATGACGAGCTCGCATCCCTCCTTTTCAATTACCTCCACCCCGCCGTCGACATTCTGGTGAGTGGGGTTGGGCTCAACATTGTCATACACTGAAACTTGAGCATTGCTGAGCTGCTTCTTTATCCTTCCCAACGGCTCTTCGCGGAATCTGCTCTTCCCAGTCACAAACAGTACCTTTTTCCTGTCCACATTCTCCCACACCCTGCTGAGGCTGCCTCTCCCGAAAATTATCTTCGTTGGCAGCTGGAATTCCCAACCCATTTACCTCTCCTCAAGCTTTTTTACCGCGTCAATGAGCCCGTGTGCATAATTTATGCATCCAAAAGCAGTCACATAATCCTTCTTGTCAAGGTAGAACTGCGCATCCCTGCAGTACCTGATTGCAAGCTCAACCACCTCGGGCGCGCCCTTCACTTCCTTAACGCTTTTATAGAACTGCTCTATGTCGTCCCTTATCCTCTTCTCCTCGTTCATGGTAGGTATTTTAATTTTCTTTTATTTTAATCTATCCTATGCATGACAGAGTGATACTGGGAGGGACGTTTGAAACCCTCCATGAGGGGCACAGGAAACTGCTCAGGCTTGCCATTTCCTCAGGGAGGAGGGTTTACATAGGTTTGACAAGCGACGAGTTCACCCGGGCGAACAAAAAATACAGGTGTTCCTCATTCGCCTCTAGAAAACGAAGGATTAAGAAATTCCTTGGAAAAAATATGAAGAGAGCAGAGATATTCAAGCTCGATGACGTCTACGGCCCGACCCTGGAGGGCAAGTTTGATGCAATAGTTGTCAGCGAGGAGACCAGGGAGAAGGCGGAGGAGATAAACCGGCTGAGAAGCATCAAAGGGCTGAAGCCGCTGACAATAATCACAATACCCCTTCTCCATGCGGATGATTTTAAGAAGCTATCATGCGAGAGGATAAGAATGGGCGAGGTGGATGAGCAGGGCAGGAGGAGCAAGCTGGTGCTTCTGGGGGTGGGCTCCACGAACCCGGCCAAGCTGAAAGGCATTGAGAAAATTGCAAGAAAGATATTCAAAAAGTTCAGAATACGCGGCATCAAGGTTGCCTCAAGGATTCACGGCCAGCCGTTTGACAATGATACAGTTGCAGGTGCCGTGGAAAGGGCCAAGGTTGCTAAGAAAAAGCTCAGGGCAGACTATGGTATCGGGCTGGAGAGCGGGCTTTTCAGATTCGAAGGAAGATACTTCGACTGCCTGGTTTGCGCGGTATACGACGGTGAAGTAATCACAATTGGCTACAGCATGGCATTTGAAATTCCCAATGAGCTGGGCGAAGAGATGAGGAAAACCGGGAAAACCATGAGCCGGCTTTTCGCAAAGCTCAGCGGAGTTGCAGACATAGGCAAAAAGAAGGGGGCAATAGGCTACCTCTCCAACGGTCTGGCCGAGAGAAGCCAGATGAGCGAGCAGGCTTTCCTCTGCGCCATGATACCGCGAATTAACCCGTGAATTGACGGAATGAAAGTAATAAATACCCCTGGATGCACATACAACAATATAAAATAAAGAAGGTGATTGGATATGGCAGACGTTACTATGCCGCCTGGCGCTCTATCATTTCAGGAGCAGCTTGACTTGATGATAGATGACATTGACAGGTCAATAGCAGGAAAATATGTTTTCACACTGCGCGACCTGCTTGAGAATCCGGATGATTACGCTGAAACTTCGGATATTGACAAGGAGATTGACAAACTCAAGGGGGATGTGAACGCATACTTTGATGACATGATTTCAGGCGCTTCAGAGCAGGTGGCCAAATACAAGGACGACGCAATGAAGTCGACGAGGCTGGCGGAGAAATTCGAGGGAGTCCTGAAGGACAAGGTCAAGAGCGCGAAGAAGCCCTTCGTTTCACCGTTCTACTTCGTAAGGAAAGAGGATGAGGATGAGGTAATATTCATTGACAACTATGACACCGCATACGAAGCGCTTGTGGACGAGCTGCTGAAATCCACAATGTTCGTTGTAAATGCAAGCATAGAAGTCGACACATTCAAGATGGGCCGCTGGGTTTTCGTCGGAGAGAACAAGAACATGGGCATCTCCATATTCTTCCCGGTGAACCCCGTAGGGGTTCTGGAATTGGCGAAGGACCAGCTGGCAACTGCCCTGGACGGGGTAAAACTCGACCTGGAAGCATCGGGAAAAACCAGGGCGTAGTCACTCCTTAAAAATGAACTTGTCTATCTCCTTCTTAGCTTTCTCTCTTTTTTCTTGGTGTTGCTTCAGGAAAGCATTAATCTTTTCGATAAGTACTGCTTTCAGCTCTCCGGTAAGCATCTTCCCAGACTTGTAGTCTTCGTATATTTCCTTCAGCTTTCTGTCATCTTCCTCAAAGAATGTCAGCCACCTGTAAGATACGTCAACAGCAGGGTTTCCGCCCTTCCTTCTTTGCTCTTCAACCGTGGCCTGGCCTCCTGAGAATGCATACTTGTTTATCTTCTCCCTCACAACTGCCGGGGAGTCCGTTGTGAAAATTGCCGTATGCTGCTCTGAGGACGACATCTTGCCCTGCTCCATCATTCCCCCCAGCCCAGGCAGGAACATGTCGTGTATAGCTGCAGGCTTGTAATAGCCGAGCTTGGGCAGCACATCCCTGGACACCCTGAAGTGGGCATCCTGGTCTATGGCATGAGGGATGAGGCAGGGTATGTTCCTTCCCTCCAAAACCGACGGCAGGAAGGCTGGAACAGACTGCATCGCGGTATAAAATATCGAGCCTATGTTGGTCTCATTGTCAAAGCCGAAAACCGCCTTTGCGGTTGAGAACGTTATCTTTTTGGCTACCCTGCACGCTTCCTTGTACATCAGATTTGCATGAACAGTGTCAATTATGAAATGTGTCCTTTTCTGGTCGAACCCCAGCGCTATTACATCCAACGCATTTTCATAAGTCCATTTCTTCGTATCCTCAAGAGTCAGTTCATCCTTGAACAAGAACTTCTCCTCATCCGGGAACTGGAACCATAGCTCCACATTAAACTTGTCCTGCAGCCATTTCGTGAACATCCACGTAGCTACATGGCCCATATGCACCGGGCCTGAGGGAGACCTGCCCGTGTACAGGAAGAACTTGTTGCCCTTGTCGTACTCATCCAGCACCCAGTCCAAATCCCTATGTGAGAAGAAGATGCCCCTCCTCAGGAAATGGCTCAAAGTCCCGGTGTGCTTCCTTATCCTTTCTAGCAAGGTCGGGTCTATCCTTTTCGTCCCGAATTCCTTTATGAGCTTGTCATAGTCAACCTCCCCGCTGACTTCCCAGGGGGTGACTGTGAATTTATTCTGCATTTTCAATCCACTCTTTATCTTCTGAAGACAAATATTAATAATCCGACCGCCGCAGCGATTGTAATCAGCGATACCGTGCTGCTCACGCTGGCCTGGAGCAAACCGAACCTGTGAGCTTCCCTCACTGCTTTTATGAATATATTGACGATGTAGACTGTGACGAATATGGCGCCCAAGAATGCAACTGACAGGTGTATGGCATAGAGAAAGCCGAGCACTCCCCCCAGAATTAGAATTACAAGCGGGGAGAGGGGAATAACCAATGAGAGCAGGTACAAGTGCTTCTTCAGGCTGCCCATTCCCCCCACGAGCATGGCGAAAGAATATGATACCATCGCAGTAATGAGCCAGAGGAGGAGGAAAATTATGTACTGTGTGGTATACACGAAAACTCCTGTAAGCGAGCCTGCGCTCTCCTCGGAAGGCGGCTTTCCCAGAATGACGAGGAGGAAAGCGAGTATGCCTGCGGTTACCAGGCCGACAAGCAGGTTCATTACTACTCCTGCAAAGGAAGCCAACTCGCCGCTGTTCTTGAATTCCTTATCAGGCTCTGTGAAAGCTCCTATCCACCCGCCCCAGTTGATGAGGCGGATAGCCGTCTCAACCTTCTTCGGAGATATTGAGCAATCAATGCAAATTCTGTCAGGATACTTGCTGCATTCCTCGCAGAGCGGTCTTCCGCACTTTGAGCACTGGGCAACGGCTTTTTCACCTGGGTGGTAGGCGCATTCCATTCAAACCGAATAGATTGACTTTTCGCCGCTTAATATAGTTTTCTGAAAAACAGAGGGAAAAAAGAAAAAAATCATATATTCTCAATTCCCAGCTCAAGCCTTGCAGGCCTTATGGAAGTTGACCTGCATATAAGCAGCAGCGTTTCCCCGTTCCTCTTGACAAAGGAGGTTATATTCCTCCTCTCCAGGAATGAAATGAGCTGGTCAATTTCTTCATCCTTGAGCTTGGTTATGTCCATTTTCATCTCAATCACCTCTTCACTGCTAAGAGCTGGTTTTCCAGGGTATTTAAATAGGCGGAAGGGGGGTAGCTTTCCAGTGATCACGCTATTGGTATGCTCTCTGCCTTGGGCTTGCTCTTCTCCCTCTTCTGAAGGCATACTTCCAAAACTCCATTCTTGTAAGAAGCCTTGGCGCTCTTTGAATCCACCGTAGCAGGCAGCTTCACCTCCTTGTAGAAGTCGCTCTCCTCTCCCGGAGCAGAAATTGTGAGCGTCCTGTCGGTTGTCTTGAGGTTTATCTGGCTCTTGCTCACGCCAGGGAGTTCCACAATGACCGTTATATCGCCTTCCCTCTCAATCACGTCAACAAGCGGCTCCCTCTTGTCGCTCACCATTGGTCCTTTCATAGTGGGCCTGACATTGCCGAACTTCTGTATCACCGGCTTGCCGTCAGGGCCCACCCTCATATTAACCCCGAAAACAAGGGGCTCGCCGCTCTTGAGCTCCCCAAACCCAGAGCCCATCATCCTCCTCATCATCTCATCTATAGCTCTCCTCATATCGTCAAAATCCCCGAATGTGTCATCGCCAAAGAAATCAAACGGGTTATTAGAATCTCCTTTCTTCTTCTTGTCCGCCATCCTCTCACCTTCCAGTAATGATTATAACGAGAAAATATAAATAATTGCTCACTTCTTTTCCTTTCCCTTCTCGATAATTTTTTTGGCAAGCTCTGCCCGGTTGATGAGCTGCTTGTTGAAGTTCACCTTGTCCTCGGGGGTCATAATCTTGTCATACATGAACTGGCTGTACTCCTGCGACGTCTGCGAAATGTTGAGAAGAATATCGTGGAGCTGCGGAAGCGACAGCTTGACCTCCTCAGGGCGGAGCAGGTCTATGCCTATGGGCCCGTACCTGAAGCATACGTTGATTAGCGAGTTCAAATCTCTTACTAGCAGCTTCACCTCTGCGCATGTTGAATGCATGCCTTCATACTCTATGGGCTCCTCAATCTCCCCGGTTGCATAAACAACGCCAAGCTCGTGGGTCAGCCTGCCTACCATCTCAACCATGGAGTTTTGAATTATCTCTGCAGAATTCCCATGGATGTCAAAATATATGATGGTCAGCAGACCGCCCTTGCCCACTATCTCATCGTTGACTTCCTCAACTGACTTACTCATTCTATAACCTCTCCAGCTTCCCATCCTTCATTGTGAACCTGTGCTCCGGGTTCCGTGGGCACACATAAACGTCGTTCTGCAGCTCGAGCCTCACAGATATGCCGTCCTTGGTGAAGCAGACCAGGCATGCTTTCGTATTGCTCCAGTCCATCGCCATATCATCACCCGCATATAATTTTGTCTAAGCTCTAATATAAATTTACCCATTCTTGATTACTTCTATGCATTCCTCCACTCCCAGCAGCTTTTCCTCTCCGCTTCTGAAATCCCTGAGCTTAACCTTGCCCTGCCTCATCTCCTCCTTCCCTATTATCACAACGTAGGGCATGCCAAGCGAATTCGCATAGTTGAGCTGCTTTGCCAGCGACCTTTTCCTCAGGTCAATTACTGCAGCTATGCCAGTTTCCCTGAACCTGCTTGCCACCTTGAGAGTCTCATCCCTTAAACTATCGTCGACGCTTGCTATGAATGCGCTTCTCTCCTCCCCATCTTCTTTCATATCGCCAATAACCTCGGCAATTCTCTCAATTCCGAAGCTTATGCCAGTTGCAGGTATCTCCTTCCCCAGAAACAGGCCAATCATCCTGTCATACCTGCCCCCTCCGGCAAGGCTCCCTATGCCCTCCGAGAAGAAAACCTCAAAGATGGGGCCGGTGTAGTACTCCATCCCCCTTGCAAGGCTGAAGTCCACCTTCAGATTTTTCTCAGCGCCCATCTTCCCAAGGTATGAGATAAGCTCCCTCATCTCTGCAATGCCCTCTTTTCCCTCTTTTACGCTCCCTATGAGCTTCTCGCACTTGTCAAGCATCTCATCAGCCGCACCATTAAGGGAAAGCAGCTCCATGAGCTTCTCCCCTGCCTTTCTCTCAATTCCCCTCTGAGAGAGTTCCTCAAAAACCTTCTCCTTCCCAATCTTCTCAAGCTTGTCTATGGCTCGGAATGCATCGTCAACCTTTGCGCTTTCTATGCCTGCAAACTTCACCATTGCAGACAGAATCTTCCTGTCGTTGAGCCTCACCGTGAACTCCTTGAAGCCCAGTGCCTTGAAAACATCAACTGCGCATGCAACTACCTCCGCGTCAGCCAGCATGCTTTCAGAACCGACTATATCCACATCAGCCTGCCAGAACTCCCTCAGCCTTCCCCTTGCCACGTCCCCGTACCTCCATACTGCGCCAATTTGGTATCTCTTGAAAGGCAGGGGGGTGTTCGGGTTCATTGCAATGAACCTAGCGAGTGGGACTGTCAAATCATACCTCATCCCTACTCTTCTCCCTCCCTTGTCCTCAAAATTGTACGTCTCGTTCAGTATCTCGCTTCCGCCAGCGCCCTTTGCAGAAAGCACCTCCCAGCTCTCAAGGGCAGGAGTCTCCAGAGGAGCAAAACCATAGAGTTTGAAAACTCGCCTGATGCTTTCAAGCATCCTCTCTCTCATCCTCATCTCCCCAGGCTTTAGGTCTCTCATCCCCCTCGGGGTTGAGACGGCTTCTTGACTAGGCATATAAGACACCTCTTGAAGCGCAGCTAGGGAAACCTGAAAAGCAATCAATGAAGCAAATCCCCTCTCTGCATCCCATCACTTCTGGTAACATATGTTTTTCTTTATTTAAAAACCTTGGTTTTTAAAGCCTACTGGAAGTTAGATTAATATACACCTTTTTACTAAGCCTTAGTAATGCTAAAGCGCGTTACAGAGACCGAGAGGAAAGAGAACCTTCTAGGTTACTCCGTGATAGCAATATTCACGCTTATCATGATGCTGATTGTATACATGCAGCAGGGCCCGACGGTATATGTCCTGCTGATACCGCTCGTGATAACCGGAGCGCTATTCTTCACCTATCAAACTTTCAAGATATTCCTGAGGATGGTGGGCAGGGAGCTTGAAATGGGGAAAAAGGAGGCTGTGGAAGAGAAGGAGCGCGGGAAGATCCTCATGCTTGTCTGCCCCAAATGCAAGGCGAAGAACCCCGCTGATGTCGTTTACTGCTTCAGCTGCGGGGAGAAGCTATAAATTAGTTCCTTCCCTAACTTCTGCAGATGATGAGCTCTGTAACTGAAGCTTAGGCTTATGAAGAAGATCTTGAATTCTGACAATGCTTTTGACCAATTGCAAATCTATTTAAACATGTGCGCACAATAAACTAACAGTTAATGCGCCTGTGAGTTAACTCACTATGTGCGCAAGTAGGTGAAAAAATGGGATATGGAAATGACAGGGGACATTCGAAAAGACGCGACTTCGGTAGGAGAAGCTTCGACGGGCCAAGGGAAATGCACAAGGCTGTCTGCTCCGAGTGTGGCGCGGAATGTGAAGTCCCTTTCAAGCCAACAGAGGGAAGACCTGTTTATTGCAGGGAATGTTGGCAGAAACACAAACCAAGTTACTAGAAGAATAACAACCTAATTCTCTCTTTTCTCTTCCTTTTTCCTAAAGTAATTGCTGCCGAGCTCTTTTTTCAGCTTCAGGAAATATTTCCTCGTAAATTCATAGTTTTCCCTGCAAATCTTTCTTGACTGTCTGAAATGCAGGTTCCTGAACCTCTCTTTGACATTCTCACAAACATGTTCGGCTATCTCCCTTATGCCCCATCCTCTTTTTGCGTATATATCCAAGTAGCGGAACACTCCGACAGCGCCGAATGCATCCATATTGTCGCAGTCAAACAATATCTTCGATTCAAGGCTCTTTCTCTGCTTCTTCACGTCATCATGCTGCTCTATTGCCTCCAGTGCAGAAGATATTTTACCCTCGGGAAAGCCAATTCTCTCAAGCGCTTTCCTTGCTATTCTGGCACTTTCTTTCCCGTGCTTCAAATCGTTTGTATGCGCAACTCCTACATCGTGGAGGAAGACAGCTGCAACGAGCACTTCCATATCCGCGTTAAACTCCTTTCCAAGCTTCTCGGCATTCTTCCAAACCCTCATGGAGTGGTTTAAATCATGGGATTCCATCCTTCTGCCCTTAAACTCCCTCCTGCATTCCTCAGAGAGCGCATAGAGCCATTTGGAGTATTCCATCTGCTCATCTCACAGGCAGATATCTCTTGAAAATAGCAACTTTTTCCACAGGAATTCTGGGGAAATCCGTGATGAGCATAAGGTTTGCGTAATAAACCGCTGAGTGGATTGGCCCCCTTTTTGAAATTCTCCTCGCTGACGTTACAACTTTCGGCTCAGGAAGGTAAACAACCCTCCCTTTCTCCCAGAGCTTTCTTGCAAATGCGCCGTCTTCCATCGGCTGGTTGGGGAACCCGCCGGTCTCAAAAAACATTTTCCTCGTAACCGCGTTGTTGAAGCCGAGTATCTCGCCCTTTCCCCTCATGCCCTTGAAAAGCAGGTAGCTGTTGGAAAGCTCCTCTATTGCATCCAGAACCCTGCTGTGCTTTTCAAATCTGAAAGCGCATGAAAGCCCGCTTATGCTATCATCAAAAAGGACTGCATTCACAGCATCCAGGTAGTTTGGCGGTATTGTCGTGTCCGCATCAACAAAGACAAGGACCTTTCCCCTGGATTTCCTGGCTCCGGTGTTCCTCCCAATCCATGTCCCTCTTTTCTCTACATTTACAACCCTGTCCGCATACCTCTCGGCAATCTCCACAGTCCTGTCCTCGCTGCTGTTATCCGCAACTACAACCTCGTAGTTCAGTGAAGTCTTCTGCTTGCATGCGGACTCAAGCGTGCTTTTTATATACTTCTCCTCATTCAGTGCGGGTATTATTATTGAAGCGTCCATATCAAACCTTATGCATGTTGCTAATAATAAATAGTTATCATCCTACGGAGGTTTTAGAATGGGAGAGAGATTTGCTAGGGTTATGGAGAAACTCAAATCGCTCTCAGACCCAAAAGCGGTTGAGGGAATGGCGCGGTTCGGCATTAACCCGCATAACACCTACGGCGTATCCATACCAAACATAAGAAAAATCGCCAAGGAAGCGGGGAGAAATCACCTTCTTGCGCAGCAGTTGTGGGAGTCTGGCGTGCATGAGGCCAGAATACTTGCCTGCATGATTGACGACCCAAAAATGGTTGGAGAAGGGCAGATTGAAAGCTGGGTCAGGGGCTTTGACTCCTGGGATGTGTGCGACCAGTGCTGCAGCAACCTTTTTGACAGGACAGAATTCGCACATAGGAAAGCAGCTGAATGGAGCAGAAGAAAAGAGGAGTTTGTCAAGAGGGCTGGCTTTGCGCTCGTGGCCGCCCTCTCAGTCCATGACAAGGGAGCAACGGATGAGGAATTCCTGAAGTTTCTTCCGATAATAAAGAGGGAAGCGGATGACGAGAGGAACTTTGTCAGGAAAGCCGTGAACTGGGCTCTGAGGCAGATTGGCAAGCGCAATAAAAATTTGAACAAAGCCGCAGTTGAAACTGCAGAAGAAATCCAAAGGATGGATTCAAAAAGTGCAAAGTGGATTGCATCTGATGCTTTGAGAGAGCTGAAAAGCAGTGCTGTCCAGAAGAGGCTGAAGTCTACTTGACCAGAATCTCTTTTAGTTCTTTGCTTAGCTTAACAAGGTTGGTTTTTCCATGCTGCTCCTTCTCGATAATCCCCCTATCAACAAGTCTGTCTATAATTCTGTGGGCCTTGACCTTACCCATTCCATCCAGCAGGGATATTTCGGACTGCAGGGCTTTGCCGCCTTCCTCAACTATTTTTGACACGACTTTTCTTTCCTCTTTTGAGAGCAGCTTGAGAACCGCCTCCGGGTTTGGCTTCACCTCAACATACTCCACCTTCTTGTTCTCAGTGAAAAAATAGAATGCAGCTGCGCCTAGGACAAAACCTATTGCAATAAAAACCGGAATGAGATAGGTGAGAAGGTTCATCCTTGCCTCATGCTCGCACTGGCCGCTTTGGTCCGTGCACATTGTCGGGTTTGTCTGACTTACGAAGTTCGGCAGCCAGTAGAGAAGAACAAACAGAACCACTAGTGCTATAAAGCCAAGCAGCACCTTGAGGTTGTTTTTCATGGAATAATTTTGGCATAACCCATTTTTTAACTCTTTCTGCCGGTTTCACAATTTGAAACATTGGTTACAGCAATTTACAAATTCGGTTTCAGCTCCAGATACTGCAAGAGAGACTCGCTTGGCAAACGGATTTCAGCAGATGATATTGTTGGGGGATGAGCACTTGTCCCCTTAAACGAGCCACCCACTGCTGCTGTTCGGCCAAAATGCGAGAAAATAGATGTAGACCGAGGTGATACGTTTGGATAAAAAGAAGAACAAGGCATTGGAGAGTGTGAGAAGCGCAATCCAGAGATTCCGTAACTCGCTAACGCGCGAGGATGAGGAGGGTTGGAAATTCTACAGGGGAGCAGAGTATGCATTCAATGAGATGGTGGCAAGAGCCAAATTGCTATGCGGCTGCCAGCACTGTGCAAGTCCAAACCCGAATTCAGCTGAGCCCCGGTATTGCTGCTGCTCAGGCAGCAAGCAGGTAGAGTGTAAATGTAGATGAGGTGACACATATGAAAAAAATAGTGAATGTAGAAGGCATGCACTGCATCTCATGCAAGACGATAGTTGAGGATGCAGTGAGAAGTGTCAAGGGAGTAAAGAACCCGAAGGTGAGTTTGGAGAAACAAACCCTCGAGTTTGAATACAGCAATGAGACAAACCTCAGGGAAGTGGAAAGGAGGCTTGAGGAAAAGGGCTACTCAATAAGGAAAGAGGGTGGAGGGGGCTTTGGTTCCCTCAACATAGCACTTGGGATTGGCATTCTGCTCCTCGCAGCCTACATACTCATAGGAAGTAGCAATGAATCGTTCTTCAACATAACTGCCAATACAAGCCTTCCCCTCCTGTTCTTTGTTGGCTTCCTGACAGGCTTCCACTGCATAGGCATGTGCGGCGGATTCGTGCTCTCCTACACTGCAAAATGCACCTCAGAAGGCAAATCAAACCTCTCCTCGCACCTCCAGTATGGAGCTGGTAAGCTTGCTTCTTACACAACCATCGGGGCGCTTTTCGGTCTGTTCGGGTCATTCATTGCATTCACTGTTGAGCTGAGGGCGACCATAGCGCTTCTTGCGGGGGTTTTCCTTGTGATATACGGAATAAACATGCTTGGAGTAATCCCTCAGTTGAGAAAACTGCGCATTCCAACCCCGCAGTTTTTAACGAATTTCATGCGAAAAGAAGGGGAAACGCAGCATGCTCCTTTGTATGTAGGTCTGCTGAATGGATTATTCATAGCTTGCGGGCCTCTTCAGGCAATGTACCTGCTTGCTGCAGGAAGCGGAAGCCCTGTTTGGGGCGCTTCAGCTCTCTTCGCTTTCGGCCTGGGGACTCTTCCGCCGCTGCTCGGCTTCGGTGCTGCAGCTGCATACCTGAGCAGTTCCATTAAGCACAACCTTGTCAAGTTCTCAGGAGTTTTTGTCATCATTCTTGGGCTGCTAATGGCAAACAATGGTCTAACCCTGGCTGGAAGCAACTATTCCCTCTCTGCGTTGCAGGCAAGCGCCAGCC
This sequence comes from Microcaldota archaeon, assembly GCA_013425335.1. Taxonomy (GTDB): domain Archaea; phylum Micrarchaeota; class Micrarchaeia; order Burarchaeales; family Fermentimicrarchaeaceae; genus Fermentimicrarchaeum. The sequence goes on from JACCLG010000050.1 coordinate 83,510, forward strand.
CCGCAAATCTTGCCAATGCAACTTCAAGCATCAACTTCTCAGGAGGGTACCAGATAATAAGAATGAATGTAACCAGCAGCGGGTGGAAGCCGAACAGTTTCGTTCTCCAGAAGGGGGTGCCTGTGAAATGGATAATCAACGGGATTCAAATAACCAGCTGCAACAACAGGATAATCGTCCGCGACTACGGGCTGGACTTTCCAATAAACCCCGGGGAGCAGACCGTTGAGTTCACGCCGGACAAGGAAGGAGTTGTAAGGTGGAGCTGCTGGATGGGAATGATACCGGGAACATTTGTTGTAGTGAACGATATAAATAATAAAACAGAGCAGAATACACTTGCGCAAACCCTGCCGTCATCACCTGTAAAGAGCGGAGGTTGCGGCTGCGGTGGGGCGAGGTGAGCTGAGTGAGGAAGACAATAAGAATCACAGGTATGCACTGCACCAACTGTGCATTGAACATAGAGAAAGGACTGAGAGGACTGGAGGGAGTCAAAAGCGTGGCGGTGAACTTCACAACTGAAAAGGCGACTCTTGAGTTCAATGAAAAGAAAATGACCGAAGCAAAACTGCTTGAGAGTATAAAGGAGCTTGGATACGGCGGGGAATTTGTAGAGAGCGGTTTTGACAGGGAGAGGCAGATAAGGGAGGAAGAGGAGAGTCAGCTAAAAAAACTGCTGGCAATTAGCATTATTTTCGCCCTTCCCGCATTTGCCATCGGCATGTTCATCATGGACTTTCCCCATAGGGGCTATGTGCTGCTGTTTCTCGCAACCCCGGTTCAATTTATCGTTGGGTGGAGGTTCTACAAGTCAGCCTGGGCAGGCCTGAAGCATAAAACTGCAAACATGGATACCTTGGTTGCACTTGGAACCAGCGCAGCCTACTTCTACTCCCTATATCTGGTAATGCAGGATGTTATGGGGGAGACCTACTTTGAAACATCCGCAGTTCTGATAACTTTTGTAATGGCAGGTAAATACCTGGAAGCAAGGGCAAAAGGAAGAACAAGCCAGGCTATAAGGGAGCTGATGCAGCTCTCGCCGAAACAGGCAAGAATCATTCTGAAAGGGAAGGAAAAAATCATCCCGGTTGACGAGGTGAAAACCGGGGACATTATCGTAGTGAAACCTGGAGAGCAGATTCCTGTGGATGGTGTGGTCCTATCAGGCGACTCAAGCGTTGACGAGTCAATGATAACTGGCGAGTCTATCCCGGCAGAGAAATTTAAGAATTCCAAAGTTTATGGTGGAACCCTGAATAAGCATGGTATTTTGAAAATAAAGGCTACAAAGGTTGGAGCCGATTCAACGCTCTCCAAAATCATACGTCTTATAGAGGATGCCCAGACTAAGAAGGCCCCGATACAGAGCTATGCAGACATGGTTTCAGCGTATTTTGTGCCTGCAGTAATTCTCATCTCATTGATTTCATTCTGCGTATGGTTCCTTGTGTTGAGGCAGACTCTTTCGTTCTCAATTACCACCGCAGTGGCAGTCCTTGTGATATCCTGCCCATGCGCCCTTGGACTTGCAACCCCAACCGCCGTGATGGTGGGAATTGGGAAAGGAGCAAAGAATGGAATACTCATAAAGGGCGGCGATGTCCTTGAAAAAGTGCAGGGGATAAACGCCATTCTTCTGGACAAGACTGGGACAGTAACTGTTGGAAAGCCGGCAGTGACAGATGTGCTTTCCTTTGGCAGGATGGGCAGGGATGAGGTGCTGAGCCTTGCTGCAAGCGTTGAGAAGGCTTCAGAGCACCCGCTTGCAGATGCGATAGTTGAAAAGGCCGAAGAGGAGAAGGTGAAAATTTTCAACGTCTCGAAATTCAAATCGATTACAGGGAAGGGCGTTAAAGGAGTAGTGAAAGGGAATGAGATTCTGCTTGGGAGGCCGGAGTGGTTTGGTGAAGCTGGCAAGAAGGTTGAGAAAAATGTTCATGAGCTCGAAAATGACGGCAAGACGGTCGTGTTGCTCAAAAATGGGAATGAGCTGGGTGCCTTGGCAGTTTCCGACATGGTGAAGCCTGACTCTGCAGACGCGGTTGCAAGATTCAAGCAGATGGGGCTTGAGACATACATGATTACCGGAGATAATGAGAGGGTTGCGAAATCTGTTGCAGAGAAGGTTGGAGTTGACCACTACTTTGCCGGAGTCCTGCCTGAGGAGAAATCAAAATTCGTTGAGAAGTTGAAAAAGGAGGGCAAGAATGTAGCAATGGTGGGGGATGGGATAAACGATGCACCTGCGCTTGCGCTTTCTGACGTTGGCATAGTGATGAGCTCCGGAACTGATGTTGCCATGGAATCCGGCGATATTGTTCTCATGAGGAACTCCCTCATGGATGTTGTCAGAGGAATAAACCTTTCAAAGGCAACCCTGGGCAAGATAAAGCAGAACATGTTCTGGGCGCTCATATACAATGTGGTGGGCATACCCCTGGCAGCAGGAGCCCTCTACTCCTTCGGCATAACGCTAAACCCCATGATTGCCGGAGGTGCAATGGCGCTGAGCTCGGTCTCGGTGGTTACTAACTCGCTTCTGCTCAACAGGGCAAAAATCTGATTGTTTTAAATAATGGAAAGTGCATATCAAATCGGTGATACCTTGGGAGAGCGTGTTAAGAATAAGGAAGAAAAAGATACTCAAATAACTGCAGTATCGGGTCCTCATCATATAGACAACACTGCCTCCTCAGCAGCATCCCAGGGGTTGCATAATATACCCGCTCCGGGAAAGGCGGCATTTGGTCTGCAGCATGCTGAACCCATAAAGAAGATTTTAAAAAATAAAAACGAGAAATAGCTAAGGAACTGCAGAGAAGGCATACATCCCACATTTTGGTTTACTTCTTTGTTACCTTTTCCTCTTTCAGTATCATCTTTGCTATCATGAAGACTACACATGCGATTATTATGAAGTTTATCAATGCAGCCAAGAACGCACCCCACTGGATTACCACTGGCCCTAACGCAAATGTTGCCTTTGCCCAGTCCCCATTTGGAAGCAAGGCGCCTACTATTGGCATTATCACATCATTCACAAGGGCTTGCACAAGTGTTGTTGCAGCACCGCCCATGATGAAGGCAATTGCCAGAGGCATTACCTTGTATTCCTTTATAAACTCGTTAAAGTCCCGTAGCATACCCACTTGATCACCCCGGTCTAGCTATTGTGCTTGGAGAAATATTAAACTATCTCCAATGGTTTTCTCAACTAAGGCTAGACCCGCTTCCTTATTTCCTGCAAAATTTTCTCTGCTCTCTTCCTTGCTGGCATCTCGAGCTCTCTGTCATTGCATGCCCCTTTCCTCAAAAAAAGCTTCAGCTCCTTAGCTGTCTCATTCCTCATTCTTGCAGAATGTTTTCTGTCAACCGCGCCAATTCCCTCAAGCTTTGGCATCCCCTCATTGCCACCCTCTGGGAAGTACCAGTCCTTTATCTTGAAACGCCCAGTCACGGAAATTAGGTACCCCAGCGGTGTTGCTGCTGGCGGTATCCCGCAGTTAAGGCCTTGGGATGTCTCGCGAAGCGTCCTGCCAGCTTTCCCAAAAGTCTCATAAGCAACCATGAGGCTCCAGCTGGGTTTCAGCGTCTTTCCAAGCTTTTTGAATAGTTCCTTATCCAGCCCGGCTTCGGAAAGGCTCAGCCTTCCCTCGAGAATGACTTCTTCGTAGTAATGCCCATCAATCCAGCCGTCTATATAGGGCTCTATCCCCAGGCTGTACAACCCCTCGAAAACAGGCTGCTGCGATATAACTCTAGACGTATCTAGTAAAAAAACCTGAAAGAAGCTCTGCTCGATTTTCCTAAGCTGTTTACGCACTACTCTTATGCTGTGATTCCTCCCCAGCTCCCCTTCCAGCTTTTGGAGAGGATGCAAATCCTTCTGCATATTAATCTAGTTTTCTCTGTTTACTAGCAGCTCGCTCAGAAGGTCGGCAGCTTGGGCTGCTCTCCTTTTGCCTGGAGGTACACATCCCACACTATCAACAGATCAAATGCAAGCGGGATGATGAATACTGGGAAGCAGCATAGCCCCACTCCGGTAGCCACTCCTACAATCAAATACCCTACAACTACAACACCCATCAAGACCCACCCTGCAATGAGGTACTCTATGCCTTTCTTCACCTCGTCAATATAGAAGTAGCCTACTGCGGGAGCCCCCAGAATCAGCATGCAAACAGCGCTTATGAGAGCGGCAATGCCGGCATCTTTTTTCTCGACTACTGACTTCTTGTTGCCTTTATCGGCCATAAACACCACCATAGGTTGATTAGTAGTCAATACTTAAAATTCTATCTTTTCTTGTACGCTTTCTCTGCCTCTTTCTTCATCTTCTTCAGTCTTTTATAGTAACCCGGAAATTCATTGAGATGAGCCAGCGCAATCTTCCCGGTCATTATTGGGTCGTCGTTTGTTACGTTCGTAACTGGGTCTCTTCTCCCATGCTCAAGCTCGACATGAATCCCAACCCAGAATTCCCTGACATCGAACTTGCTTTTCTTCCAGTCTATCCCAATTGCCCTGCCAATCATCTCTGCATCTCTCATAGTAAAGTGTTCTTTCTTCATTCACTTACCCCTCAATCCAAGGTAGGATATCACGAATACCAGCAGGTACATTAGAGATTAGGAGTATTATTGTCAGAGCAATGTTCAGTTTCATCTTCTCACCCCCTAATAATTATTATTGTCTAAATTTATATGTTTTGTCCTAGTCAATCTCAGCGAGCTTCTTCTTTACCTGCGCTATCTCTTCATGGAGCTTTACATCTCTCATCATAGGGTCAAATTTTGCCTTTTTCTCCAATTCTTCAAGCCTTGTCTTCAGGTTGGATTTTCTCCTTCCTATGTCCTTTTTGCTCAATCCCATAGCAACCACCGCAAATTTACAATTCGTCCGTTGATGAAATGTTATTGTCCTGACGTATTAAAAACACTTTGTTTGCGAGGAAATCATTTGACTACGGAGCCTCATTCGTAGTCACCTTTTGCGTTTTGTCTCGCAAGATTTTCATGACTGCTTCTTTTATCATCGACTCCGTGATATACCGGTATCTCCTGCCCTTATGCGTGTATGTCTTGCATGCGCAGGGTTTTCGCATGATTTTGGAACAGCCATAACACGTGCTTTGACCAACACCCAAACCTCCCTCTTCCTTCAGCAAGACTCCCAAGTCTTTTCCATTAATAAAAACTGAATTCGACTGCTTAAGCTTTGAGAGAGGCAGTTTCCTGGTCTTGAAACCAACCCCAACCCCCAGCTTTTCCAGTTCGCTCTTGAGTTTCCTGTAGGTCTTCTCAGTGTTCTCGCCGGTTTTTTTGCACCTGCTGCAGGTGTCCCGGTCCACGTACCTAACCTCGATGTTGATTTTTTTCGCCATGTTCACACCAAGTTTTTCTTGCGCTTATGAAATCCTCCCGTACAGCATGCCGGCTGAGACCGTGAGGATGAAGATGAGCGCAATGTAGAGCAGCGTCCTCTTATCCCCTATGATTTTCCTCATCACCAGTATGCTCGGCAGGGAAATCACCGGATCGGCAAGCAGGTAGGCGAGCAGCGCGCCCCGGGACATGCCGAGCTGCAGGAAAGTCTTAGCCATTGGCACCTCCACCAGGGTGGGGAAATAGACGAATATGCCGAATGTTACTGGTATTGCTATCGCAAAGAAGCCGTTGCCGCCCAGATAGCCCGAAATCAAATCCTGCGGAAGCAGCACCCTGATTATTCCGGAGAGGAAGACCCCTGCAAGCAGCAAGGGAAAGATTGTCTTTGTGAACCCCCAGGTCTCATCCATCCACGAGCTGATTTCCTCTGTTGAGAAATACTTCTTTGAAATGAAGTAGGTGAGCAGCACCAACATGGCAGTGAGCCCGTACTTCAGCCAATCTTCGCTTATCCTCGTCCCAACAAGCAGGATTGCCAGCAATGCGGCGAATAGGTAGACCAGCCTCCTCTTTGAGGTTTTTTCTTTCGGCTTCTTCCCCAGAGAGACTTCGTCGCCTGGCTGCTCAGGGAAGATGCCGCTTATGATAATCCCGACTATAATCGCGAAAAGGATTGAGAGGATGATTCGGGCAATGGCGATATCCCACCCGATAAGGCTTGCCGTATAAAGGATGGCAATGATGTTTGTGGCAGGGGCAGTGTAGAGAAACGCAAGCGCAGGCCCCAAGCCGGCACCTCTTTTCCTTATGCCCGCGAAGAGAGGCAGCACAGTGCAGGAACAGACCGCAAGCAGCAACCCAGAGAGGATAGAAATTGGGTAGGAGATGTATTTCGGAGTTTTCTTTCCAAGGTACGGAAGCAATCCGTCCTTCGGAAGAAGGGATGACATGGCGCCAGCTATGAAGAAGGCAGGCACAAGGCAGAAGACAGTGTGCGCCACCACATAATCATATATGGCGTAGAAGCCAGCGTAAAGAATTGTGTAGATATCCAGGGAAACACCTTACTTCAGAAGGATTGTGAGCTCCTGAACTGATGGGAGTTTGCCCGAGAGCACAACCTTTCCGTCAACCGCCAGGGCAGGCGTTGCAAAGACATTCCTCTCAATGATTTTGTTTATGTCATACACATGGGTGATTTCCGCCTTCACACCTGTCAGTTTCACTGCTTCCTTCACGCGCTTCTCAAATTCAACGCATTTTGGACAGCCAGTTCCAAGAACCTCTATTTTCATTCTACCACCCCGATATGTCCGAGAGAACCTTCCTGCCCTTGCGGGAGAGCGAGTAGATTCTCTTTGCTCCGTCCCTGCGCATCTCCACCAGCTTCGCATCAAGCAGAACCTTCAGGTGCTGGGAGACCGCAGGCTGTGAAATCCTAACTATGCGCGGAAGCTCGCAGGCGCAAACCTCTTCATGGGAAATCCTGCTGAGAATTTTCAAACGGGTGTCATCCCCAAGGGCTTTCAGAATCTTCATGATATAAGTAGATACTTATATATTTATAAACTTATGTTTAAAGCGAGAAAAGTATTTCCGAGGAAATGAGGTGTCTTGTTTATTTTAACTTGTTACGTTTTATTATCAGTACTCTAAACCCTTCCCGTTCGATCTCAATCTTTTCCTTTGATTGAACATACTGAATCAGCGCCAAATAGCGTTTCACCGTCTTCTGATGCAGTTTTGTTCTCCGGCATAGCCTATAGAAACTGATAGGGCTGTCTGAAAGCGCATCGAAAATCTTCTCTGTTATATCCATTTTGGCCATCAATAGCACCGGCATGGAAGAATGAATCAACCAGAGTTTATATGCGAGACCGCAGACAGTTCATTTCCCAGGCTATTTTTAGCGAGTTTTTCCAAGGGAAATTTCCGAGGAAACCGATTTTCCTAGGCACGAAAGTGGCTCATTCTGCACCAAAGGATTAATCGACTGGAGAAGCTAGTTTTGCGGTGATTCAAATGGGTGAAGAAACCGAAAATGAGGATATCTTGGGGCAGTTGCCGGCCTGGTATGTGGAGCTACGAAATGCTTATCTCAGGCAGGTAGAAGCCGAGGAGAAGAGAAAACGAGCTTCAAGCAAGCTCTTTGCCCAACCCTAAAGCCATTATCTTCTTTACCATTGAATCTCTGAACTCCTCATCTTCCATAAGGACATTCATGAGCTTGTCCGCCTTTGCCGTTGTCCTCTCTATTTCTAGCAGCTCCCGGTTGCCGATTGGAAGGCCGCAGGAAATGCAGA
>JACCLG010000018.1 GCA_013425335.1 Microcaldota archaeon
TCCATCCCACCACCTACTCGAAGACCATCATAACTTCCGATTCCAGCAGGGATTTGAGAGCCTTCTCAAGGGTGTTTATGTCGACAGGAAGCTGCTTTATCTCCCTCCTTGAGAACCTCACTTTGTAAACATACCCCCCGCTTTTGTAAATCTTGTTTATCCCAAGTATCTTCGCTGGCGCGACAACATCGGCTATTGTTTTTTTAATATCCCCGCCCATCTCGGCTATCCTAACCTTCTTACCCACTGCTTGGGATATCTCGGAGACAACCTTGCCCTCCCTGCCGATGAGCAGTCCTACATCCTTGTGTGTGAGTACGAGCACTACCCTGCCCAAGTCAATTGCCTTTGTAAAATCAGCATTCTCCAAATTATACTTGTCTTTCATCTTGTAGAGCAGCCTGCTTATCTTAACGTCTAGCTCGGAGATCTTTCCCCTCTTCAGCTTCTCCTCGCACCCCGAGCAGAGCACATTACTTTTCATGCATAGCTCGCATATCCTAACGTTCATTCTAACCACTCCATTGCCGAAAAAAGAAAATGATAAAAAATAAAAGGTTACTTCGTCAGGGTTATTTCCATTGCGGACACTTTTGCCATGCTTCCGTCTTCAGAGGTAAGCTCTTCTGTCTTTATGTCTATGCTCTTTATCTTTGCGTCTGGCATGAACCTGTTCCTCACTATCTCCGCAACGTCCACCGCTCTAGAAATCACTTTTCCCCTGGCCTTTATTGCAACCTCGGTCGCACCGCTGTTGAACTGGGTTATTACCGCGAGAACGTAGCACATCACGCTTTTCTTGCCGATGTAAACCACATTCTCATCCTTTCTTATTGCTGTTTCCTCTGCCATTTTATGCACCTCCGTTGTTGTTTATTGAAATGCTTGAATATTATTTCTCTAGCCAGTTATAAATGTTTATGCTTCTTCCTGTAATCCTCTATTATTCCCTCCAGGTTAATTCCTAACTTTTTTTCAGCCGGCTCTTTTAAATCTACCCTGCTTTTCACATGATGCATCTGCTTCAGCCTCATTATCTCTATTTCCTTCTTCCTCATCTCCCTGTCTCTCGCAAGCCTTTCAAAAACCCCCTTCTCCATGAACTTGATTTTCACGCTAAGCGCGGCATTCTCATTCTCCAGCCTCTCCACCGCCCTCTTCAGCTCAATGTTGCAATCAAGCATATCCTTTATCTGCCTGTTCTTGCTTTCCAAATCTATCTTACTCTCCTCCCTGCTCCTAATCCTGGGCGCCTCAATCTCCCTCTCTATATCTATCCTGAGCAGAGCATTGCTCAATGATGTGTTGTTCAGGACAAGATGCTTTATCTCGCCAGCCCTCTCAGAGAGCCCCTTCTCCCTAAGAATTCTGTCTATCTGCCTGAGTTTGTTCTCGTAGAATCTGAAGGCTTTCATTGCAGCGGCTGCGGCATCCATCTCATGCTCGTTGGAGAATTCCATACCTTTTACAAGCTCGCTCTTCTCCCTGTCTCCCATGTCCCTATCCGGGATGAAGATTCTGGTATTGAAGTAAGATGCAAGCTTGAGAAGCAGGTTAGGCGCAGGGTTTACATCACATGCGAGAATGGACGGCTTCCCCGTTTTCCTTATTATATCCGCCAGCTCTTCCTTACTCATCTCCCTTTTGCTTCCCACCAGCACCCTGTTCATCTCCAAATCAAACATTGCATATCCTATGGTGGTTCCGGGGTCAATGCCAACTATCAGCCAGTTCAGCTCATCACCACTTATCTACCTTCTATGACAAGCTGCTGCTTCAGGAAGACTCTTGTTGCGCGCGGTATATCCCTGTCCACCTGCACATTGGCTCCAATCCAGCAGCTGTCCCCTATGGTCCTGCCAGGCATTACAGAAGAGAGCACACCAGTTTTCGTGTTGTCTCCGATTATAACTCCAAGCTTGCTCCTTTTTGTGTCTACCTTCTTCTCCATGACTTCCATCTGTATAGTGCCAGCATCAAACCTCCAGTTCGCTATCTGGGTGCCAGCCCCAAAATTGCAGTTCTCTCCGACAATGCTGTCGCCTATATAGCTGAGGTGCTTGGCGTTCACGCTGTTCATTATTATGCTGTTCTTCACGGTTGTGGAATCGCCTATGCCGCAGTTCTCCCCTATGCTGCTGTTGCTCCTTATGAACGAATATGGGCCAATTTCGCTGTTTCTGCCTATGAAAACAGGCCCCTCAAGGAAACTGTTGAAAACATGAGCTCCCTTCTCTATGATGACTTTTCCCCTCACCTTGCAGTCCTCGAGTTCGCCTTCTCTCTTCTCAGGCATTTTATTAAGCAGAAACTCATTTGCATCAAAGAGCTGCCACGGCATTCCCAAATCCTGCCAGAACTCCTTCAGCTCGACTCCTCCAACATCATTTTTTTTCGCAAGCGCCCTTATCAAGTCGGTAATCTCATACTCCCCTCTCTTCGACATCTCGAGAGACCTGAGCTTCGGGAACACGCTGCTCTCCATAACATACATGCTGCAGTTTGCAAGGCCACTCCTGTGAGTTTTTGGCTTCTCCTCGAATTTTTTAATCCTGCCCCTCACCACCTCTGCAACCCCATAGTTGCTCACATCCTCAACTCTCTTCAAGCCAACTGTCATCTCCGAGTTATGGGATGATATGAGCCTCTTTATTGCGCTGCATTCAGTAATCACATCTCCAGCAACGCCGACAAATGTATCGTCAATAATGCCCTCAGCAGCAAGGAATGCATCAGCGGTTCCTCTTGTTTCCTTCTGCACCGCGTAGCTGATTTTCATCCCGACTTTCCTTCCATCCCCGAACTCGTCAATTATTTTGTCCTTGAGGTAATTCACAACAATCACGACTTCCCTTATCCCAGCCTTCCTGAGGCATTTAAGCACATGGCTCAGAATAGGCTTCCCAGCAACCGGTATCATGCACTTCGGCCTCGTGTGCGTCAGAGGCTTCAGCCTTTTGCCCTCGCCAGCGGCTATGACAACTCCTTTCATTGCAACCCCCCCTTCACAATTCTCTCAGCCTTGCTGAAAACCTTCTCAAGCTCGCTTTTGTTTCTGTGCTCGCAGGTGATTCTTATTATTGGCTCAGTTCCTGAAGCTCTTACAAGCAGCCAGCCCCCGCTGAAATCCACCCTCACTCCATCGCTCTCGTTCACCTCGCCCCTGAATTCTCTCACTAGAATCCCCTTTATTCTATCCATGGAAGCCCTTCTGTCAGTGCAGCCGAACTTCGCCCTCATTATGGGATACTTCTTCACGCTTTTTCTAAGCTTTCCCAGCTTGCCCTCCATGCAAAGCAGCTCCACAAATTTCAGTGTAGCAAGCATCCCATCGGGCGACATTACCTCCTCCGGGAATATATACTCCCCGCAGGGCTCGCCGCCAAAGACAGCGCCGCTGGCTCTTATTGCATCAGCAACATTCCTGCTTCCAACGTTGGTTGTTATTAATCTCCCCCTTCTTTTCTCAACGGCATCCTTAAGGGCAAGCGATGCCTCAACTGTTGATACAACTGTCCCCCCTTCTTTAGCTATATATCCCGAGAGAAGAGAGAGCTGCTCGTCAAGCCCCAGCACCTCTCCGCTCTCATCTATTACCACCGCCCTGTCGCCATCCCCATCATAGCCCACGCCCATGTCCGCACCGGTGCTTCTCACCAAGGAGCACGCATCCTCAAGGCTCTCGCTGTTCGGCTCAAGGCTTCTTGAGAAAATCCCGCTTGGCTCCGCATTTACTGAAATGACCCTGCACCCCGCCTCTTTCAGCAGGAATGGCGCTATGGAACATGCCGCACCGTTCCCGCAGTCAACAACAACCTTCGGCTTCTTTTTTTCAATAGCCTTTACATCCGTGAGCCTCAGGGCAATCTCCATATGCCTCTCTACTGCATCATTCACCTCATAGGATTCGCAGCTTCCTTCAGGTTCAGCTGGGTTGAATTTTCCTGCGGCTAAAGCATTCTCTATCAGCTTCTCATCCTCCCTGCTTATCTCCTCTCCGAATCTGTTGTAAAGCTTGAAGCCGTTGTACTGCGGGGGGTTGTGCGATGCAGTAATCATAACTCCCCTCTCTGCCCTCTCTCTGGTCGCTATTGCGAGGGTCGGTGTAGAAGCAACCCCCAGCCTGAGAGCGCATCCCCCGGATGAGTTGATTCCGGCAACAAGCGCCTCCTCAAGAATCGCTCCAGATGCCCGGGTATCCCTCCCAACAGTTATTCTCATCCCTTTCTTCTTAACAATAACTCTACCTAGAACAAGACCTAGCTCAGGAGTGATGCCCTCGTTCACAACTCCTCGTATGCCCGAGGTGCCAAAGTTGATGTTCACCATACCATAATAATTAAAAACTGTGGAGGTTAAATAAATTTCTATGGCAGACAGAGTGAGCGCTCCGCAGAGCTCAACCGGGTTAATGCGGTTCTACGATGTAACTGCAGGCGGTCCCCAGCTCGACCCCCGCGCGGTGGTAATCTTCACAGTACTGTTTATACTTGCAATAAAGCTGCTGGGCTACTTCATGTGATTCATCCCTTAATTAATTTCTTGAAGAAACTCTCACAGACTGAGGCGACCCTCTTTTTATCCTCCCTTGGGCAGGCTATTATCGCCCTCCTCCTCATCTCCTCAGTCCTCTTTATTGCCACAACGATCTCAGAGAGGCTCTCGAGCGGATATTCCTTTGAATCCTTCACTATGGTGACTTTGCTCTCGCCGAATTTCTCGTCATACCCCTGCTTGCATTCAAGAATAACTTCATCAACTCCGCTTTTTTCCTTAATTCTCTCCTCGGCTTCCTCCATACCTTTGTAGTCCCTGAAAAGCTCTCTGCCATTCTCATTAAGCCTGTAAAACTCAAGCTCGTATGCCCTCTTGTAAAGCTCCCTGTTTCTTATTCTTCTCATGAGCTCCCCGCTCCTCTTCCCCTTCTCAAGCGCAGCCCCCAGCTCTGCATCATTGCATGAGAACAGCTCCTCCAGGGAAATGCTTCCATCCTCAAGGGCGGACTCAACCGACCTGCAGAGCATGGCGCTGGCAATCCTCACGGCATGGTGGTAGTATACTGAAGAGAACATGAGGAACCTGGCTATGAGAAGTGATTCAGCAGCCTCGATTCCCCCCCACTCAATAACAGCTCTGCCATCCTTAAGCTTTATTGTGTGCACCAGCCTGCCGCAGTCTATCACCCCGTAGGCCACACCCGTATAGTGAGAATCCCTAAGCAGGTAGTCCATCCTGTCTGAGCCGAGAGCAAAATTTATTATCCCGCTGCTTCCCTTCCCCGCCATGATTGAGCAAATATCTTCCAAGCCATAGCCGTTCTCCTCAAGCACCTCGCCTATCCTCCCATTTCTGATTCTTTCAATCCCCCTCTCCTCATGGTTGCCCTCCTTTTTCCTTACTAGAATGCCTTCGCTCTCGTGTGAGAAGGCAGTGTGCCCCACATCGTGAAGCAGCGCAGCAGCCCTCATAGCCCCTTTTTCATCTTCTGGAAGGGAGAGATTCTCGCATATCTGGCCGGTTATGTGCATTGTTCCAAGTGAATGCTCAAACCTCGTGTGGTTCGCACCGGGATAAACAAGATATGCAACGGCCATCTGTCTTATCTCCCTCAGCTTTTGCATCTCAGGAGTGTCAATTAGCTTCAGCTCAACATCACTGACTGGTATATCGCCATGGACAGCATCCTTTATAACGTGCATTAAACCAACCCGTAGCATCCTCTCCTCTTCTCTATGGCATCTCCCCTGTCCTTCATTATCTCAAGAACAACTGCGCAGGCTGGCTCGCTTGTCCTCAGCTCCCTGCTTATATCAGCAAGATTGTTCGCGCCTTTCTTCATGCTCTGCCTGACCTTCTCAATCATGCCGATAACCCAGTTCTTCTTCGCAATGTAAAACCTCTTGTCAAACCCCCTTGTCCCAATTATCTCCCCGCTCCTTATCTCCTTCTCAAATTTCTTGCAAAGCGCCTCTGCATCCCTTACATCCTCCACAATTGAATAGCCGTTCTTCTCAAGCTGCTCCTCAGGACTCCCAGCCCCAGCTTCTGGCTTTTCGCTCTTCAGAAGAGCATACACATCATTTGATATCTCGTATACTCCCGTCTTTGAGTATTTGCCTCCCTTGTAGAGCATCACGGCTCCTCTTCCCATGAGCTTTGAAAGAACCTCCTTCTCTCTCTGGCTGAGCTTCTTGTTAACATTGTAGGGTATTCTTTCCGAGAACTTTATTCCATTGAGCTTTCTGAGCAGCTCCATCTCCTCCATCCCAAGACCTTTCTTCTCCCCAGGGAGCTCGCCAATCTCGTCCTTAAGAATTCTCTCCACTGTCTCCTTTTTCACAAGCGTAAACACTCCTGGCTTTATCTCGTAGAAATCGACCTCTTCCCCTCCCTGGAGCCTGAGCTTCTCAACCATGCCCTTTGGGAGTATGCATGCCAGGTTGTCTCCAACCTTGTAAATTTGTACTATCGCATCACCCCACTACTTAATGTTTGGAATTTAATCTAAGCCCTTTGGGCTCATTCAAAGTACACAAGCGGAGTGCATCTTTTCTCAAACAACGCGAATGCAATCACCTTTGCATCCTCCTTATCCCTGCTTATCTTCGCAGCATCCTCCAGGCACTCCTTTAACAGCTTTATCTGGTACACCCTGTACCTGTCGTACTTGTCCTTTGCAACCTCTGCCTCGCTTATCACCGCTATGGACCCTATCTCCCTTGTAACATCATCATACTCCACAGTAACCTGGCTGCCCCTCCTGAGCTTCCTCACTTCTGCAGGGAAATCCTTGGGATATGTGAAGAAAATCCTCTCCTCGTCAACGTCAACTGCAACCCAGTTCCTGTTGTTCTTCCTTCCAGCGCCAAAGAACTTTCCAGTGACCTCACCCATATGCTCGCCTCCATACCTATTTTTCATAGACTATTATAATAAACATAACCCCCGCGGAAAATACGGTAGCTATACTCCCCTACATCAAATAGCACCGAACACAGCGAAATATATTAAACCCAGGATTCATAATAACAGCCGTGTACAAGCACGCCATACTCGAGGAGAGTTCGCACTTCGGAAACCAGCACATAACCATGAGCCAGTATCTTGAAAAAACTGGGTGGATTACGGCATTCTATGAGAATAAAAGTAGAATGGGAAGTGGGAGCTCCCTCTCCATTCAGCTCGTAATCACACCTGACAAGGAGCTGTTGGAGGCAAAGATAACCAACAGGGGTATAATAACGAACAAGACTGCGGGAGTTAGCATGAAGTTTGACCAACTTGGCAATCTGGTAAAAGACTCATATCCCGGTGAATACGAGAAAATGGCAAGAGAGTATGAGGCGAATTTCAAATCTTTCCTAGAAAATTTGCGCATAAAAACAAAGTCTCCAAGCCCGCAGGAAGCTTTCAAGCCTCTTGCAGCAAATGTGGGGGAGCGCAAGGCTGAGTTCTCACAGGTTGCCTCGGTGCAGCACCATCAACCTAAAACGAGCGTATCCGTATACGTCCCAACCGAAATAGTTAAAAAATACGATTTGAAAGATGGCCAGCTGGCTTACTGGAAAGTTATAGGTGATAGGCTCACTCTAAAGGTAGTAAAAGGAGAGCACAAAAATGTCACGCAGTTCTTCCAGAAGACTCCGTCGAGACTGGATATCGCAATTCCTCTAAAAATTCAGACAGAGGCGAATATCAATTCGGGCATGTCATTCAAATCTGAAAAAATTACTGATGGCGAAAACAGGTCCATCCTGCTAAAACCAGACGAAAAGAGTCAAGACATAAGAACTTACGGCAAAGACAGGCTGAATCTAACCATATCCTCAAAATCACAAATAACTGGCGACATAGAAAAAGACACAATCGTCAATTGGAAAATTCACGAAAAAGGCATTCTCCTAGAAATATTGGGCAGCCATCCCCATCCTGTAAAACTCTGGAGCAAGGGCCCCTCCATTCAGGTAACAGTGCCCAAGCTGATACTGAAGGAATTAATTGGGAGTTCAACTGACCTCCATGATATAACGCCAAAATCGCTACAAATCGAAGCGAAGATTAAAAACCTCAAGAAAGCCGAATGGACGACCGAAGGAGATCAGATATTTCTCAGACCAATTTTGGAATAGGCTGCGGATAATAAAAAAATAGAGATCTAATATTTCCTCTTGAAAACAAGCCATCCGATTTTTGTCCTAATCATGGCATACATCCCCTTCAGCTTCTTCCCCTCGAGTTCGAACTCAATCTTGTTGTTTTCCCACAACTTTATTTTCGCCTTTCCCTTATCGTAGATTTTCACCGTTCCTGCACCGTACATGCCCTTTGGAATTACCCCCTCAAAATCCGCGTATTCAATCGGGTGGTCTTCTGTTGGCACCGCAAGCCTCTTCTCATCCCCCTCTGGAAACCCTTTTGGCACAGCCCAGCTCTTCAGCACACCATCCTTCTCAAGCCTGAAATCATGGTGCCAGTGCGAAGCTTGGTGCTCCTGGACAACGAAAATTCCACCTGCGCTCTTCAGCTCACCCATAGGCTCAGGACTTGCTGAAAAATCCCTCCTTTTCTTATACTCCTCAAGCATCAAAGAAGCCTCTTCTCTCCTGTTATTTTCTGCATGTTTGTAATATCCTGAGTAACCTCTATGCAACCCCTGTATTCCCCTTTTCTACTCCTCACTGCGAAATATCGTATGTAAATCTTCTTGCCATTCAAATCAATCCAGAACTCCGCAGAATCCATCTTCCCACTTCTGAACTCAAAGAGTATCCTGTTCACCGCAGCAAGGCTTTTTTCCGGATGGCACTTCTGCACGCTCCTCCCTATAACCGATGCCGTCCTCTGGAAGAGTTCCCTCCTCCCCTCCTTGTTGAAATACCTGACAGTTTCATCTGCATCTATAAAAGAGAATTCAAATGGTAGTGCATCCAGTATGTCATCCACATATTCCTTTGGCACATTCTCAATCATTTTCCCACCTCAAGCGCAACTTCAACTATCCTGCCCCCAGGCTTCTCCTCCTTGAAAACCTGGCTCTGGAAGTTGTAAATTTTAACCCTTGGGCTCAGCCATGTATCGACAGGCACTCCTGCCTTGTGGCAGGTCTGAGACAGAAAATCCTCCTCATCCCATTTCTGCTCAACCGGAACTATGGGGAGAAGCAGCCCAGAGTAATAGCCGTACTCCACAATCAGCCCGTCCCTCCCGACTTTTATGCACTTGGGGTACTCCTTGGGGTCATTGACCTTTATCACTTCCGGAACTGTGAGCACGCTTATCTCAATTGTGCATCTATCCAGTTCCCTCCTGTTCATCCCAGGAAACCTCGGGTCGCCTGTTGCCGAGTTTATGGCACAGTCAACAACAGATTTGGCAAGCTCCTTTACTGGGTAGGGATAGCCTATGCAGCCCCTCAGCTCCTTCTCGGGGTAAGTTTCAATTGTTACAAAGACCCCTCTCTCTGCAAGAAGCGATGCAGGGGGTTTATCCGGATTTATCGCGACTCTTTTCTCCAGGTATGTTCCAATAGCTTTCCTCGCAAGCTTTATCAGGTACTCTCCCTCATCCAAAGAAAGCATGCAACCACCTCACCCCCAGGGGGATATCCTCACCAGCCTCATCATTATGAAGTATTTTACAAGTGGAAACAGCAGCAGGTAGAACGGAGCTACAATAGGTATGGCAATCCTGAAGCCTGCCAGTATTGAACCTTGCGAGAGGAGCAGGACCAGCAAGCCCGGTATTATGCCCGTGATGAATATGAGAAGTATGGAATACTTCACCGATTCGTTTGTATAAACCGATATGGAGTTCCTTCTCGAGCTCTCAATCTCCTTTATGAAGCTCTCCAGGACGTTCACGATGTTTACACCACTCCCCATTGCATAGCTCAGGGTTGCAACAAACCTCTGGAATGTCACCGAAGGAGTTCTCATGGAAATCTCCACGAATGCACTGCTTATCTCCTCCCCCTCCTTTATCCTCACCAGGCTCTGCCTGAACAGCTCTGAGACTACCCCGTAATTTTCTCGTGCAATGGACTCTATGGCATCATGCAGTGCTATGCCCGAGCGCAGCTCTGAGAGCAGATGCCTCAGCGAGTCAAGAAGATTCAGCTCCACATCCCTCGTCCTGCTGTGCACTATGAAGTCAAAGTAGCTCACAGCCATGAATGTGGAGACAAAAAGCATTATGAAGGAGAGGAAGAAGGCGAGGTACGGGGTGAACTGAAAGTATGCTGCAATGAAAGAAAAATAAAGAATTGAGAGAATTAGTGAAGTCAGACCGACACCGACAACAAATGAGGAATACCCCTCCGGAGTTATGTCAATGCCGGACTGGAGTATCTTGAGCTTTGCTGCTCTGGAGGTGGGTATAACCCTCTGAGGGTTTATGCCGAGTCTTGAGAAAACCTTTGACCAGAATGCCGAGAAATCAACAACAAAATCCATAGGCTCACTTTAGAACGCTTTTTATCCTCGGTATGAACTCCTCCCTTTTGTTCCTTGGGGTGTCGTAATAGGCGTGAATCACCTTCCCGACATCGAAGAAATTCGTTATTCCATTCTTGGCAAGATAGTCAAGCAGATGAACTCTTCTCTTGAACTCATCCCGGAGCTCCTCCTCTGTAAGGTTGAAGCTCTGTGCATATTTATTGAGTGTTTTTGATTGGTACTGGCCAACACTGTCAAGCTCGCCTTTCTTATCGTTGAACTCATAGAGCTTGTTGAGGAAGCCGACCTCATCCCCCTCCTTCCAAATCTGGTCCCTCATCTTGGTGGGAATGTTTTTCCCAAGCATGCTCTCAACCTCGTCCGGAATCTCCCCCCTGGAGCGCCAGTTCACTTCCGAGCATTGAATCACCTTTCTCCTCTTGTGGACATCTGTCGAGAGTGTTATTATTATGTCAAGCATGGAGAGCATGTCGCTTGGAACCTTCATTGGAGGGCCGTGTATCCTCTTGACAACCGCAGTGCCAACCTCCTTTGAATGCATTGTCGTCATGAAGGATATGCCCCAGTTGGCTCCTGAGAAGAGTTCTCGGGCCTCGCTCCCCCTCAGCTCCCCCAGCACAATCCTGTCAGGCCTCATCCTCAGGGAGTTCGTTATCTGGTCCATGGATGTCCTGAGCCTTGATATCTCCTCACCTCTCCTCAGCGCCTCATCTTTCCTCTCCTTGTAAACTCCAATGAGCGGAATCCAATTGATGAACTTGTCATAGAACCTCAGCTCGTTTATCTCCTCCTCAACCGATATGACCCTCTCGCCGGCTGGGATGAAGACAAGCAGCGAGGAGAGTAGTGAAGTCTTTCCAGTTGCAGGTGCGCCCGTGATTATTATCTGGGATTTTTTGAGCTCTATGGCCATCCAGAGGAATGCTCCCAACTCTGCATCAACAGTTCCGGCATTCATTATTTTCGTGTAAGTCCAGGGGTCGCTCCCGAAGAGCCTTATATTTGCAGTGGCGCCTGTAAGGGAAGCTGGGGCGATCTGGGCGTGAAGCCTTGAGCCGTCGGGAAGCTGCGCGTCAACAACAGGGTGTATCATGTCAAGCGACTTGCCCAGAGGTCTCAGGATTGCATTCATCACTTTCTTGAATGACCTGTCGCTTGTGAATCTCAGATTTGTTATGCACCTTCCATGCTTTCTGTGATAAACCAGAATCTCCCTCAGAGGATGGTCAATCTCTATCTCCTCCAAATTGTCCCTGTCCCGCATCCAGAAGTACTCTATGGCGCCGAAGCCTATTGTGTCGACTGCCACTATTTCGGATATGGACTCCTTCTTCTCAGGATCCAGAGTCGGCTCCAGCCTGTTTATTATGTCCCTCGCAATGAGCTTGACCTTGTTGAGAGCCTTCAGCCTCATCTCCATGTTGAAATACTCCGGCGGGCTCAGGAAAGCAGACAGATAGTCGTCTGCAACCTTCATTATGGTGAAGTGCTTGACATATTCAGCAAGCTTCCAGTCGTCAGAGAACAATTTTGGGAAGCTTATGCAGTATATCCTCCCCAAGTCCTCAACATCAAATATCTTAACCCTTCCGTACTCGTCAATCAGCCTCGCATCCTTGCCTGGAGGCGGGAACTCCAGAACACCAAACGAGAAGGACGCCGAGAACCTCTTCTCTATGCTCTCAGGAGTGAGCGGCTCCCTGTACCTGATTGTGGGAATGTTCTTTCCCTCCCCTATGAAGTGCGGCTCAAACTGCTTCTCATAGAACTCCTCGGACTCGTGCTCCTTCTTGGCTTCGGATATTTCTTCCTCAACTTCATATACCTCCAGAGCATTATACGGGCAGAATGTCACGCATATGGGGTTGGAAAGCTTTAGAGAAGAGCATAAATCGCATTTGATTGAAACTTTCATCCCCTTCTTATTCTTTTTCAGCTTTATCCCGCGAGTCTTGCATTCCGAAACGCATGCACCGCAGCCATCGCATTTCTCAGGAATCACCTGTATCACGCCGTTCTTGTCTATCTTAAGAGCGTTATTCATGCACGCCTTCACGCAGACTGCATACTTGGGGTTGCATTGGGTGCAGTACTGCAGCTCTTTCCCGGCTATGGAGAGAACTCCCTTGGGGCATACCCTGGTGCAGTAGTTGCACTCCGGCGCCTTGCACTTTTCCTCAATCCACCTAAGCTTCTTCATAATACGACCAGAGAAGAAACCCTCCCCGATATAGTTTATCTGTATAGATTTAAATTGTTGCAGGTTTAGTCCAGTAAAGTTTAATATATCTCACTGCATCAATATGCACAGGTGATTTTTGTGGAGGAACACTCCGAATGCGATTCTTGCCCTTTCTGCTGCCATGAGAAACCCCAGAAAGAGGAGAAGAAAAAAATGCCAAAAAAGAAGAAAACAGCCCCTAAGCGAGGGTGATCTGTACTTTTTTGTTTATGTCAAAGGCCTTTGGCAAATCCAGAGTGGCTTGGAGGTACCATCTCACCGGAGAGGGCAGGACTCCGAGGGTCTGCGCTATTTCCGCTGCAACTTCCAATCCTGGCACCTCTGGCTTTTTTTCTGGGTAGTCCGGCATTTTTATCTGGAACGGGTACTCCCCGCTGGCATACTCCTTCTCTCCGTCAAGAGTGACAGTGAATTCATAGACTATCTCATTGCTGCTAATTGGCGTTTTCACAAATTGATGGCGTTTGGAATCATAATGTTGCTTGCTGGTTTTCACACTCCTTTCCCCCCAGAACCTCACCCTGAGGTTCCTGGCCTTCGTGGGAGAATTAAGCTGAAGCTTAACAGTTCCCATCAGCATATCACCCGGTGAAAAGTTCAGATTGTCCAAGACAATGTCTATACTCCCCTCGCCAATTCCGAAGACCATTAAACCACCAGTAAATAATCAATAATAGGGAGTATAAAATAGTATCCTAACTTGCATTTTTCAGAGGCTCTCTTCGCCGCACAGCTGGAAAAAGAAGAAACAAACCAATAGGGTTGCCGCTCCCTCTTTTAATTATATTTTTAAATGTAACGCTCCATATACTAATGGGGGTGGAATTATGAAAGCGAAAGTACTCTTACTGTTGTTAATGTTGGGCCTAGCCTACGCAGATTCCAGCATAAGTGCAAGGGATGCACTCTGTCCAATTATAACGCTAGTCCGGCAGATCGGAGTTTTTGTTGCCATAGTAATGCTCTCCTGGGCTGGAATAAGCTTCATGACATCCGGCAGTGACCCGATGAAGCACAAGGAAGCCGAGAAGAGGCTCGAATATGTCATAACGGGCATATTGATTCTCATAATGGCATTCTACATAGTTGCAAGGATGTTTGCAGGAGTGAACGTGCTCAGCGGAGGGGACTGCCTCTGGGTGTAATGCATATTCTGCAAAATGAGCCTACAAAACAAAGGAAGTTCCGTCCTTGAGAACTTCCACTTTATTTTCTTTTATGACTTTCCCTACAATATGGCATTTCTGCCCATGCCCCTCGAAAATATCAATGATTTTTCTTGCATCTCCTTTGCTTGTAACAATGCACAGGCCGACGCCCATGTTGAAGGTTGAGTACATCTCCCTGTAGTTCAAGCCCGCCTTCTTCTTCAGCTCTTCGAAAATAGGCTTGGGTTTAGGCATGTTGTCGAGCAGGAAACCCCTCTTTGCCAGCGTTCCAATCCTGCTGAGCTTGGAGAAGGCACCGCCTGTTATGTGCGCCAAGCCGTGCACCTTGAACTTTTTCAAGCACTCCATGACGGGCTTGGCGTATATCCTTGTCGGCGTGAGCAGCTCCCTTGCCCATTCGTTCATGTCAAGAACCTTTCTTGCAAGAGTATAGCCGTTGGAATGCAGGCCAGAGCTCTCAACGCCAATAACAGCATCATTTGTTTTAATCTTCTCCCCTGCCACCAGACCCCATCTTCCGACAACACCTACACACGTTGCCGCAAGGTCAAAGCCGTTTGTGCAGAATCCGCTGAAATCAAGGCCGGGCCTTATCATGTCTGGCAGTATTGCAGTCTCCCCCCCGACTATTGCAACCTCAGCTTCCTTTGCGCCTTCAACAAGGCCCTGCATTAGCTTGGAGACAAGCTCCTCATCCTCATGCTCAAGCGCAATATAATCAACAAGCGCAACTGGCTTTGCCCCAACGCATATAACATCATTGACATTCATGGCAATGCAGTCTATCCCAACCGTGTCATACTTTTTAAGAAACTGTGCAACAAGCACTTTGCTTCCCACACCATCGGTATGTATAGCAATTGTCTCCTTCCCAACTTTCACAATGCCTGCGTAATGTCCGTGGACTGGCAGCACATCCTTTCCTTGCGTTGTTGAAATCAGCTCATCTATGGATGCATGGATTCCCTTCACCCTGTTGACATCAACCCCTGCCTTTGCGTAATCCATGCTCATCCAAACACCTGCATGGCTCCAATGCGGAGCATGTGCACCAGTGGACCTACGCTCTTTTCAGCTCCTTCAGAGCCCTCTCGACTATCTCTACAGCCTCTCCAATATACGTATTCGTGTCGAATGCATCCTCAAGCTCCCTCTCACTGAGGTAGCGCATGACTTCCCCGTTCTCGCTTAGCGCCTCCCTGAGGTGCTTGCCCTCCTTGAATGCCTTTACGCTGGCATTCCTGAGCAGTTCATGAGCTTCCTGTCTGCTCATGCCTTTCTGCGCCAGCAGTATCATAAGCCTCTCAGCCATTATCTGCCCCTTGCTGAGCTCTATGTTCTTTCTTATGTTGTCCGGGAAGAACTCCAGCCCCACAAGTATGTCTATCATTTCGTTCAGCATGAAATTCGCAACTATGAAAGACTCGGGAATTATGAAGCGCTCGTTTGCTGAGTTTGTCAAATCCCTCTCATGCTCAAGGGCGATATTCTCAAGCGAAACAGAAACATTTGACCTGAGCAGCCTCACAAGGCTGCATATCCTCTCGCATCTGTGGGGGTTCCTTTTGTGCGGCATTGTTGAGCTTCCCACCTGCTTCCTTCCAAACGGCTCGGCAACCTCCATTATCTCTGTTCTCTGCAGGTTCCTTATCTCCTTGGCTATCTTCTCAAGTGTGCAGCCGACTAGCGCCAGCACAAATAAAACCTCGGCATGCCTGTCCCTCTGGACAACCTGGTTGGTGACAAGGTCGGGCTCTACGCCCAACTCCCTCATTACATACTCCTGAATCCTGAAACCCTCCTTCCCGAATGATGACATCGTTCCTACCGCACCACTCATCTTCCCCACCACCATCCTATCAAGAGCTTGCTGTAGCCTTTTCTGGTGCCTGTCAATTTCACTAGCATAAAGTGCGAACTTCATCCCGTATGTTGTCGGGACTGCGTGCTGCCCATGTGTCCTGCCTATGCACACCTTCAACTTGTTCTCTTCAGCAAGGACAAGCAGAATCTGCTTGAGATGCACCAGCTTCCTCTCAATAATTTTTATTGCATCCCTCAGTATGAGAGCATTTGCAGTGTCTTCAATGTCATAGCTTGTGGCCCCCAGATGGACATATTTTCCAGCGTCTCCATTACACTTCTCGCTCAGCGCCTTCACCATTGCCATGAGGTCATGGTCTATCTCCCTCTCAATCTCCTTTACTCTCTCAAGCTTCACATATTTCAGGTGGGCTTTCCTCTCAATCTCTTTTGCAGCGCTTATGGGAACCCTCCCGACCCGTGACTGCGCTTTTGCGAGAGCTCCCTCAACCGCAAGCCACTTCGCAAGCTTGTTCTCTTCATCAAATACTGCGTTCATCTCGCTCTTGTACCTCAAATCCAACGGTGAAACGGCCATCCTACCACCTTCCAATAAGATGATATTTTACA
>JACCLG010000037.1 GCA_013425335.1 Microcaldota archaeon
GATGTATTCCTGCCCATAAAACCCAGGATGAACGGCCATCACCAACACACGTGAAACATCTTTTATGTATGGTCCAAGTTTTTCGATTGTTGTCTCTGGATTGAGCACGAGCCCGAGCCGACAACCCGAACTCGCGCAGATTTTTTTTAGCGCGCCCCAGTTTTCTTTGTTTATCGTCTCCACATGCACGAGATGGAGATGGTTTCTGTTTATTTTCGCGATCCATCTCTCCGGGTTTTTCACCATCCAGTGAAACTCGTACGAGACGCCATTCGGCAGCTCAGCAAGGCTTTCGAGTCCGATGGTTTTATTCGGCACGAACTCGTTATCCATCATGTCTATATGCACGACCGAAACGCTTTCCCTAACGCGCGCTATGCACTCTAGTAATTCCTCTCTGCTTTTTACTAGTATGGCAGGGACGACCTCAACCATCTGACCATCCTGCATAACGCGTTAAATAATTGAATGAAAAAATATATTAAGGTAAATAATCCGTGAGCCTTCTCTTCACGCTCACAACTGCTGCGGGTCCGGGTATGCTGTCGCTTACAACGATTTCCTTCGCGCCCGCGGCGCGTATCTTGTCGAACGCGCAGCTCACGAGCAGACCATGAACAGCAGCGCATACAATTCTTTTCGCGCCTCCTTTCTTGCACACTTGCGCCGCGCGTATCATCGTCTCGCCCGCGATTATCATATCATCTATAAGGATGACATCCCTTCCAGTGACATCGAAATCCAGCTTCTCCTCGATTATCTGCCTGAATGTCACTGGCCCATGCACATAATCGCCAAGGGTTTTTTCCATGCTCACTCCACCTACCGTTTTCACCATATACGCAGTGCCGATATCCGGGGATATAAAAACGGGGTTGCTCACTTTCGGCTTCACGTACGCGAGGAGCTCAGGCGCGAGCGAGCGGTTGTCTATGTTCAAACCTGCATAGTTCTTCTTTCCCTCGCCCTCCTGCATGAAATGACAGTCGAACGTGACGAGCTCGTCCAGGCCCGCATTTGCGAGCATCCCACATATCAAACTCGCGGATTTCACCTCACCTTTCCGGATTTTCTCGTCCTTGCGCGCATAGGGAAGATACGGGACTAGCGCGGTTACGCGCGCAGCGAGAGGTCTGACCGCTTCAAGAATATGGAATAACTGGAATAACCTTGAGTCCTGGTCCGGGTAGCACCTGTGGAGAATGACTACATCTTTGCCCCCGAGCTTGTCGATATCCGGGATGTAGACGTAGTTCTCGCAATCAGGGAATTTTTTTATTTCGAAATTTGGCGCGCATAGGTCGGCGCAGTTCGGGCTCACGAGAAGGTATTTTTCCATAGTATTAATTAGACAGAAGATATAAATAATATTCTCAGACTGCTTCTCAAACTATTACTGCAATCAGAACCAGCAGTGCACACCCTACTGATTTTATTTTTTCCCAACTGTTGATGGCTAGATGATGTGCTTTGAGTAGTGCGATTACCTTAATAAACACAATCGACCTAAAAAAGTAAGTATTCTCAATTCATTGGGAGGGTTAGTACAATGATACACACAAGAATGGAAAAACTCGCCCAGAAGATAGAGGAGCAGCTCCACGCGATAGACCAGAAGAGCATAGACCAGTTCGTGGAATCCCTCATAAATACAAAGAGGATATTTATCGTGGGCGCCGGGAGGAGCGGTCTTGTCGCAAAGGCATTCGGCATGAGGCTGATGCACCTGGGCTTCACAGTTTACATAGTCGGCGAAGTCATCACACCAGCAATAAACAAGGATGACCTCCTCATTGTGGTGTCAGGCTCTGGGCAGACCCTGTCGGCTGTAGTCGCTGCAACCATAGCAAAGGAGAAAGGAGTTAAGATAGTTGGAATAACCTCCAACCCAGATTCTGACATAGGCAAGCTCTCAGATGTTGTGGTTCAAATAAAGGGCAGGCGCCCTGAGGATGCGAAGAGGGATTACGAGGCGAGGCAGCTCACGGGCAACCACGAGCCCCTGACCCCGCTTGGAACTCTCTTTGAGCTTTCCGCCATGGTATTTCTGGACTCAATAATAGACGAGCTCATGCTGAAGTACCGAAAAAGCGAGGATGAGCTAAGGAAACTTCATGCAGATTTAGAATGAGCCTCTCCCGAAACCCCTTACCTCTTCTTCTGGGAGCTCTGCAAACTTCTCTGCAGTAGACCCCTTGGTGACGACCACCACGTCCTCCACAGACTTGACATTCCTGTAGAGCACGCTCGCCTCTCTCAGCACTTTCCTTGCTTCCTCTCTGCTTATTGCCATAAGAGGCTGCATAGTCATCCTTATAACTTCTCCCTTTTCAAGGTCAAGAATCAGGTCTATTACTCTTCCGAGATATTTTCCAGCGTCGCTGTATATATCCATCCCATATAACCGAGAGAGCCTCATAGTCATTCTATCACCACTTACATTCCCTTCTTTCCACTTTCCTATTTAAAAAGCTTACTGTTTTAAAGAGATGAAGTTAATAAATTTACGAGGTTTAACGTGGGATTGAAGGAAATACTCCTCAGGAAAAAACCACTCTGCATATTTCTGCAGCTTAAGGACACCTCAAAGGAATGGTACGCATCAAACCTGGCAACAGGCTGCGGCGCAACCTACGTGCACACCACAAAGTTGCTTAAGGAATTCAAGAAACTAAACCTTGTCACTTTAGAAGTAAAGGGCAGAGTAAAAAAGGCCAAGCTCACAGATAAGGGCATGCAGTTTGCAACCGCACTAGGAGAGCTGATGCTCAAGCTTGAGGAAAAGGAAGAGGAGAAGAAGGAGCAGAAAACCGCCTAAACTGCCCTCAGCACTATCTCTTTTTTCTCAGCATTAAGCATGTACCCGTAATTTCTGTAGTGGCATATTGCTGTCACCTGAATTGGGTAATCGCCAGCATCCGTCCTCGGGTTGCCCCACACCTCAACCTTTATGACCTTCTCCTCGCCAGGCTTTATCTCCCCCAGCCTTATCTCCCTGGCGTTTGAAAGAGCAGTCTGGTCGAACCCCAAGCTCTTTGGAAGCTGCACAATGACAGAAGTGAGCAGCACCTCCTCCTTCAGGTTCTTCAACTCAATAATCATAAGCACGCTCTCCATCTTGTTGGCATTCAGCCTGTATGGGTGGAAGTTAAGCCTCATCCCGTATGGAACCTTCTTTATCAGTTCCTCCCCCACATCCTTCTTCCCAAAAATATCAAGCAGCTTCACAACACCACCTTTCGTTATGCTTATTGCTCCACACCCTTTTTATTCTTTACTTATTCAAACTTCTATTCCAAGAGGTATTCAAAATGGAAGCGAATGGGTTCATAGATGAGTGGGGACCGGAGAAAATCATCATAATATACGACCAGAAGACGAAGACGAAAGGCATCGTGGTAATAGATAACAGTGCCTTAGGACCGGGCAAGGGAGGGATAAGGCTCGTGCCGGACCTTACTGTGACAGAAGTTTTCAGGCTTGCAAGAGTGATGACATGGAAGAACGCCCTTGCCGAGCTTCCTTTCGGCGGCGGGAAGAGCGGAATAAAAGGAGATCCGAAGGGTGACAAAGCTTCAATGCTGAGGGCTTTCGGCAAGGCTTTGAAATCGCTCTGCCCCGTGGAATACTTGGCCGGCCCAGACATGAATACCGGCGCAGAGGAAATGAGGGCGTTTGTTGACGGCGCGGGAAACCCCAAGGCTGCAACAGGCAAGCCCACTGATATGAGCGGGCTACCCCACGAGCTTGGCTCCACAGGATTTGGCGTTGCGGAGTCAACACAGGTTGCTGCAGAATTCGCCGGCATCGGTTTAAATGGAACCACGGTTGCAATTGAAGGGTTTGGCAACGTGGGCACATTCGCAATGAAATTCCTCTCAGAGAAAGGCGCAAAGATTGTTGCCGTTTCGGACTCCAAAGGGACAATCTACGAGCCAAACGGCCTGAATTACGATGAGCTCATGAAAACCAAGAAGGAGAAGGGTACAGTGCTGGGCTACCCCTCCGGCAAGCAACTTCCGACTGCCGACCTCTTCGGGCTTGATGTCTCCATACTCATACCTGGGGCAAGGCCCGATGTGATAACTGAAAAAAACGTCAACAATGTCAAGGCAAAAATAATCGTGGAGGCGGCAAACATACCTGTGAAGCTGGAGAGCGAGGCGATTCTCCATGGGAGAGGAGTGACAATTGTTCCCGACCTCATTGCCAATGCAGGAGGAGTCCTATTATCATACACAGAAAGCATAGGAGGCACAAAGGAGCAGGCATTTTCCCTCATAACCGAGAGAGTTAGGAAGAACACAAAAATGGTTCTTGAGAAGGCAAAGAACGAGTCAACTGCAGAGAGGGATGCTGCCATGTCTATTGCGAAGGAGAGGGTGCTTGCTGCGATGGCGAAGAGGTAACTTTTCCTCCCCTCTTTTTCTCTTTTCCTCTTTTTGCAAGCGCGAATGTCAATCCCAAATCCTCGTTTGCATCGCCCTCCTTCACCCATACCTTCACATACTCCCCCAAGTTTTTCAACGGCTTTGTAAACCTATCAGTGAAGGAATACACCTCATCCTCGTGCTTCAGTATGCCAACCTGCACTCCGAAGTCAAGATACCTCTTCCATGTCGCAATTGGCAGCTCCTCACCGCAATCCTTCAGCTTCAGGAAACCTCTCCTCTTAACAAGCAGCAGTGCAGAGGCAAACCTATATGCCTGCGTCTCATTGTCAAAATATGCCCTGGCTATCTCCTTCACTGAAATATGCCTGAGCTTCTCCTTCAGCACGGCATCCTCCCACTCCCAGTATTTCAGAGAAACCATACAACTACCTCATCGTAATCGTCAGCACATCCCCGTCCTTGAGAACATGGTCGGCTCCCACCTTCTGCCCCGGGAATTTCGCAGAGCTCCCCCACACCAGCGCATACTCCATCTCCCCCTTCAGCCTCAGCTTCTCCCAGACATCTTTCACTGCTGAACCCTCCTTCACCACAAGGGGTCTGTTTCTATCTGCCTCTCCCCTCTTCGGCTTCAGGTAAACTCTCAGAAGCCTCAGCCTTCTGTATACCTCTTCCTTCAGCCCCTCAATTCCCTCTCCAGTAAGTGCAGAGACGCAGAACCCCCCTCCCCACTCCACATCGCACTTGTTGATCACAACAAGAGGCACTCCCGCAACCTTCGCCCTCTCCAGGTCTCTCATAACTCCAGATATATTTTTTGAAGAGTCGCATACGATGACAACCAAATCCGCTATGCTTGCAAAAGACAGTATCTCCGCCTCTCCCAGCCCCAGGGCAGGCGTGTCAAGCACCTGTATCTGCACCCCCCCGTAGTTCATAATGCCTGGAATTATTTTCTGCGTTGTGAACGGGTGGTCTCCAACCTTGGAATGCGCCCCGGTGAGCCTGTTGAATATGCTGGACTTGCCAACAAAATTCTCTCCTATGAGAATGACAGTTGCATCCCCACTCTTCCTTACAGAGAACCTTGCCCCCCCCTTCCTGTGCTGCCCGGCCAGCTTCCTGAGATGCGCCAGCCTTGCCCTGAGCTTTCCGAAGTGATGCTCAGTCCCTTTATGGTACTGGGTTCTCCCCATTTCATCCTCAATGGCCTTTATCTTTTCTTCAACTCCCATGCGAAATCACTTCTTCAGGTGCTTCCAGAACCTCAGGAAGGAGCTGGACAGAAAAACCATTGTGGATAGTGAGCTGTCCAGAAGAAGTATGTAGAACGACCTGTATCCCAAAGCCAATGCGAGTATCAGCGAGAAGAACAGCCCAACCATTGACGTTGTTGCGCCGAAACCCAGCCCTATAACCTCCCTCCAGCGCAGCTTCCTCCTCTTTCCATTCTTTGAAACCTCGCGCATGAGCTCAATGAGCAGGGTCAGAAGCACTACGGCGGTTCCCAGGCTGAAGTTTCTTCCGAGCTGCACGTATACTCCTACAAAAAAAGCTAGAAAAAGGAACATGCTCAGCAGAAAGCCCAGCTTCCCCTCGAATAGCCCCATGCTATCAAATTGGACTTATACAAATAAAACTATGCCCTCAATTGACAAACTCTAGTTACTTTTTCTTTCTTTTAAATAAAAAATCGTAAGATTTAACAAGCAAGAATGCAACTACCCACCAAATAATTGCATCCAGGATGAAATTCACAGGTTCAAAGCCTATGGGCAGGCCTACGCCACCAGCGTTGCACTTAACAACACTTTCATTAACTTCCTTACAACAATCATCACAATGTCCTAGGGTTAATGTCCATTGGAAAGGCAATCCCAAGCCCTCATACCAACACCGAACGCCCTCGAATGCCGGGTTCTTGCACGAGCTCGGCTTATAATGGTATGAAGAAAGATACCCCGAATCACCACGAATTACGCTTGAAGCTAATAGTGAAATAACAAACAGTATGATGAACACTGCTACTACTCTAATATCCGGCTTTATAGATTTCCAATTCATACGGTCACATTAACAACTTCTTTTTCAAACTATTTATTACTTTCTAAGAAGTATCTCCACCCTCTCCTTCCCTGCTCCGGGCTTCTTCCCCCTCTGCACAACTATCTCCCCTATCTCCTCCAGCCTTTTTGGATGGGTTCCTCCACACGGCATCTTTGGGAAGCCGTCAATCTCCCAATACCTATAATTCGGCTTCTGCTCATCACTCCAAGTCCTTATCTCCCCGCCCTTTTTGATTAACTCATTTGCCTTTCTCTCAACTTCTGCAAGCTTCTCCCTGTCAAAAGACTCCGTAAGGTAATCAGTTATATCCTTCTTCTCATTCACAATTCCAGAGGAAGCAAGCTTGCATTTCTCGCCAAACATCTCAATCAACAAATAATACACAACATGCGCTGCGGAATGCAGCCTCATAGTCCTATACCTTTTCTCCCAGTCTATCCTTCCTTTTACAACCTCGCCAGCCTTGAATGCAGCCTCCCTCTCAAGAAAATGCGTTATGCTGTAATTCTCATCCTTCCGTGTATCCACAACCCTCACGTCATTCAGAAAACCAGTATCCCCGACTTGCCCCCCTCCCTGCGGGAAGAAGCACGTCCTGTCAAGCACAACCTCCTTCTCACTAACCGAAACAACTTTCGCTTCAAACTCCCTCATGTAAGGGTCCTTCCAGAAAAGAGTTTCAGTCATTCTAAAACCTACGCATGGCAGGTCTTGCATCCGCCGACATACTCCGCGGAGACAACTCCATTCTCCTCAGCTCCATTGGGATGTGCGACTCCTTCCTCGACAACGAGCTGCTGCTTCTCATTCTTCTTGAATGCCTCTATATTCAAAACCTGCCCGCTCCTGCTCTGGTCCCTGTAAACCGTGACTCCCTTGCAGCCCAGCTTGTAGGCCAGCATGTAGACCTTCTCAACATCATCCTGCGTGGCATCCACAGGGAAGTTTATAGTCTTTGAAACTGCGTTGTCTGTGTACTTCTGGAAGGCAGCCTGTATCTTCACGTGCCACTCCGGAGAAACCCCGTATGCAACCACGAACACCTTCTGCCACTTCTCAGGAACCTCTGCAACTCCCTGCACTCCCCCGCTCTTTGCAATATTCCTCACAAGCTCCAGGCTGTAGAACCCCTCCTTCCTCGCTATCTTCTCAAACACAGGGTGCACTTCAAGCAGCTCCGTGTTGTCCATCACCCTCCTTATGTATGCGATTGCAAACAGCGGCTCAACCCCGCTGGAGCAGCCTGCTATTATGCTCAGAGTTCCCGTGGGGGCAATAGTAGTAGTTGTTGCATTCCTCAGCTTTGGCGCACCGGGCTTGTTGTAGATGCTCCTCTCAAAATTCGGGAACGCCCCCCTCTTCACAGCCAGTGCCGCAGAAGCTTTCTTGCTCTCCTCATTGATGAACTTCATCACACTCTCCCCGACCTCCGCAGACCTGTCCGAGTTGTATGGCACCCCCATCTGGAAGAGCATGTCCGCAAACCCCATCACGCCCAGCCCCATCTTTCTGTTTTCCTTCGTCATCTTCTCAATTTCCGGGATGGGGTACTTGTTCGCGTCAATCACATTGTCAAGGAAATGAACTGCGCTCCATACCACCTGCCTGAACCTCACCCAGTCAATCTCCCCGTCGTCCTTCACCATCCTTGAGAGGTTTATGGAACCGAGATTGCACGATTCGTAAGGAAGCAGAGGCTGTTCACCACATGGGTTAGTGCTCTCGATCATTCCAATAGAGGGAGTCGGGTTTGCAGCATTTATCCTATCAATAAAAATCATTCCGGGCTCCCCATTCTTCCACGCCTGCTGCACAATAAGCTTGAAAACTTTTTTTGCAGAGAGCTTATCCACAGCACCTCTACTCCTGGGGTTTATGAGCTCATACTGCTCATCCTTCTCAAGCGCATCCATGAATCTGTCAGTTACCGCAACCGATATGTTGAAGTTGTTCAGCGCGTGCTCCATGTCTTTCGCGGTTATAAACTCCAATATGTCGGGGTGGTCAACGCGGAGTATCCCCATATTAGCTCCCCTCCTCTTCCCACCCTGTTTTATCACATCTGTGGAAACGTCAAACACCCTCATGAAGGAGACAGGCCCGCTTGCAACCCCCCCGGTTGACTTCACAACATCTCCTTTTGGCCTAAGATGTGAGAAGGAGAATCCCGAACCTCCTCCACTCTGGTGAATCAATGCAGTATTTTTCACCGCATTAAATATGCTCTCAATCGAATCCTCAACCGGAAGCACGAAGCACGCGGCCAGCTGCCCTATCTCAGTTCCGGCATTCATCAGCGTGGGCGAATTGGGAAGGAACTCCAGGTTCACCATTATGTTGTAGAACTCCTCCTCAACCTCGCTGGTGTCTACATTCTTGTCGTAGAACACATCAACAAGCGCAATCGCCTTCGCAACCCTCCTGAACATCTGCTTCGGAGTCTCCATGACCTGCCCGTTCTTGTCCTTCTTCAGGTACCTCCTCTCCAAAACTTTTATGGCATTCACCCCGAGCTTGTTGTCCACCTCGTCAACAGGGACATTGAGCAGCTCAGCCTTCAGCTCCCTCAGGATTGCTCTCTTCTGCCTGTAAAGGATGTATGCCTTCGCAGTCTTGGCATGCCCATTCTCAATCAAAACCTTTTCAACAGTATCCTGAACATCCTCCACTGTTGGGATTCTGCCTGCAAAATTCTCATTCACAATCGCGACAACATTATCTGCAAGCTTCTCTGCAGTCTCCCTGTCCTCCCCCCCAACTGCAACTGCAGCCTTGAAAATAGCGTTTGTTATATTGCTCTTGTCAAAATCAACAACCCTCCCATCCCTCTTTTTAATCTGAACAACCGCCTTTTCGCCAGCCATCACATCACCTTCAATGATATACGCTCAACACAACATATAGTGGTTCAATAGAAGCCTAAATACTATATATCGTAATTTATTTAAACCTTGCGTTTTCAGAATTTACCTTCTTTTCAGCTTTCTTTTCATCGTTCTGAGCTCATTCTCAAACGACTCAATATCCGCAAATGAGCGGTACACAGATGCAAACCTTATGTAAGCAACCTTGTCCAGCCTCTTCAGCTTCTTCATCACCAGCTCTCCAATCTTGCTGCTCTCCACCTCCAGCGTCTCCATATTCCTGAGCTCCCTCTCAATCTCCTCAACCAAATTTTCAATTTTCTCCTGGCTTATGGGCCTCTTCTCGCATGCCTTCTGTACGCCGGCGAGCAACTTACTCCTACCAAACTTCTCCCTCCTCCCGTCCTTCTTAATCACAACCAGATCAATTATTTCCACTCTCTCATACGTGGTGAACCTCTTCTTGCATTTCCTGCACTCCCTCCTCCTTCTGGTAATCTCCAGCTCGCCCACATCGCGCGAGTCTATGACATTTGTTTTTGCGTAGGAGCAGTAGGGGCATCTCACTCTTCCACCTCAGTACTGTATTCCCTCCTGCGCGGGAACGCCCTTCTTAAAAGGATGCTTGATGTCCTTCACCTCATTCACAAAATCAGCTATCTCAATCAACTCCTTTGGCGCCTGCCTCCCGGTTATTACTACCACAGTATCCTCGGGAGTATCATCAAGCAGCTTCACAACATCCTCAACCTTCACAAGCCCTATGGAAACTGCAAGGTTCAGCTCGTCAAGCACAAGCAGATTCGGCTTAGTCCTCAGGGTTTCCCTGGCAAACTTCAAGCCTTTCTCGGCAAGCTCCTTATCCTCCCTCC
The DNA here is from genome assembly GCA_013425335.1 of Microcaldota archaeon. Classification (GTDB taxonomy): domain Archaea; phylum Micrarchaeota; class Micrarchaeia; order Burarchaeales; family Fermentimicrarchaeaceae; genus Fermentimicrarchaeum. Next base: position 10,198 of record JACCLG010000037.1, read on the forward strand.
CAGGGTTCTTCAAATCGATAAACTCCTCCCTGCCGAACTGGAATATCTCATAATGCGGGTGCAGCCTTCTTGCGATTTTGTACTCCCCAATATCTTTTCTTCCTTTCATGAACTGGATTACCACAACTTTGTGCCCGTGCCC
>JACCLG010000001.1 GCA_013425335.1 Microcaldota archaeon
TCCGTAATAGGTCATATTATCGGGATGCGCTAGAGCGGTTGGCCCATAGCCACAGAATTGACCTTTCTCGGCACAGTGCAAGGTTGCATTTTCGCAATATCCACCTACGCAAGCATAACCCTCGCAGCATTTGCCGTAGAACTTAGAACGAGGAGTGATAGCGGCTGTGTTCATTGTTCCGTAGCCGCATAAATGATTTTGCTTGATACATGTAACTTCACTAGTGTGGTTGGTAAGTAAGTCGGTAAAATGTTGTTCTTGTGAGGTGCAACCTAAAAGCAAGATAGCAAGCATAGTGAGAGGGAGAGCAAGCTTCCCAAAAAGTTCCATAGTTCGACCCGCATTTATTATTATGTTGTTTAATAAATATACAAGTAGGATAAAAAGAAGAGCGGGTGCATTCATGCTTGATTTTGTTCTGTTTGATTATGACGGAACTCTGCTTGACTCTACTGCCATAACCTATGAGAGCTTCAAGGAGGCTTTTGCAGAGCTGGGTTACGGAGATTTGGGGCTGGAGTTCTTCAGAAGAGAGTTTTCAATGAACCACCACGAGATGTATAGGAAGATGGGCGTGAGGAAGGAAGATGTGAAGAAGGTGGAGGACGTCTGGTGGGGCTACTGGGATGTGATGAAGGGGGATATCCAGCTGTTTCCTGAGACTGCGCCTGCTCTGGAAAAGCTGCATTCCTTAGGGATTGGTATAGGATTGGTCAGTGACGGGAAAGGCTCCAGGATAAGGGGGGATTTGGAGAAGTTCCATATTAAAAAGTATTTTTCTGTGGTGGTTGCAAGGGAGGATGCCAATGAGAACAAGCCTTCGCCAAAGAGCCTGATGATTGCACTTGAAAGGATAAAGAAAAATGGGAGTGAATGCATTTACGTCGGAGATAGAGTGGAGGACATTCAGGCTGGGAGGGCTGCGGGTGTGGCGACTGGGTGTGTCTGCAATGGAATTCATAGGTTGAGTTGGTTGTTGAAAGAGGAGCCGGATTTCGTATTCAAGGATGTTGGCGGGGTCGCGGATATTTTTTAGGGTGTTAAGACTCATACCTTGCCGTGTATGTTCCAACAACAATTCTTTGTAGACCGGTGTCAAGCTCTGTGTAGTTTATGTATATCTTTCCATTGTATTGAGAGCCAATCTCCAGACCACTTGGTACTTCTCCAGAGCTTGTTGTGCAATAAATGTTGGTTGCATTGGCAGGTGCGCCCGATGTTGCAGTGCCTACACCAATTGAATCTGCAATAACAGCACTTTGTCCGGAAGACAGGTTTATGGCAGTGCAATTAGCGCATCCAGCTCCGACGAGGTCATAATTCTTGTAGAAGATGTATGATCCATTTGTCATTACACTTACGTCCGTCTGCTGTGTGCAGTTGATACCGTTGATTTGTATATTGTGCCCAGTTCCCTGCCCAATTCTGAGGTAAAGCTTGGAAGTGCCTGCCTGAAGCTTGGAAGTTATGCAGGTGAATCCTGCTGGAAAAGTGCACTGGCTCATGTAGCGGGGACCGGGAGTGGAGCCTAGGTAAAAAAGAACGAAACCGACGATAAGTATCACAACTATAGCTAATGCTCCGATAACCAGCCAGTCCGTTGGTTTCTTTTCTGCCTGTGCTGTTTCCGGTTTTGATTTTGGCTGGGTAACCGCCCCTCCTACGAAAGCCAGAAAGCCGTTGAATAAAGATCCTCCCACAAGCCCGAATAGCATGCTGATTAATGCGGTGTATATGTAAAAGGAACTTTCGGTGCGACCTTGGTACATCGTCATCTCTGCGGTTATGAGGGTGCTTGTGAGCGTCATTAGCGCGCTCATCATTACTCCGATTGAAAAGGCTTCTCCCAATTCGAGTTTGTAGTTTTTAACAGCGGAATGGCCTGTGTATAAGTATATGATTGCTGGAAGTAAATACAGGATGACGCCGAGCAGGGGTAAAACTGAGAAATTGGAAGAGGAGTATAGGTTGAAGCGAGGAAGAAGGAGGGTTACGAAACTGATTAATTGCAGGGCAAACAGAACAACTGTTGGAATCAATGCAACATCCATTATTTGTTTCTTATTCATAACAACACCTGCCTGAATTGTTTCATAATCGAGGGAATTTTGCTTATTAAATCCGACGCAAGCATGGAGTAGCCGTATTCCTTCATTGCCAGGTTGCCTGCTGAGCCGTTTATGTATGCTGCCACGCAGGCAGATTCAAATGCAGTATGCTTCTGGGAGAGCAGAGCGCACGCAATGCCTGCAAGGGTGTCGCCTGTCCCTCCAACGGTCATGCCGGGATTGTGAATGTTGTTGAGCATGAGCTTGTCTCCGTTGGATATTATGTCCGGTCTTCCCTTGAGGAGGATGGTTGCTGAGAGCTCTCTCGCAGTCTTTTGCACAGAGTTTATCCTCTGCTCCAAATTCTCTGGTGTCTTCATTCCTGTCAAGCGTGAGAATTCCGCAAAATGCGGGGTGTAGATGAGCTGTTTTGAGTCTGTTTTCAGTTTTGGCTGTATTGCATCAGCATCTATGACAAGTGGTTTGTCCCATTTCCCAATCAATTCAGATGCAGTTTTCAGCACGCCAGGCTGCTGGGTTATGCCATTGCCTATGACCATTGCATCTGTTTTTGAGCTGAGCTGCTCAAACAAGGTCAAAGCCTTC
>JACCLG010000009.1 GCA_013425335.1 Microcaldota archaeon
TCCTGCTTCAATACTCCTGAATGTTGAGAATGTGGGGAAGCCTGGCAAGCAGACCTATGCTGGCAACTGCACACCCGCGGCACCCTATACAGTAAAGAAGGGCGAGACCTTCACCTGCATAGTCAACATAACGGACAGGGAGGTCACACCCTCCATTGGCAAGAACATACAACTCCGGCCGCAGATCAACTACCTGAACTGCTTCACAGACCCAAATTACGTCACAACAGGCAGCTGCTCAGCTGCAAATAACTACACCTCAAGCGGGACAATAATCACCCTCATGGAGACCTACTCACAGATCCTGTACTGCGGTGATGGAATATGCTCACCCTCAATAGGGGAGAACCCGACAAACTGCCCTGCAGACTGCATTCCTCCTGCTTCCATAATTCTCAATGCAACCCCAAGCATAGTTGTCCCTGACGGGCTAACTATCTCAACAATAACCGCAACTGTGAGGGACAGCAGCAATAGGCTCCTGCCAGACATCCAGGTGATTTTCTACTCAGCACCTGTTGGAAAGCTGAGCTCACCCTCCGCAACAACAACTAACTTGGGAGTTGCCACTGTCACAGTAACCTCAGCCCAGGCCGGCACTGCAACCGTAACAGGTGCTGCCTCCACCATTTCAAACCAAACAACTGTGCTGTTCTACTACGTCCCCTCAGGCTTAAACCTGATTCCAACCTCTCTCCCTGGCTGCCGCAACGCGGTAATCTGGCTTGCAACCGTGAGAGACCAGCAGGGCAACGCCATTCCTGACATTGAAGTTGACTTCTCCCACAATGCAGCAGGCGTTGCAAGCTTCTCAGAGAACCCGGGGTTAACAGACCCAGGTGGCACTCTCTATACAACGTTCTCTGACAGCCTGCTGACAAAAGAGACTGTCGCTGTGACTGCCAGCGCCTATGTGCCCCAGTTAAACACAAACCTGACAGCGTCAGTCAATTTGGATTACACTCCTCGCTACATAACACTCACCCCTTCTCATTCGCTATGCAGCGACGATGTTCAGGCGCAGGCATATGTTACGGATAGTAACTTCCGTCCAGTATGCAATGTCAATGTCAACTTCTCACATAATTCAGCAAATCCCGCAGCATACCTGGATTCAACCTCTCTTCTGACTCTTGCGTCTGGGTATGCAACAACGACATTCCATGATAGCAACCTGTCAGGCGAGGTAGTAACGCTGACAGCAGATTCCTCAATTCCAGGCAGGCCAATGGTGTACTCAGTAAACTTGGATTACACTCCAAAATCCATACACGTCGACTCCTCTAGGCAGCCAGGATGTGGCAGCACCGCTGCTCTTATTACAGCCACGGTCCTAGACAGCAACAACCAAGCAATATGCGACGCGACTGTCAGCTTCTCCCCCAACGCCGGCTCACAAGCATCACTCGACCCAACCTCAAACACAACAGATAACTCTGGGCACACTTCCACAATGCTTTCAGACACCAACTTGGCAAATGAAGTAGTACAAGTGACTGGAAAAGTTCCAGTTCCTGGTGGGTATCTATCAGACACAACAACTCTTGATTACGCTCCATCATTCATATCACTCAACGCTACCAAGCAGCCAGGATGTGGCCAGGTTCTTGTTACAGCCACTGTCACAGACTCGACTGGCAATACCACATGCGGCGCGAATGTCAGCTTCTCCCATAATTCAACAGAGCCAACTGCAAGCCTCACCCCAACCTTCGGTCCAACAGACCAATTCGGGCAAGCTTCAACAACTTTCAATGACATCAACTTAGGAAATGAACTAGTACTACTGACTGGAACAACGGGCGGGCTATCATCCTCAAAAATTCTTAACTACACCCCCGCATTCATATCACTCAGCGTCAGCCCCATCGTGTTCTGCGGGCAAGGGCCAACTACCCTCACAGTGCATGTTAGTGATAAAGAGAACAATTCAGTATGCAACGCCCTTCTGTATTTAACTGCATGCAATGACCCGGCTTGTGCGTTTCGTTTTGGAGGGGTATCGCTCACTCCAAGTCCCACTAAAACGGATTCCTCAGGAGACGTCTACTCCCAGGTCACATATTTTCTGAATGCATGGGGTGCTTCCGGCCACGCATCATTTTATACGCAAGCGCAGTATAATTGCGATCCCTACACCTACTCATGCAGCCTCAATGTGAAAAATGTATCAAATCAGGCAACTGCAGTAGGACCGCCCGACTATAGTGACTGGTATATCAACCAAGCCCTGGTCTGTCAGGATATAAACTTCAAAGTACATGGAAGCGTATACATAGGAAGCGCAGGGTCGCTGACTAACAACAATGTAACCATGATGATGAACGCAACTACTCCCTCAGTTATAGAAGTGAGCAATGGAGGTGGTTTATACCTCTATGACCACAATGGAGCTGCCTCACGTATTACTACTTCATCAGCGTCTTATAAAGGTGGTAGTGAATCAACGACTTATGTCGTCTGGATTGACTCTGGTGCGAACTTTATCATGCAAAACGGGGAGCTGAGCAATGCCGGCTTAATTGGCGCTTCGGATGAGAAACATAGGAATGGGCTGTACATAGAGGGAACTGCAACCATATCCAACAGCCAACTCATCAACAATGTAGTTGGCCTCACTCTTGCCACCAATTCTAAAGCTACAATAACTGGCAATACTATACAAGAACCAAACTGGACACACAATATTGGAATAATAATCGAGAATACCGCAAACCAGAATCTAGTTGATAACAATATCATAAACTGCCCAGGGCTGTGTGATTATGCCATAAGCCTCAACAGTGCTAGCAACAGCCAAATAACAAACAATCAAATAGGCGGTATGACTGACGGCGATGCTATAGATCTGAAGCACTCCAACAGCAATACCATCCAGGGCAACGCGATTGATGGCAACGCCCAATGGTTTATGGTTACGGGTTATGGAATTAGTCTTCTCGATTCGCAGAGTAATATCATCACCAGCAATACAATAACAGATACCTATGGTGCTATTTCGCTAGATACTTCATCTTATAACTCCATAACGAACAACATTGGCACAGAGCTCGTCCGGGAGCCTCTGATATTTCTATCAAGCTCCCACTACAACACTATTACAGGTAATAACTTAGACGGCAACTGGGGGAGCCCTATACATTATAACTGTGTGGGTCCTCAATTCATCTCTTCTAACAACAATGTGGTGAACAACAACCAGTTCATAACCTATGGTCAGCCTGGTTGTTATGCGCTTTTCATTTGGAGCTCCAATACTGACACGTTTACAAATAATCAATTTGGAAAGTATTGGTCAGGGAACGAATATATCTACCAAAGCTCTAATATTGTACTTTCAAGTAACCAACACAAAAACATCATGATATGTGATGATAGCTCGTTGCAGTTACAGGGTGAGATTGGTTTAACAAGTATCTCTCTTAGTAGCTGCAATGCAAATATAACTGGGGTTACCGTGACGATCGGATACACAGCCGCAGGGGCACTATCTGCAACGAACTCAGTCGTGAGCATCTCAGGTAGTACTTTTTCGGGAGTCGGTACTGCAACCATGAGTCTGATTAACTCTCAAGGCACGATTTCTGGGAATACAATCAGTGGAAGGATTCTATGCTCGACTTTTCCACCAGTAGTCTGCTACTACGCAACCCAATATGCGGTATATCTTGAGAATTCCCCCATAAATTTGATTTCCAACACGATAGGAAGCGCGAATACCAGTGTATACTTCAAAAGCTCTAATTCAAATGTTGCATCAAACACTATAAGCGCCAATCAATACGGGGTTTACTGCGTCAGTTCCTCACCATCGTTCTCATCAAATTCAATAACTGTTGTATCAGGTTCTCCCTGCGATTCATGCCCAGGCTGCGTTTCCTGTCTCAATAATGGAACATGTGGCCCTGGAGAAAACGCTTCCGCCTGCCCGCAGGACTGCTGCAACCCTGACTGCAGTGACAAGAGCAACAACAAATGTTACTCACAATGCGCACCAACATACTGCTCAGGCTTCCAGCCAGTATGCAACGGGCTCGCCCGTGGCACTCTGCTATGTAACGATACTATCCATAACGTCACATGCTGCAATGCGATTAGCTACTGCACACCATATGGCGCGCAATGTGCACCAGGACTAGGTTGTGGTCTTTTCAACTGCAACAATGGACAATGTGATGTAGGAGAAAGTGTTTTCAACTGCCCGCAGGACTGCTGCAACTCAGACTGCACCAGCAAAACAACACCTACAGGGGGCAGTGATAACACATGCCACTACACATGCTCACCAACATACTGCTCAGGCTTCGCGTCAGACTGCAACAACCAACCTGTGGGCACCCATGCGTGCATGAACTCCACTACTAAAGTGACCTGCTGTAACCAGGCACAAGCCTGCCCAAGCGGACAGTACTGTCAGTCAGACGGCAGCTGTCAGGCAGTTCTGCCAGTATGCTCAGGCCTTCCAGGTGAAGTCTGCGAAGCACCTGGCCAGAACTGCGAGTGTGTTTCGCCTTTGTCATACTGTTGCAACTGCGATGGCGCATATAGCTGCACGACCGCGAAAATCTGCGGTATGCTCTGCGGAGGCTAGTAAACTGCCAGCTGCTGATTCAATTCACTCAAGAATCTGAATGTCTGGCATATCCAGCCAAACTGATGCATTGTATGCCATTGCTGCTAGACTAGAAAGTAGAACAGCACGCAGGTAAGGTGTAGAGCCTTCAAACAGCAAAGTTTAAATTCTATCGTATACAAAGGATTTGTAGGTGGTTTAAATGTTTTGGGTACTCTGGCTAAGCTTGGTCCTGATATTCTTGTCCTCCATTATTGGAGTATACGCTTGGAATGGCGTACTTCTTGAAATTGTTAAGATAAAAAATGCAAAGAACCTATGGCTAGCGTCTGCGGTTATGGTACTTCTTGGCTTCCTACTCTTTATCTGGAGTATATCCGAAATTGTGGGAACTCCTGCCCTCATGATTAAGTTTTTAACGGTCTACCAGACATCTCCACCAGTCTGGATTTGGGCCGCCATATTCATGCTCCTGCTGGGAGGATTCATAATTGGCATCCCAACACAGCTCTACCAGCTCAAGTTCGCAAAGCTGACAAGGGAGATGAGGAAGAATTTGTTCTACCTCGGCATGCTGCTCCTCGTGGTAAGCGTGCTAATTCTAATATGGCTCCTCGTGCCCGGAAACCAGCTGCCTGCTGATTCTTTATTTTTTCAGCTCCTTCAAAGCTTCGTATAATTCCAGGGAGCTTATAACCTCGCCGTCAGAAGGCTTGAACCTGTCTAGGTCTATAAGCAGGTGCTTTCCAAGTGGCTTTATAACAGCCCTGTTCACGCCCTCCCGTATCCTTTCTTTTTTTCTTATAAGTGCCTCAATCTTTTTTTCAATACCATCCGCAGGGTTCCTTTTCGCAGGGCAGACATACCTCCATACGCCGCTCCTCCCGCCGCTCGCATACCAATACTCCCGCGAGCCAACCTTCTTCTTGTGAAACCTGGACGCCTCATCCTCCAGCCTTTCCTTTTCAGCCTCTAGCGCTGAAACTATTTTTTCCAGCTCTCTTCCCAGCTTCTCATTCCCATTAATCCATATGGCTAGGTCCACGAGATATTGCTTATCCATTATTATTTATATATTTATCTATAATGGATATTATTCTCTTCTAGAATCAGATTTGGTAGTTGTTATCGCAGATTGTCCTTATCAGGTTTGCCAGAGCTTCATCCTTCTCCATTATTATCGTCATGTAGATACGGAACGACCTCGCCCTTATACTCAGATCGTGTAGGAATTTCCCAAGGGAAGTTGGGTCGTTGTACAGGCCTAGCGATGCCAGCCCATCCACCAAAAGGAAGTTCCTGTCTCCCTTTGACGCAGTAATAAGCCTCTTGGCCACCTCATATATCTCTATCTGGAGGAAGCTCAAATCTGAGATGTCCCTCACAAACCAGACATTCCTCTCAGGCTTGTCCGTATCAAGGAAGAATGCCTCGGAAGGCGTGTGCAGTAACGGGCTGCATGCATCCACATAGTACAGCTCCCCCGGCTCCATGCCATTCGCGATAAGCAGCTTTGCGTAGTATGTATGGGGTCTGTTTATGCATGTTATTATGCCCTTCATCTTCTTATCTTGTATGAAAAATTTGAAGAGCGCCAGGTCGAGCTTCGGCATGTCCGCAGTTGTAGTTATGGAAATAGTCTCCTCTAGCTCGCTCTTCATGAGCTTCTCCTTCAGGACGTTATACAGCTCCTCTGCTTCCGCCATTTACATCATCTGCTCCTCACGCTGTAGTAAGTAAATGAAGTCAGGAATATTGTCGAGAAACTCCCAAGGCTCGGTATGTCAAATCCAACTTGGAAAAGGACGAGCGGAACAAGGAATTCGGTTATAAAAGTTACTAAGGTAGTTATAAACGCCCCAAACAAAAGGTATTTTATCCTCCTTTTCACCATCTCGTTATCGCAGGTTCTGTAGAACCTGACCAGGCGGTATATAACATAGGAAGTGAAAGTCATCATGTAAACCGTGAAGTAAACATAGCCGTTGTAGATGCTGACCGGCATGGGTGGTATCATATAGACATTGAACCTCTGCTCCGGCGGATTGCTCACAAGCCAGCCAGCCAGACTAGCAACAACGAATATAAGAGAGCCGACCACCATGAAGGCAAGCTGTCTTCTTGAGGGTGTTTTATTCTCCAGGGCCATCACAAATGCCAGCGCAATCGCCGGGATGCATGGAGTTGCTATGTTTATGAATTTCAGCATAACTGCCGCAGAGTTGTTCGTGCTGGCAAGCCTCATCCCGACGTCCCCTATTGTCCACCAGCAGAAAGCCAGCATGAGAAGGGTGAACAGCCTGTTGACCAGTATCCTCTTCCTTCTGAATATGAATACCCCAAATGAAAGATTGACTATAAATGCGAGGAGAGGCAGGGCTGTCAGCACCATTCTCCAATAAGGTATCTCTGCCATACGATCAGTTTTAGTTTAATTGGCGCACTATTTATACATTTCTGCTGTAAGGTATCAGATATTTTTTAAACCCCCCGTTTCAAAAGTACATCATGAGAACATGCCTCGCCATAATGGTTATTATATCGCTAATCCTTCTGGGATGCGTCTCTGCTCCCATCGGAGGTGGCGAAGCCTCTGTCATAACAACCTCAAAGAATTTCACCATGAAAGAAGATGGGATGGACAGTTTCAGGCTCCTCGAAGAAGGTTCGACCACAACTCACACGATACTTATGAGCAAGGTGGAGTCCAATGCGGCATTGTTGAAAATTGATACGCAGTCTCTTCTCATGCACCTGGGTGAAGCGCGCTCCATAACAGTTGGAGGAAAAACAGTTCTGGTTACCCTGAATTCCATAGACGAAGGATATGCGAGGTTAACCGTATCGCTGTCTCCGCAGGGCGGAAACGGTCAGCCTAGCGGAGGGGGAACGCAGCCCAATTTAAAAGCAAATGGCGCCCAATGCGCATCCAGCTCAGACTGCCAGTCCAGCCACTGCAGCAACGGCTACTGCTGTGCTTCCGGGTCATGCTGCACCTCAGATTCAAACTGCTCAGTCGGCAAGTGCAATACAACGATTTATTCCTGCTTCACTGCTACTCTCCTTTCCAACGGAAACCCATGCAGCTCCAATTCAAATTGCCAGTCAAATCACTGTAATAACAGCTACTGCTGCAACACGGGCAAGTGCTGCCTGTCCAGCTCAAACTGCGCATCCGGAGAGGTTTGCAACACAACCACCGCTTCATGCGTTACTTCGGTGCATGTTTATAGCGCCGCTGACGCCGAGCAGTTGGCAAATTCAACAGCAAACGGGACTTTGATGTCGAGATTCTCTTCAATATTCAATTCCGCTAGGCAGTGCGTTGGTGGAAGCGCCCTCAATAAGCAGTGCACGCCCCGCATAGCAGTAAGGGAGGAGCAAGTTTCGCCGTCAACATATAGGGTGATATACTCCAACTCATTCAACGGAACTACCTGTTGCGCGAGCACTGATGTGCTTGTCATGACAGTTGAACTCAGCACAAACTCAACAAGTTCGCAATGGCTCGATAACACATTCACCTCAAACCTTGCCAATACCATGGAGTCAGGCCTCTCAGCGGACTGCGTCACGGCACTTCAGTACATGGCATGCAGGCTGTCGTAAGCAGCTCAGATGCTCTTTATACCCAAATAAGCATCATCCTTATCATCCAGCACGAGGCGCTCGACTTTCATTATAACTTTGCCATTCTTGAACTCAAACCCAAGCGAAAAACCCTTGCCGTCAAATATCTCCGAAATATTTTTATATAACATATCCCCAATTTCCATGCGAATCAACTCCGTTTTGAGGAGCTCGGGTCATCGGCGATCAACTGGTCCGAGCTTCCTCCTATTTTTTACTTGAGCATCACCTGTTAATTGAGTAATACCGTATATAGCTTGGTCCCTCACCTTGTGGATATGATTTCTCACTCATCACAACTGCCTCCTCTCTTTTCAATTGCTCGCAAGCTAAATGGATCTTATCATACCATTCCCGCCTATCTTTTTTACTCATTACATTCAAGTCCATATCTGCAAAAATTCCGAGAATTGAGAGTTGCTTGTCAGACTGTGCCAGCACATCCAAAATCATTTTCCTGAGATTCTTTGAAACATCAACACGTCTTCCTCCATCTTCCCTACATATTACTTCGATTGGTATATTCACTCTGTTTTTTCTTTTCTCTATCTGCTTTGCTGTTGCAAGTCTTTTACAATCGAAAATAATTTTTGTAGGTTTTAGATGCAGTCCCTTTGTCATATTTTTAAAAGTCTGGCTCCCGAATCCGGAGTTTTCAACTTCAATGAATATCTTCTCTTCTCCTCTCTCCAAAACACAGTCAATAGAATCAGTTGTTTTGTCATCCACTTTAAATTCTTTTGTGCACTTGTAACCCAGTGCGATGCCTTTCTCGTACCAGTCCTGCACAATTGCCGTGTGCTCGTCGCTCATCAGTTTCAACTCCATGCCTACACATCTAGCAACACATTGCCTACATGTAGGGTTATAGAGGTGCGTATATATAAAGTTTTCGTTTTGTGTGTATCTAATGTGTAGTCTTTTATGTAGTAGTTCAGGTCCGTGTGTAAGTTTTCCATTACATCATACAATTTACAATACACAGTACCTATTTAATCGAAGGCAAACATTTATAAATTTCCATACACATATACCTACACATGTGATACACATGACGGACAATCCATTCAGCATGACGCCGGTTGACAAGCCTGAGGAGTTCATCGGCTATGCAAAGGAGAAGGAGGAGCTTGAGAATTCCTTAACTGAGGCAGGCGTTACTCTTGTGCTTTCTGACATGGGCTTTGGAAAGTCCTCCCTTGTCCGGGTTCTTGGGCATGATGGGAAAGGAATTTATGTTGAGAGATGCACGAAGGACAAGCTTTACTCTGCACTTAGGCAACATATGAATGCTCTTGACCGGCTGCTGGGCAAGGACCCTACTGATGTTGTGAGCAGGCCGGTTTTCGTTGATGAGTGCGCAGCTATGGTGCCCGAGCTCGCCTCAACGTTCAACAACATGCATGACAGAGGGGTCAAGATTGTGCTCTCGCTCACGCATGACGAAAGGGCGGAGCTCGAGAAGCACCCAGTAAATAAAACTCTTTTTGATAGAGTTACAAAAACTATAATCCTTAACGGGCTGACGAAGGAAGAAGTTGTCGAGCTGATTAAGCAGAGGGCTGATGCTAAATTCACTGATAAGGCAGTTGAATTTATCTCTGGAAAATTCAGGAAGCCCAGGGATATTGTGAGAGTATGCCACAACCTCTGGAATGAGATGAAGAAAAATGGAAAAGAAAAAGTAAGCGAGGATATGCTTGGCTTCGTTCTTCCTGAAATTAAAACTAGAGAAGTAGTTGGTGGAGAGAAATCCCAGAGAATACTTGATTATATTAAAAATAACCCCGGGGCTAAGAGAGGGGAAATTGCCGATGCACTGAAGATGAATCCAAACAGCGTAACGAATTTGCTGAAATTGTTAATGGAGAAGCATTTGGTTACGAGAACTGCCGACTTCAAGCACTATGCGGCTGGGCTGGGCGGTGAAGGGAAGAAAGAATGAGATATAAGTCTAGACTACAATGTTCAAGTGCTGATGCAAAAGACAGTAAAAACATATGTATGGTCTACCATACAAATCATAAGGAATGAGTTGTACTGAATCTAGGTCATTGCCGCATCACTTAATCTTCAGCTCGCTTTTTATGGAATCCCTGTCAAACCCAACTATGATCTTGCCGTTTATATCCAACACAGGCACCCCCATCTGCCCGCTCTTTTTGAACATTTCAGTTACGGCCTTCTTGTCCTTTGATACATCTATATCCTCAAACTGTATTTTATTCTGCTTCAAAAAACTCTTTGCCATTGTGCAGTACGGGCATGTCGGAGTGGAATAAACTTTAACGCTCATGAGAACACCTCATTGTTCATTTTGCCACAAATATATAAAAGATTATGCCATCTTCTTGGCAACAAGAATCCAGAAGTTCTTATCATATGCCACGGTCACCTTTTTTAGAAGTAAAAATTCAAAATTTTGGAACATTTCTCTCATATCTTTTTCTGAGAACTGCCACTTCTCCATATTTGTTACACTCCCGTCATCGTTACGGAGTTTTATGCTGTAAGCTTTGTCGTCAGATGCCAGTATAACCAGTATAAGCCCGCCTGACCTTAGAACTCTTTCCATCTCGCTAACGGCTTTCATTCTCTCGTCAGATTTAAACGCTACCATCACCGCCAGACTCAAGGCCGCATCAAATTTTCCATCCCCAACTGGGAGTTTTATAGCATCGCCTAGAATGACATCTATATCCAACCTCTTCTCTTTAGCACTCTTTTGCACAATTGTAGTCTGTCTTCGCTGTATATCTAAATCAGTGACATTAAAGCCCCTTTTAGCCAAGAATTTTGACTCATAGCCCCGTCCGCACCCAATATCGATTATATCTTGAGCTTTATACTTTTTAAGAAAAGGAACGAAATCTCTAAATGCCTCTCTGCGTAATTCCTCCATCCCATATTGATCGAATTTACCTATGTTAGAAATTTCATACTGCATTCTCCGAAAAATCCCTGCTCCCTCTCCCTCTTTTTTCTCAACCACATTAACTTGCATGTTGATTCTTAATATTCCAGAATTAATATATCTATGCAAAGTTTAAACCGAGCAACCAAACATCTAATAAAATCATTTGAGAAATCCAGCAGCTTAGGGAACGAGGTGAGAAGGGGCTCTGGCGAGCCCCAAATTTCTTCACTCTATTTTTATCGCCTTGCCTCCTTCACTCTTAACCTTCTTCTTCATCCTGACTTCAAGCACACCATTCTTGTAGCTTGCCTTAACCTTGTCCGGAATTACCTCGCTCGGCAAAGAAAGAGCCCTATAGTAACCGTCGTATCTCCTCTCCCTGTAACAATAATTTTCATCGCTCTCCTCCTTCTCCTCTTTTTTGTCAACCCTTACCTTGAGCATATCTGTCGTTGTGCTTACCTTTATCTCATCCTTGTTCACTCCAGGCAGCTCCATTAAGGCAACAAGGTCCTCCCCTTCATCCATAATATCTGTGAGAGGCTCTCTTGCTTCTTCGGCAACTCCCATCCTCTCCATAGGCTGGCATCCCCTCATCATTCTTCTCAGTCTTCTTATCTCACCAAACGGTCCAAATAATTCGTCCATAGGTTCACCTCCTATTTTGTTAACAAATCATTAACCTATTAATGATTATATAACGAAACATTTAAATATCTAACTGGTTAAAAGACAGCTATGCAATTTGGACGCAGGCCAACAATAATCATACGCAGAATTCAGATTCCTGTGCAGCACAATACAGAAAGGTATGTCGAATGGCTTTGCGACTGTCTGGGCTTCGGCGGGGATGAGCTTGCCATAGAAATATTCAAGGATTTGCTGAAAGCGAACTACGAGGGCAAATCCCAGTCAAGCACCGAGCTATGCAAGGGGAAGGAGGTGACAAGGGCAGCTGTCATATACCACTTAAACAAGTTCATAGAGCGCGGCCTTATAGAGAGAAGGGGTAGAGCCTACTCCCTGAGGGATGCAACACTCACAAGCACAATTGAGGAAATAGAGGAAGATATCATTAGATACTTCAAGAGGCTGAAGGAGGTTGCAAAAAAGATAGACGAGGAGCGCAGCATTCCTGTTCAATGACCAATTGGAGGTGGTCAGATGAATATTGAAGAGAAGCTGGAGAATTCGAAATCCATACCAGATGTCTTTGAAGTGGTCAAGGAGGTAGTGAGGAAGGTAACAAAGTCTGAGAGGGCTGGACTGATGCTGGGGCTTGCGGAGATGGGCGGGAATGAAGGTTTCTGGATTGGAGCTTTCTATCCAGTCGGAACTAACATGATAGTCATGAATAAAACTCCGCTCAGGAAAATAGCAGGGACAAACCCCGGCTTGTTCAACTCATACTGTTTCCACATTCTGCTTCACGAGTACCTGCACAGCCTGGGAATTCTTGATGAGGCGACAACAAGGAGAGCAACTTATGAGATAAGCAGGGCAGTTTTCGGAGAAGGGCATACGGTAACCGAAATGGCGAGGGACATAAGGAAATTCCTTCCCTACATCACCCACCCGGAGCCATCCTGGGCTCCTCCTGAAGAGATGCACATAGAGCTTGTTGAAGGGTTTGACAGGTCGAGCGTCACATACATCATGTGAGTTTAGCAAGCATGAGTGAGGAATCCCACACTCTTCTGGGGTGGGCGCATGTCACGGATTAGTCTCCTGAACTGTAACATTTGTTATTCTCCCGCATGTGCTTGCAGTTATAGAAATATTTCTAGAGACCGGAGTCCAGGATGCCGTATAAACTGTATTTGTCTGACCAGTTGCATTGGTAACGCCATTCTGAGGAGTAAATGAACCATGCACTGTCGCATTGTCGCTAAAACTTACAGTTGCGTTTGCAGCCGGGGTCCCATCCAGATATCTTGCCGTTACATTCACTGCCGTGATGCCCATATTCGGGAATGTGGTGGGATTTGCCGCGACTTGGAGACTAGCAACATGGCAGTCAAAGCAGCAGTTGTCAGGATTCTCTCCAAGCAGATAATCGCAAACTCCGGAGCCGCATCCATAGAGCTTTGTCAGGTTTGACTCAAGCTGAGCCCGTATCTGCCCGCTCACAGTGTAGTTCGGGGCCCCTGCGCAGTTATGGGTCTGAGAATAGTTGGGGACTACATTGCAATTTCCATATGTGAACGACAGCTTGAACTCATTCTTCCTGTTTCCAGTAGGGACTACATCATTGTCAGGTATCATAATTGTGCATGATATCGGGTCCCCCTGCCTTACCGGGTTTAGTATGGAGGTGCAGTTCCCGGCGTAATTATTCTTGCCAAGCTTGCCAATGTTTTCCGCAGTCAGCACAGTGGCATTAGTGCCAATCCATATGTCATACCCCAATCCATTTGTGAGCTTGTAGTTGAGCGTCATTGTTTTTCCATCCTCCCCGTAGCCAAATTTGAATGTGTAGCAGTCCAGGGTGGAGGTGAAACTGCAGTATGGCGGAAGCATGTTCGTCACGCTAAGGTAGCCGGAATAATACGCCATGGTGATTGCTATGAGCACAAGAAGCACAACCCAGCCGTACACGGTGAGAAACTCCACCGCAGTCTGGGCTTTTTTGCAGTGCATAAGATAATTGGAATTCATTCAGTATTTAAGCTTTAACCCATTCCCCGCCTCTTAGTGCATTGAGGACTTTTTCATTGGTTCCTTGCTATCCTTCCGAACCTTGCATATGGTTTGCTCGTGCCGCTCCTGAGCTCTTCAAATATGACCTGGCTTACCCGCATACCCGCCTTGATTATTATCTTCTGATTGGAGAGGTTCACTATCTCCAGAATCTGGTGGTTCCTTGAGCCCGGTTGTATAAAACTGCTTGTCACATGAATTGCAAGTCCGAGCCTGGCAAAGCTGCTTCTGCCCTCAAGCCTCCCGCAGATGTTTGGGGGAAGCTCTATCTTCTCAACTGTCCTGCCAAGAATCATGGCGCCGGGGTTCAGTTCCACCGTATCGGCTTTGAAGCGTTCCATAACATCGCTGAAGCCAACTTTTGAAATGTCAATCCTGCGCACTTCCTTTTTTGACTTCCAGAACTCGTTGCTCAGCGTCAGGTCAACCGAAGCAGGCCCCATCTGCTCTTTTTCCGGAGCAGGGGTGATTCTTATAATCCCCTTCTTCATACAGCGGGTTATATCCCTGTCAGACAATATCATGCCAACACCGCATCTTATTTTGATTCGATACATTTTAATACCATAATACTTAATTTCTATTGGCAAACGTAAAGTATAAGGTGAGAATATTACCATGATAAAAGCGCAGTCAGCAATGGAGTTTATAACAACCTATGGATGGATGGCGCTCATACTAATTATTGTGCTTGCTGCTCTTGCATACCTAGGCATGTTCAGCCAGCCGAAGCCGGTAATGTGCAACTTCCCAGGAAATTTTATCTGCAGGTCAATGAAGTTGACAACTACCGGCAACCTCACGCTGGACCTCTACCAAGATACTGGTCATGACATAACTGTCTCAGGAGTGAACTGCACAAAAAACTTCGGCACCAACCCATCGCTGACTGCAGTTAATGTTTTCATAAAAAACAGCGACCATGACCTAATTGCCAATGGAACAAATGTCCCGTGCTTCGATGCAACTGAGAATATTGCAATCGGTGCTGTCAACGGTCATTATAGCGGGAAGATTCTTATCTACTACACCGAGAATGACACCGGTATGTCCCATCTCGTTGCAGGGGATATAACTATGACCTATGAATGATGCCTGTATGCTAGATGACATGCTCCCACCTTAAAGGATGTGGGGTTTCTCGCTCGCTTCTGCTAACCTTTGGCAACCCCTAGAGGCACCAGCCTCGCAACTATCCTGGATATGCCGGCGAGCTCAACTCCTCGGACTACCTCATCTATATCCTTGTATGCGCCTGGAGCCTCCTCTGATATGACATCCCAGCCAGTTGCTCTAAGCTGTATCCCCTTGCTCTCCAAACTCTGTTTCACATCGCTGCCCCTGTATGTCCTTATTGCCTCGTGCCTGCTCATCGTCCTCCCAGCCCCGTGGCATGTGGAGTAGAAGCACTCCCTTCCACCCTCATCCCCTACAAGTATGTAGGATGCAGTCCCCATGCTGCCCGGTATTATAACAGGCTGCCCGGCATCCCTGTATAAAGACGGGATTTCCTTCCTGCCTGCCGGGAACGCCCTTGTGGCGCCCTTTCTATGAACGCACAGCTTCACCCTCTTCCCTTCAAAGTCATGCTCCTCAATCTTCGCTATGTTATGGCAGACATCATAAACAAGTTTCATGCCAAGGGCATCAGCTTTTCTCTTGAACACATCCTCAAAAGTCTCCCTTATCCAGTGCATCATGATCTGCCTGTTGCAGAATGCGTAGTTGACGGCCGAATACATCGCACCGAAGTAATCATTTGCCTCCGTGGAGTTCAGCGGCGCGCAGCACAGCTCAGGGTCCGGCAGCTTTATGTTGTATTTTCTGGATGCATCGAGCATCACCCGTATATAATCATCGCAGACTTGGTGCCCGAACCCCCTGGAACCGCAGTGCAGCATCACCACAATCTTCCCTTCCTCCAGGCCGAATGACTTTGCAGTATGTTCATCCATTACTTTCTCAACTTTCTGCACCTCAAGAAAGTGATTTCCAGCCCCAAGCGTGCCGAACTGGGGAGCGCCCCTGCTCTTGGCCTTTCCACTGACTTTCGATGGGTCTGCACTCTCAACGCAACCATTCTCCTCCTGCCTCTCTGAATCTTCAGCCCACCCATACCCTTTTTCAATTGCCCATTTTGCTCCGCCCCTCACGGCATCATCCAGCTCCCTTATGCTCAGTTTTATCTTGCCCTTGCTGCCAACTCCTGAAGGGATGTTTCTGAAAAGCTTGTCAATGAGCTCATTTATCTTTGGTCTGACCTCTGCTTCTGTGAGATTTGTAAGGATGAGTCTCACCCCGCAGTTGATATCATAACCGACGCCTCCTGGTGAAACCACTCCATTCTCGAAATTGAAGGCAGCAACGCCTCCAATCGGAAATCCATAACCTTCATGTCCATCGGGCATGACAAAAGAGTGCCCCACTATTCCTGGGAGACAAGCAACATTGGTTGCCTGGTCAAATGTCCTGTCCCTCTTCATTCTCTCTGCGAGTTCCTTTGTGCCGTATACCCTCACAGGGACATTCATGCCTGCTTTCGCACCTTTTTGTATCTCCCACTTTCCGTTTGAGACTTCACTAAGCTCGTACATAAGTCACCTCTCGAACTTATAATTAGATATTGCCGCTTTTAATACTTTATTTTCAATTCAAGCGGAGCAAGCTATTTAAATTTGTGAGTATAAAATGAGTTTGGAGGGGTCGAATATGTTGCTACCAATAATAGAGCTTGGTATCTGCCTCATCGGCATTGTAATACTGTTCTTCGCTTATTACTACAATAGAATAGTAACTCTCAGCAACCAGGTTGACAATTCCTGGTCCCAAATAGATGTCCAGCTCAAGAAGAGGGCTGACCTTGTGCCAAACCTTGTTGAGACTGTGAAAGGTTACATGAAGCATGAGCAGAAAGCAATTAAGATGGTCACAGACGCACGTGCCAAAATGATGGGTGCAGGGAGTGTTGACGAGAAGATTAAGGCTCACGGGGAGCTCACGGCTGCTTTGAAGACAATCCTTGCGCTTGCAGAGAACTATCCGCAGCTGCAGGCAAGCGAGAACTTCAAGCTTCTGCAGGAGCAGCTGGAAGGCATTGAGAGCAAGATTGCGTATGCGAGGCAGTTCTACAATGATTCTGTGCTGAGGTACAACAACGTAACAGCAACAATACCGGGAGTCTGGTTTGCCGGCTTCATGGGAAAGGTGCAGAAGCTATACTTCCAGATTGAGGAAGCTGAGAGAGCGCCGGTCAAAGTTAAATTTGATGAGTAGATGGAAAGGATAAGCTTCTACGAGCAAATCTCCAAGAATAAGAGAGACTCATTACTGCTCATCATAGCTCTTTTCTTTATCATAGCTGTTTTGGTCTACGTTCTTGGTGACATATATGCCCCTGGAGCGGGGTTCGTCTTTCTCATCAT